>CAVKWQ010000017.1:0-26596 GCA_963660385.1 Muribaculaceae bacterium
GCAAGAAAAATGGGTTGATTTCTTAATTGACAAAATCAACACCTGGAAGAAATAACTTTACAAGAAATTACATAAAGGACACAAAATGAAATTATCAAACTATTATATTCCTACGTTAAAGGAAGCCCCCAAGGATGCGGATAACCTTTCCGCCAAATTAATGATTCGCGCCGGCCTCGTGCGCAAGTTGGGCAGCGGCCTCTATGAGTGGCTGCCGCTCGGCTTTAAGGTGCTTAAAAAAGTAGAGCAAATCATCCGCGAGGAAATGAACCGCGCGGGCGCCAACGAAATTTGGATGCCTATTATCCAACCCAAGGAACTTTGGGAAGAAAGCGGCCGCTGGGCGCACTTTGGCGACCAACTGTTAAAACTGGAAGACCGCAAGGGCGCGGGCTTCTGCGTTTCCCCCACCGCCGAGGAAGAAGTAACCGACCTTGTGCGCAAGGATTTATCTTCTTACAAGCAACTCCCGGTCTGCCTGTACCAGTTTGCCACCAAATTCCGCGACGAAATCCGCCCCCGCTTTGGCGTAATGCGCTCCCGCGAGTTTTATATGAAGGACGCCTATTCCTTCGCCGCCACCGACGCGCAGGCCGACGAGTGGTACAAAAAAATGTACGATGCTTACCAGCGCATTTTTACGCGCTGTGGCTTTAAATTTAAAGCCGTGGAAGCCGACACCGGGGCTATCGGCGGGAATTTCTCCCACGAGTTTATGGTGCTGGCCGACAACGGCGAAGACGCTATCGCGGATTCCGACTGCGGTTACGCCGCCAATACGGAAAAAGCCGCCGTCAAATGCCCGGAATTTCCACCCGTAAACGAGGCCGAACTCTTGCCTATGGAAAAGGTAGCCACCCCCAAGGCTTATACTATTGAAGATGTGGCCGCAATGCTCAATGTGCCGACCTCTAAACTGATTAAACTTCTCCTCTTTATGGCGGACGGCAAACCCGTGGTAGCCTTAATGCGCGGCGACCACGAACTTAACGAGCCCAAATTCCGTGCGTTCTTAAAGTGCACCGAACTGGTAAAGGCCGACGAGGAAACCTATACCAAGGTTACGGGTTCCTTTGTGGGGTTTGCGGGTGCGCAAGGCTTAAAGGAAAAACACCCCGAACTGCCCATTTACGCCGACAACTATGTAAAGGGCGTGATTAACGGCGTGTCCGGCGGGAACGAAAAAGATGTGCATATGAAGAACGTTACCCCCCTGCGCGATATTAAGGTAGATGCGTATTGCGATTTGAAGATTGCCTCCGCGGGCGATATTTGCCCCCATTGCGGCAAACCCTTTACCTTTACGCGCGGCATTGAAGTAGGCCACGTTTTTAAACTGGGCACCAAATACTCCAAAGCGATGAACGCCACTTTCTTGGACGAAACCCAAAAGGCCCAGCCGATGATTATGGGTTGCTACGGCATTGGCGTAGGCCGCGTGGTGGCTGCCGCCATTGAGCAGTCTCACGACGACAACGGCATTATTTGGCCCGCTCCGTTGGCTCCGTTTGATGTGGCCCTTGTCGCCATTGATTACCACTCCAACCCCGATGTTAAAAAGCACGCGGACGAAATTTGCGCCGCCTTGGAAGCCAAAGGGTTAGACGTGCTGTTGGACGACCGCGACGAACGCGCGGGCATTAAGTTCAAAGATATGGACCTCATCGGTCTGCCGCACCGCTTGGTGGTCAGCAGCCGCACGGTGAAGGACGGCCAATGCGAATATAAAAAACGCACTGATAAAGAAGCCGTCCGCTGGAACTTGTCCGAAGCGGTGGAAAAGTTATTAGCCGCCACGGGCAAATAAACTTATTTTAGTACAGCAAAAACCCGGCCAAGTGCCGGGTTTTTTGTGTGTATAAGACGCGCGCGCCCAATTACTGGGCACAATTAAAGTCATAGGATTCCGATGTGTGCCCCAAGTTATAACTATTATAAGTTTCTAATCCGGAAAAACTGGAACAAATGCGGTGGCCCAGTTTGTCCTCCGTTCTGGTCCAACAGCGGTAGCAAGTAGAATTATGGTATTTCTCCAAACTTAAATGGCGGATAAGGTCATCACACCGAATAGCAATAGAGCCTTTATAATTAATAATTCCACACGAAATTTTGCCGTTTTCAGCCCCATATCCGTTAGCCGAAACCCTAAAATCCGGCGGGAAAGATACGGATAAATTTTTAAAATTTCCATAATGCCCAGTCTGCATTTGCTTCACCTTTTGGGCCTCGTCCACTCCGCGCACAATGCCATACATAGCGGCCATACGGCTTACGCCCACCGCCACCCGGTACTCCGGCACAGCATACGCCGCCAATATGCCAATGATGAGGACAACGACTAATAATTCAATTAAGGTAAACCCGGCTGGTGCCGTGCGGCCACTTACCGTTAAGCCGTCATCCCGTAGTGTCTTTATACGGGATCTGTTGTTTGCGTCGTCATTCCCGAATGTCGTAGTCGGGAATCCGTTGTTTTCCTTTTTTAATAAAAACAGATCCCCGACAGAAACCTTCGGGGATGACAAAGGAAAAAATACTTTATTCAATTCTCCTAATAACCAACCTAATCGGCCCATACACGCGTTTTTCATTATACCCACCATTTTTGATAAATTTTGCTACAACTCAAAATTTATCAAAAAAAAAAAACGAGTCAAGCCCTTTTAAAGTGTACCAGCCAACAAACGCCCTTTCCAAACAAAAAGAAAGGGAACCCGCAGCACAGGTTCCCCTTCTGTTTAAGACTTTACACGCTTTTAAAAACGCATACCAAGCCGCAAAAAGAGCGAGTGGAATTGCAGGTCCTTGTCGCGTCCAAAGTCGGACAGATGTTTATCGCTGATAAACGCATAGGTATAGCGGTATTCCAACCCGGCGAACAAATCGCTGGAAATGTCATACTGCAAACCTAAACCCGCGTAAAAACCCGTACCCCATTTGTCTTTGCTGGAACGGTCGCTTGCCGTATCGGTGGTGGTCTTCATACGCGCTTGCATCATCCCCCAGCCCATCGGCACGTAAACGCGCCAATTATCCCACGCGTTTAAGGTGTAGCGCCCGCCCAAGGCAACAGAGTGCAAGTAGAGGTCCTTATAGTTGCGGGCAACGCCGTCTTTGTTGTGGCTCTTGGTGCCCGGGTGGAGCATCATATAATCAAGCCCCATTGCAAAGTTGGGCGTCATATTCCACAGCATACTCACGTCCGCACCGAAGCCGTTTTTGGCGTAGCGGTCTTTGCGGTCGTCTTTATTAAACGTATAAGCCACACCACCCGCCACGGATACTTCCATCTTCCGCTCGTTCACGCGCGCAGCCTTGCTGGGCGTATATTCGTCATACAGTACCGCGTTGGTGGTGGTAGAACCCTTGGAGTTTGTAACCGTTTGCTCCATTACCCCATAGTCCGAAGTACCACGTTTGTTGGTTTCGGACACTTTATACACATTTGTAGTAGTGGTACTGGCGTTAAGGCTGGGCTCGCCCTTCTTCAAGGACGCTTGGTTGGCCTTTTGCGTGGCCGCGGCACCGGCTTTATGTTGGTAAGCCGCACCGGACGATTTGCCCCCTTGGGCAGAAACGGACGAGGCACCCAACACCAGCGCCAACGCCGCAATTAATACAGTTTTCTTCATTTTTCCCCCTGTAAAATACTGCTGTTTGGTTACTGCTGCTACCCTTTCATTTTAAACAACGCTTCACCCGCGCGCAACCGCAAAAAGGGGTTAGTTTGCATAAAAAATCCGGGTATCACCCCGGGCCGGATATTTTTTTATAGACACCTTATAACTCCTTTTGCCGAAGCGTGCCCTTGTAGGAATCTTCCCCCCACTCGCCTACATAGGCAAAACCTTTTTCCTCGTAATATGCGTTAATTTTTTTCGCTCCGGCCTTGCAATCAAGCCGTAAATAATGCTTTTTATTTTCGCGCGCTTTTACCTCGGCTTGGCGCAGAAATTCGGCTCCCGCGCCCGGCTTATCCACTGCGGCGGCCAAGTTGTGTACATACCACGCGGGGGCTTTTTCATAATCTTGCCAACGAGGGTCCCCGTCTAATAAAACGGCCGAAGCCACCAAGCGGGCACCTTCAAACAAGCCCCACAACTGCCCGCGGCGGGCGGCCTGCTCAAAATACGCTAAATTATAATGTGATAAATAATGCGCGCGGGCCCATTGGTCAATACTGTTGTTTTCAAACCAAGTTACGCGCTCTTCCACCAGCGCAAAAGCCTGCTTGGCCCGCGCCGGGGATAATTGAATAAAAGTAGTTGCCATATAGTTATTATACCTTTTGTAGGGGCTGGGCCTAGGCGACCTAGGACGAAAGGCCCTTGTTTTTACCCGCTAAAACAGGTATGCTAAAATATAATTTTAATAGGAACGCGTATGAAAAGAACTATTATTTTTCTGTTTATGGTTTTATTTACGGCCACAGGCGCCCAGGCACAGGCAAACCTGTGGACGGAATTTGATGTAAGGACACAAGCCACTACCACCCGGGATTTTTCCGCTATACCCGCGGTTATTATCGGCAAGGATGACCGTATCAATATTACAAACAAAGCCGCCGGGCCGGAAAAGGCCGCCATAATTATAGAAAAAGACGGCCGTTTATGGTGTTCCGGAGCGCTGGTAGGCAAAAATTTGGTGCTGACCGCCGCACATTGCTTATACAGCGATACTGCCTTTCAAAAAAAATTAAAAGTTTACGCGGTCGGCCTGCCACCGCAACTCACCCCTGCCACCGCCCGCAAGGAAACCCCCAAAAATAAAGCGGAACAAACGTCAGCCTTGCTGGCGCAACGCCTTATGGCCAAAGCCGCAGCCAAAGAATATCTCTCGGCAAATGTTATAAAAACGGTGGTTCCGAAAGCCTACATAAGCGCTATCCACAAGCAAAGTAATAATGTGCGCGAGGAAAGCCTGCACGACTACGGCCTACTGGTACTGGATACGGATTTAGGGGACAAAACAGGTTGGCTGAAAATGGCCGTACCGTCAGACGCCCAATTAAAAAATGCCGCGGTAACCTTAATCGGCCGCGGGCAGGATAAACCTTCCAAAACCTTGTGGAAGAGTTCCGGGCAAGTGGGCCGGGTGGAAGCAGAATTTATATACCACAACGCCGATTTTGTGGCCGGAAACAGCGGCAGTCCCTTGCTATTTAGCAAAGACCTTTCCACCGTTATCGGAGTAAATATTGTAGAGCGCAATGTGGCCTTTTTAGGAGAATATAAAAATGTGGCCCTGCGTATAAATCAAGCGGTGTTAAATTCGCTCCAACATCTAAAAAACTAATCTCCGGCAAGCCGGATTTGACACATCACTCCCTATATGTTATGATATGAGTGTTCTAGAAAGAGCGGCTTGGCAACAAGCCGCTCTTTCCTTAATAAGGCTCTACAAAAGGAGTAGATATGAGAGACCCCAAAACCATTGAAGAAACCGTAGCCCGCGCCCTTGCCCAGCAAGACGTGGAACTGGTGGATTTAATCATCCAAAACCAAGGCAAAAAGAAACTTTTACAGTTTTTCGTAGATAAAACCGGCGGCGTAACGCTGGACGACTGCGGCGAACTGACCGACAAGATTGATTCCATTTTGGAAATGGAAAACTTGATTGACGGCGCTTATATTTTGGAGGTATCCTCCCCCGGCTTACAGCGCGTACTTAAAAAGCCCGCGCATTTTAAACGCTTCGTCGGCCAACGCGCCAAAGTTGTGCTTAAAATTCCGTTGGAAGGCCGCGGCAGTTTTACGGGCGTTATCGCCTCGGCGGACGACGACCACTTTGTGCTTGATGACGGAACCAACCAGTTCCGCTTCGCGTACGACAATATCAAGAAGGCCAATCTGGACCCGGTCCTTGAATTTTAACCCCGCCGCGGTATTAAACCAGGCAACTATAAGGAGATTATCAAAATGGAAGGAAGTGCAAAAGATTTAGTTTTAGCGTTGGAAGGTTTGGAAAGAGAAAAAAACATCAAACGCGAAGACATTTTAAAAACGATTGAAGACGCCCTCGTTTCCGCCTTGCGCAAAAACTTGGGCAAAACCGCCCAAATTTCCGCCAAGATTGACGTGGAAAGCGGCTCTATTAAGGCGTTCCAAACCTTAAACGTGGTAGATGTGGTAACCAACCCCGAAATGGAAATTGACGTAGAAGGTGCCAAAAAATATTTAAAGGCCCCCAAAGCCGGCGACGTGGTAACCATTACCTTGGAAGTGGAAGATTTCTCCCGCATTGCGGCGCAAATCGCCAAACAAGTGTTAATCCAAAAGGTCCGCGGTATTGAACGCGACAATTTTTATAAAGAATTTAAACCCCGCGAAGGCGAAGTAATCACGGGTTCAGTGCGCCGCTTCTCCGACCGCGACATCATCGTAGATTTAGGCAAGGTGGAAGCCATTTTGCCGTATTGCGAACAAATCAAAAAGGAACGCTATGTAAACGGTTCCCGCGTAAAAGCCATTATCGCCAAGGTGCTTAACCAAAACGATTTGGCCAACATCGGCGACGACCCGGTTCTCTCCCGCTACAAATCCGCCGCGTTCAAAATGGACAAAGGCCAGCGTGGACCTTACGTTATTTTGTCCCGCGCCAACGGCAAGTTCTTAGAAGAACTTTTTAAAGTGGAAGTGCCCGAAATCAACGAAGGCATTGTGGAAATCAAAAACGTACAGAGAGACCCCGGCTTCCGCGCCAAAGTGATGGTGGCCAGCATTGACAGCAAGATTGACCCTATCGGCACTTGCGTCGGTATGCGTGGCATCCGCATCCGCGCGGTAATGAACGAACTTTCCGGCGAACGCATTGACCTTATCAACTATTCCGATGATATTTCCACCGTTATTATGAACTCTTTGGCCCCGGCCAAGGCTGATTTTGTAAAGATTGAAAGCCTGAGCGAAAAGAAGGCCACCGTTATCGTGCCGGACGACCAGTTGGCTATCGCCATTGGTAAAGATTGGCAGAACATCAAATTGGCCTCCAAACTTACGGGTTGGAACTTGGAAGTAAAGAGCGAATCCCAAAAAGCGAAGGAAGGCAAAGAAGCCACCGCCGCCGTACAGGCCACCTTGGCTGACGTAGAAGGTATCGGCCCCAAAATGGCGGAAGTCTTGCAGAAATCCGGCTTTACGACCGTAGAACAAATTGCCGCGCTGGACGTGGAACACTTGTCCACCGTGCAGGGCATCGGCGAGAAAACGGCCGCCAAAATTATTGAAGGCGCTAAAAAATACTTAGCGGACAAGTCCACGCAGGAGGAAACTAATGACAACAAAGAAAACAACTAATACCGACGAAGAATCCTCCGCAAAGAAGAAAACGGCTGTAAAAAAGACGACCGCTAAAAAGGCAACCGCCAAAACAACGGCTGCCAAAAAAACTACGGCTAAAAAAACGACCGCTAAAACAACTGCCGCCAAAAAAACGACAGTTAGAAAAACGCACGCCAAAACGACGACCGCTAAAAAAACAACCGCCAAAGCCGTTGCCGAAGAAGTAAAAGCGGAAACCGTGCAAGCGGCCCCCGTTCAACCCGCGGTGGAAGCGAAACCCGCCCACCAGCCGGAACAAAAAACGACGGTAAAACCGGCCCCGGTTGAAAATACGCCGAAGCCGGCCCCGGTGGCTGCTGCGCCGAAACCCGCGCAAGTAACGGCTGCCCCTAAACCGGCACCCGTGCAACAGCCTGCGCCGCAAAATAACCGCCCTGCCCCGGTGCAAAACAACCGCCCGCAGGGACAACAGAACGCCAGACCGCAAGGTCCGCAGGGCCAAGGTAACCGTCCGCAAGGACAGAATAGCCGTCCGCAGGACCGCCCGCAGGAAAGCCGCCCGCAGGGTCCGCAAGGACAAAACAGCCGCCCGCAGGGTCCGAGACACGGACATCATCATAACGAAGCCCCGGTGCAAGCGGCTCCGGCCAACGACCCGAAGGTAATCCGCATTGTCGGACAGCCCACGGTAAAAGAATTGGCCGAAAAGATGAACATCAAAACGAACGATTTTATCAAAAAGTTAATGATGATGGGCATCTTCGCCACGATTAACCAGCGCTTGGAAAAAGATATGCTGGAACTGATTGTGGACGAGTGCGGCTTTAAGGCGGAACTGGCGGAAGAAGATTTAAGCAAAGAAACCGTCGCTCTTATGGAAACGCCGGATGACCCGGCCTCGTTAAAACCCAGAAGCCCGGTTATCACCATTATGGGCCACGTGGACCACGGTAAGACCAGCCTTTTGGACGCTATCCGAAAGTCCAACGTCGTCGCGGGTGAAGCGGGCGCCATTACGCAGCATATCGGCGCGTACCGCGTAACCACGCCGCGCGGCACCCTGACGTTCTTGGATACCCCCGGGCACGAAGCCTTTACGGCAATGCGTGCGCGTGGGGCGCAGGCCACGGACATCGTGGTACTCGTTGTGTCCGCCACGGACGGCATTATGCCGCAGACCATTGAGGCTATGGAACACGCCAAAGCCGCAGGGGCCCCTATCATTGTGGCAATTAACAAAATTGACCTTCCCGGCGCCAACCCGGACCGCGTCAAGCAGGACTTGGCCGCCCGCGGTTTAGTGCCCGAAGAGTGGCAGGGCAACACCATTTATGTAGAAATTTCGGCTAAAAAACATATCAATATTGATAAACTCTTGGAAATGATTTCCTTGCAGGCCGAAATGATGGAACTCAAAGCCAACCCGGACCGCCCGGGCGTGGGTGTCATTTTGGAAAGTAAACGCGATAACAAACGCGGCGTTGTAGCCACCGTACTCGTGCAAAAGGGCACGATGAAGGTCGGCGACCCGTTCCTCGTGGGCACCAACTATGGCCGCATCCGCGCGCTGATTGACGAAAACTCCCAACGCTACCAAAAAATCGGCCCCAGTGTTCCTGCGGAGATTTTAGGTATCAACGGCGAACCGCCGCAAGTGGGCGATACGCTCTACATTATGGAGAGCGAAAAGGAAGCCCGCTACGCCGCCGAAAAGCGCAAACTGGCGCAAAAAGAAGACTCCCAAGCGCACCGCAAACAAGTTTCGTTAATGAACCTGGCGCAAAAGGACGAAAACGGCAACCGCGTCAAAAAGTTGAGCCTTATCTTAAAGGCCGACGTACAGGGCTCCATTGAAGCCATTAAAGACGCGCTGTTGCGTATTCCGTCCGACGAGGTGGAACTGGATATTATCCTTTCTGCTCCGGGCAATATTAACGAGTCCGATATTTTGCTCGCTAAGGCCAGCAACGCGGTGGTAATCGGTTTCCACGTGGACGTAGAAAACAAAGCCCACGCCGAAGCCGAACGCGAAGGCATTGAAATCCGCCTTTATACCATTATCTTTGAACTGTTGGAAGATATCAAGGCCGCTATGGAAGGCTTGTTGGAACCCGACGTGGTGGAAACGGTTGTAGGTACGGCCACCATCAAAAAGGTAATGAAACTCAGTTCCGGCTTGATTTCCGGCTCGCTCGTAGATAGCGGTAAAGTAGTCCGCGGCTACGAAGTGCGCGTAAAACGCAACGGCGAAGAAGTGGGCCACGGTAAAATCGGCGGCTTAAAACGCTTCAAGGACGACGTAAAGGAAGTTGAAAAAGGATATGAGTGCGGTATCTTGATTGAAGGCTTCAAGGGCGTAGCCGAAGGCGACGTGATTGAATGCTTCCGCAAAGATAACGTAACGCGCAGAATTAAGATGTAAATCTTAATTCAAGCGCAAGCCGCTCACAACACATTGAAAACCCCAAAGCGTAAGCCGAGGGGTTTTCTTATGCCTAAATTTTCGTCCAAACTCTGCTATAATGTAAGTATGAAAAAATTACTCGTTATTTTTACGGTTTTGTTTTCGCTGGCGGCCTGTCAATCGGCCCCCAAAACGGCAGAAAGCCAAGAACCCCAAAACCGCACCTTAATTATTTTTTATGATGCCCAAGTAGGCAAAGAGCCTCTTTTTAAGGCCGCGCAAAAGTACGGCTCGGAAATTATTTACGATTATAAAAACTTAAACGGCGCCGCCCTGCGCGTGCCCGATAACAAAACGCCCGCAAAGGCCATAAAATATTACAAAAAAGTGCCGGGCGTGCTGTCCGTGGAAATGGACAAACGGGCTTATTTAATGTAAAAGCCCCAGTCCGGGAACTTTACCCGGGGCTAAATATTTACTAAAATATATCAATGAAGTCTTTTCCTATTATTGTTTCTTCGCCCTCCGGGGCAGGTAAAACTACGATTGTAGATGCGGTCTTAAAGCGCGACAAATCCGTTTCGCGCGTGATTACCGCCACCACCCGTGCGCCCAGAACCGGCGAAAAAGACGGCGTGGACTACCACTTTTGGACGATTAAACAATTTGAGCAGGCCATTAAAAAAGGCCAAATGTTGGAGTGGGCCCAAGTGCATACGCACTATTACGGGATTCCCAAAAAATCGGTGGATGACCTAATGAAGAAAGGCATTTGCCCCATTTTGGTTATTGATGTACAGGGCGCACGCACCGTAAAAGCCCAATACCCGGACGCGGCCACCGTGTTTATCGTGCCGCCGAGTTTAAAGGAACTCAAAAACCGCATTTTGCGCCGCAACGACAATACGCAGGATATTGAAATCCGCTTGGAAACGGCCAAAAAAGAAATGCAGGAACTGGACCGCTACGACTACGCCTTGCTCAATGACGAACTGGCCGAGGCCGTAGATAAAATGGCCGGGATTGTAGCCGCGGAACAATGCCGCGTATGCAGACAAGATTTAAAAATTAAAAATCTAAAATAAAACTTGCGAGGGATAATATGTCTTTTAAAAACGACAAAGAATTTGATGCCAAACTTATGAACTTTGACGGCGACCGCTACGACGTAGTCGTCTTGGCATCTATGTGGGCCAAAGAACTCAAAAAGAAAGACGAATACAAAAACCAGCCCAACGCCGTCGTTATCAAAGTGGCGCTGGACGACATTTTGTCCAACCGCGTTTCCAAAGAAGAAGTTTTAACCGTGAGCAAGAAGAACCTGGAAGCCGAACTCAAAGCCCAGGAAGAAGCCCGCAAAGAAGCGGAACGCAAAGCCAAAGAACCGATGAAACTGTAATATGGCCCAGGATTCGCTGCGCCGCTTGGCAGGAGAATTAAAACGCTTTATTGCCAACCAGGAAGAAGACGAATTTATCTTAACGGCCGCGCCCCAGCGCGCGGCCGCTGTTTTACCGTCTAATCCCGCCCCGCAGGCCGAACCCTTGCCCAAAATGCCGGAAGGCGAAACCCTGACCGTAGAATTTACCCGCAAGCCTAAAAGCATTACCCCCCCGCCGGCGGTTGCTGTTCAACCGTCTGCCGAAGCCGCACAGCCGGCCGACACACAAGAAACTTTGCCCGGGAGCCTTATGACCACCGCCGAAAAAACCGCCGCACTAGCCGAACTTGCCGAAACCATTAAATCTTGCACCCGCTGCCCGCTGGGCTCCTCGCGCTTAAACGCGGTGCCCGGAGAAGGTAATGTAGATGCGGACCTTATGTTTGTGGGCGAAGGCCCGGGGTATGACGAAGACCGCCAAGGCCGCCCGTTTGTGGGCCGCGCCGGGCAGTTGTTAGACAAAATGATTGCCGCTATGGGCTTAAAGCGCGAGCAGGTTTTCATCGCCAACATTGCCAAATGCCACCCGATGACGGACCCGCTCCACCCCGAAAAACACGGCAACGACCGCGCACCAAACGCCGCGGAAATCGCCTGTTGCCGCAAATATATTGAAAAACAAATTTCCATTATCTGCCCCAAATACGTCGTGGCGCTGGGCGGCGTATCGGCCAAGGCGCTTATTTCGGACGCCAAATCCTTGGGCGCACTGCGCGGCAAATTTTACGATTTGCGTTTAGACAGCGTCCAATTACCCCGCCCCGTCAAAATTTTGGCCACCTTCCACCCCGCCGCCCTGTTGCGCAACCCCAGCTGGAAAAAAGACGCTTGGATTGACCTGCAAATGGTAATGGCCGAACTGGGCTTAAAGGGCGCCGCAAAATAATCCTTTATGTACTGCAAAGTTGTGTTTGACGTACCGCTGGACCGCGATTTTGACTACTTGGTGCCCGACGAACTGGCCGCCAAGGTTGCACCCGGCGTGCGCGTAACCGCCCCCTTTGGCCGCGTGCTGACTGGCGGGATGATTGTATCCGTGAGCGAGGTCCGCACCGCGCCCGAGGATATGAAATTAAAGGAAATCGCCTCGGTAGTGGACGAACGCCCGCTGTTCGGCTCCGACTTATTTCCATTAACCCGTTTTATGAAGACCCATTGGGGCTGCCCCGTGGGGCAAATCCTTTTTGCACTCGTTCCCCCGCAACCCTATTTTAAGGTGGATAATGCCCCTGTTTCCGTGCATATTGACATCAAAACGCCCGCTTTTACGCTGACAAAATCCCAGCAAAACGCCTTAAACACCGTCTGCGCGTTCCCGGCCTACGAATTTCACCCCGTGCTCTTTAACGGACCGTCCTATACAGGTAAGACGGAAACCATTTTGCGCCTGGCAGGCGACGTGCTGGCCGGATACGGGCAAACTTTAATCACCGTACCCGATATTGCGGCGGCGCGGCAGTTCATTGCCGAGGCCGAAGCCCGCTTTGGGGCCAATAATGTATTTTGCTGGCACAGCCGGATGCTGTTATCCAAAAAGAAGAAATACTTTTCCGCCATTTCCAACGGCTTGCCCTGCGTGGTAATTTCCACCCGCTCTGGGGCTTTACTGCCCTTTAAAAACCTGCGTTTAGCCGCCGTATTGGACGAAGGCGACGACAATTACAAGCAAGAGGAAAACAAACCCTACTACCACCTGCGCGATTTATTAATGTTCCGCGCTAAGGCACACGGGGCGGTGCTGGTTTTTGCGTCCGCCACGCCCAGCGTGGAAATGCTGAAAATGGTGCAGGATAAACAGGTTTTGCAAATTCCGTTTACGGAAGCCGTACCCGGGCACAATTTCACACCGCAAATCAAAATTACCGATAAAAAAGGCGAAAAAAGCCGCTTTTTGTCCGACTTTTTGGTTAGCCAACTGGCTGAAAACCTGCAAAAAAAGGAAACTTCTCTGTTAATTTTAAACCGCCGCGGCTACTCCACCGCGTACTATTGTTTAAACTGTGGCGCATACGCCAAGTGCAAGAAATGCGGGGCTATTTTATCGCGCGAAAACACGCCCGAGCACGGCGACCGCCTGGTTTGCAAAAAGTGCGGTCATACGGAGACCTTACAGCAGGAGTGCCCCCAATGCCACAACCTGATTTTTAAATCCCGCGGCGGCGGCACGCAAAAAATCGTTACCGAGGTGCAAAAACTCTTTCCCAAGGCAAAACTCCTGCGCTTGGATTCAGACACCTTAAAAACCAAGGCGGGCCAAGGGTTTGAAGCCTTAAACGCCCTAAAAAGCGGCGCCGCGGACATTATTGTCGGCACACGGCTGGCCTCCGGCGCGTTGCGCGGGGCCAAAGTAACACTTGCCGCCGTGTTGGATGCGGAATTGGAACTGGACGGGCCGGATTTCCGCGCATCTGAAAAGTACGGACAAATGCTCTTTGGGCTGCGCGGGCATTTATCGGGCGTGGCGGACGGACGGCTGATTATCCAGGCCGCAGACAAAGAAGCCTACGATTATTCCCCCCTCTTGTCGGGCGATTATACCGGCGCCGCCGAAACAGAACTATTACTGCGCGAAAGTTTTTCCTATCCGCCCTATACGCGCCTAATTAAGGTGTTGATTAAGGCCAAAGATACGGCCCTTTTAAACGCTGAAACTGCCCAAATCAAGCGTTTGGGCTACAACCGCGCCATAGAGGTCTTGGGGCCTGTGTGGTGCGCCAAAAAGACGGATGTATTAAAAAAACAATATTTGCTGTTTAAAACGGACGAAGCCCGCTGGCTAGATTTGCTGGCGGTGCTGGATTCCTACGCGCCCGCCAAAAAAGTTACAATAAAAGTAGCGGCGGACCCGTACGATTTTTATTAAGGAGTCTTATATGAACTGGAAACATTATTTTCGTTTTGCCCCGCGTGGCAGCCGTATGGAATTTGCCTGCGTAGGGGCCGCGTGGCAGTTTTTGGGACTGCTTTCCCTTGCCTTGCAGACTTTAACTTTGTCCCGTTCAGGGGCTTTATCAGCAGGAACGGCTTTTTTTAGTTTAGGGGTAAGCCTTATACAACTTGCTATTAGCCTTTTAATGGCGTGGCTGGCCTTTGCCTCCTTTTCGCGCCGCTTGCACGATATGAATTACTCCGCTTGGTGGATTGCCGGATATCTTATCCCTGTAACTATCCTATCGTTATTTTTACAAGAAATATGGTGGCTGTTTACACTCTTGGGGCTGGCTATTTGGTTATTGTTATGTTTTAAACAGGGAACCCCCGCAGAAAACCGCTTCGGGGCTGTACCCGCTATTGGGAACGCAAGAACACCGCTGCTGGTTCTTTTTGCGGTATTAGGATTATTGTTTGCGCTGGGACAAACGGTTTATTCCCGCTGGGTTTTAATGCCCCGCGCCTTGGCCGCCGCGCAATTACAAATTAAATAGGAGGAAATTATGGGATTTTTTGGAAGATTACCTAGGCTTGGTTATTTGCTCCGCTTGTGCATTGTGGGAGCATTTTACGCGCTGGGCGGGCTCCTCGTCCACTTGGGGATGCCTCACGAAGGGACCTCGCTCTTTGGCCTGCTTGGTATGTTCTTTGGAAGCGGGTTTGTACTCTTGGCGTTGTTGATATGGTGGTTCGCCACCGTGCGGCGGTTCCACGATATGGATTTATCCGGCTGGTGGTTTATTTTGGCCCTGCTTTTTCCGCCCATTGTTACGCTGGTGCTGTGTTTGTGGCCGAGCACGCGCGGATATAACCGCTTCGGTTCGCCTTGGTATTAACTTTTTCCGCCCGGCATATTACCGGGCGGTTTTAGTTTGTATATGGTAAAATATAGAGGATAACCCGTTTTTATATTATGGAGAAAACAATGACTTTGGATGAACAAATCAACTTTTTAACGCGTGGCTGTGTGGACGTAGTGTCCAAGGCGGACCTCGCCAAAAAATTAGAGAGCGGCAAAACCTTAAAGGTAAAACTCGGCTGCGACCCGACGTCCGCCGACCTGCACCTGGGGCACAGCGTGGCCCTTTCGCTCTTGCGCAGATTTCAGGATTTAGGCCATAAGGCCGTGCTCGTCATCGGCGATTTTACCGCCGCAGTGGGCGACCCCTCCGGCCGCGACTCTACCCGCCCCGTCTTGCCGCGCGAAAAGATTTTGGAAAACGCCAAAACTTATACCGAACAAGCCTTTAAAGTATTGGACCCGTCCAAGACCGAAATCCGCTTTAACAGCGAGTGGCTGGATCCCTTTGTAACCGGGAAAGATTTACTCCAAACCTTGCAAAAAGTAACCGTGGCGCAAGTACTGGAACGCGACGATTTCAAAAAACGTATGGCTTCGGGCAACCCCATCAGCCTTTTGGAAGTGTTATACAGTTTGTTCCAAGGGCAGGACTCCGTGGCCTTGCACGCCGATGTGGAATTGGGCGGAACGGACCAGATTTTTAACCTGTTGGTAGGCCGCCAGTTGCAAAAGAACAACGGGCAGGAACCGCAGGTAGCCATTACGGTACCGCTTTTGGTAGGGTTGGACGGCGTGAAAAAAATGTCCAAATCCTACGGCAACTATGTGGGGCTTAACGACGAGCCCAACGATATGTTCGGCAAGTTAATGTCTATCCCCGACGAATTAATGCCGATGTACTACGAACTTTTAACGTCCGAAAATATGGACGAAATCAAGGCGATGCACCCGATGGCCGCCAAAAAGAAATTAGCGGGCATTATGGTTACGCGCTTCCACAGTTCGGACGCCGCCAAGGCCGCCTTGGAAAACTTTGAAAAGGTCTTCTCCAAAAAGGAACTCCCCACGGATATGCCCGAATTTAAAGCCGAGGACGGCGCGCTCCTCTCCGCCATTATTTTTGCGGCGGGTGCGGCCCAAAGCAAGAACAAAGCCCGCGGCCTTATTGAACAAGGCGCCGTGCGCTTAAAAGGCGAAAAGGTACCGCAAGACGGCCCCCTGCACTTTGAAGCAGGCGACGTTTTGCAGGTAGGCAAACGCCATTTCTTTAAACTGGTTAAATAATGAAAAAACTCCTCTTGTTTTTAATCTTGTTTTTCTGCCTGGCAATCGGTGGTTGCTGGGCAGTAAAAACTTGCTTTTTAAGCAAGGGGAAATTAGTTGTAGTAACCATTGAGCCGGGCGCCAGCGGCTCTGCGGTAGCAAAAACGCTTAAAGAAAAGGGCATTATCAAAAGCCAGTTTTTCTTTAAACTAATTTTGCGTTTAACCTCTTCCGCGCGCGATTTAAAGGCCGGCCGCTTTGACTTGCGGGAAAACACCTCGTCCTTTGAGGTCATCAACTGTATTAAAAGCGGCAAATGCACCCATTACGAAAAAGTAACCGTCTTGGAAGGGTGGAGAAGCGAGGAAATAGCCGAGGCCTTGGCCGAGCGCGGCATTACGGACCCGCACGCATTTTTGGATATCGTCCGCCAAAAGGATTTGGAAGGCTACTTATTCCCCTCAACGTATTTATTCGCCGAAAACACCCCCGCGCAAAAGGTGGTGGACGAAATGTTGCAGCAGTACCGCAACCACATTTCCCCGCTCTTTAAACAATACAAAACGGACTTAACCGAAAAGCAGGTTTTGACGGTGGCCTCTATTGTGGAGCGCGAGGCCATTGTGCACGACGAACGCCCCAAAATTGCGGCCGTCTATTTAAACCGCTTCCGCATTGGCAAACGCTTGGAAGCCGACCCGACGGTGCAATATGCGCTGGGATTTAATTTAAAGGAAAACCGCTACTGGAAAAAGGGCCTGACGTATTCGGACCTGCGGACAAAATCCCCCTACAACACCTACCGCAACGCGGGGCTGCCCCCGGGGCCGATTTGCAACCCGAGCAAGGAATCCGTGCTCGGCGTGCTCAACCCGCAGCCCAACTTTGAAGCGCTCTACTTTGTGGCAGACCACGGCGGGCGGCACGTTTTTTCCCGCACGTTTGACGAACACCGCGCACACATCCGCCGTATCCGCGGCAAATAATTAGCCTTTACAACTATCCCCCGCAAGTGCTACGATACCCAAAAGGGATACTTTCCCGGGGGAGCGTACTATGCAAAAAGCAAAATTACTCAAAATTTACGTCAGCAGTACGGACACGATTAACCACGTCCCGCTTTACGAAATTATCGCCAAAAAGGCGCAGGAGTTTGGGTTAGAGGGCGCCACCGCGCACCGCGCGATGTTAGGCTTTGGCCCCAGCACCAAGTTGCGCTCGGCACATTTTTTGGAACTGGTGGAAAAGTACCCGGTACTGATTGAAATGGTGGACGAGCCCGCCAAAATTGACAACTTCGCCAAGGCCATTGAACCAGTGTTAAACAGCCAGCCCAAGGGATGTTTAATGCTGGCGCAAGACATTGAGGTTTTATTTAAAAAGCACGGCACCAAGGTTCAATAGCGGTTCACCGTGTTTTCTGATTAGGTTGTAAGTTCTTGCCGTCATCCTGGAAAGTCGTAGTCCAGGATCTGTCGTTATTAAAAAAGAGGAAAACAACAGATTCTGGACAGAAACCTTCCAGAATGACTTTATTTTTATAAACAACAAAATACCCAAGATGTAGATTCTGAAAACCCTAGCGGGCAACCACACACAACGGGATGACAAAGAAAGGATATTTTCTATAAAACATTTTTTCCACTGTTATCCCATAGAGTTTTATACGGGATATTGTTGTTTGCCGTTGTTGTCATCCCCGAGAGTTTGGCGGCCCGCAAGGTTACAAGATCTGTCATTGTCGTTGTTGTTGTCATCCCCGAGGAATTTAGTCGGGGATCTGTTGTTATGTAAGGGACAATAACGACAAAAACAGATTCCCGACTACGACACTCGGGAATGACGACTTGATGAAAAAATCCCCGATACAGAAGTACCGGGGATTTTTTAAACTACTTGTAGAACTATTTGATTTCGCCAGTCGAAGAACCGTTAGAAATAGATTTGCACATAGCGGTTACCGTAGTGGAAGAGGTGGATTCCTGGCACTTGCGGGTAATCTTACCGTCGGCATCAATAGTAAGCAAAATAGCATATTTATTGTCGCCAGAAGTAATAGCAGCACCGTTATTGGAACGAACCGCATTAGCGGCAAACGTAGTTGCATTATTGGCAGACGTAACCGTTAACGTAAAGTTTTTCGTGCTTGTAGTAGTAGGAGTCTTAGAATCAACACCCGGCAACTGGATATCCAAAAGAGTTAAATCATTTGTATAGCCACCCGTGCTCATTTTGTAAATTTGCTCCGCATTAGCCAAGTTACCCAAGAGGGTAATGGCTTCCGTCGCGCGGGATTTTTCCACCGCTTTGGTGTATTGCGGCAACGCCACGGCGGACAGAATCCCGATAATCAACACTACTACTAAGAGTTCAATTAACGTGAAACCTTTATTCATAATATTCTCCTATTGTCTTTTTTCGCGCGCCCAAACGCGCTACCTAAATAGTTTAAATATATTTTAAAATAATTTCAAGTATTTTTTTGCCTTAAAAACCAAAATGCTATAATAAAGTATATGATAGACAGAATTAAACGTTTGGAAACCCTTTTTTTAGAAGAGATTAACACTCTCATCACCAAAATGGCCGCTAATGGCGATTTTGGCGGCTTTGTAACCATTACGGCAGTGCGCCTGTCCAAAGATTTGGCCAACGCAAAGGTATATTTTTCCGTCTTCGGCAGCCCCGAGGACAGAAGAAAAACGCAAGACGCCCTTTCGCTTTTGCGCAAGGAAATCGGCGCCGACCTGCGCGGACGCTTACACTTAAAACGTATTCCTTCCTTTACGTTTGAATACGACGACACGCCGGAAAAAGCCTCCCGCGTGGAAGCCATTTTTCAAGTAATTGAAAAGGAAAAACAAAATGGAAAATAGAGAAGCGAGCCTAGAAAAAATTTGGCAAGCCGTGCGCGCCGGAAAGAAATTTTTTATCGCCGGGCACTTAAACCCGGACGGGGATTCCTTGGGCAGCACGCTTACGATGACCTCGCTTTTGGAACGCTTGGGCAAAGAGGTATATGCCTACTGCGCGCCCGCTATCGGCAATGATTTAAAATTTCTGCCGGGGCTCTCTAAAATCCACGTCGGCGTTCTGCCGGAAAAACCCGATTTTGACACCGTTATTTTGCTGGAATGCTCCGACCGCAAACGCGGCGGCGATTTGGAAAGCGTGCTTAGCCAAGCCAAAACGCTGATTAACATTGACCACCACTTGGTAAGCGACGATTACGGCGACCTCAATCACATTGATTCCGTGGCCTCCTCCACCGCTGAAATTATTTTCCAATTTTTTGAAGCCTCCGGCGAGGATAATTTACTCCCCTCGCCCGACGAAGCCACCTGCCTCTATACCGGCTTGGTTACCGACACGGGACGCTTTGTTCACTCCAATACCACCGCCGAAGCCCTGCGCGTGGGGTCTGCCTTGGTAGCCTTAGGGGCGGATGTGAACCAAATCAACCAAGTAATTTACTTTACCAAATCTTACATTGAGTTAAAACTCTTGGGCCGCGCACTGGAAAAAATGGAAATGCGCTTTGACAACAAGTACAGCCAAATTATTCTTACGCACCACGATTTTGAAGCCTTTGGCGCCACGCCCGCCCAAACGCAAGGGATTGTCAGCCAACCGACGATGATTCCTGGCGTGGAGGTTTCCGCCCTTATTAAAGAGGAGCCGGACAAGGTGTCCGTCAATTTACGCTCCCGCGGAAGCGTGGACGTAAGCCGTATCGCCCAAACCTTTGGCGGCGGCGGGCACGCGCGGGCCTCGGGCTTTAAAGTTACGGGCAAGAGTGTTGCACAAGTGGCCGACGAACTGGCCGAAGTGGTATTAGATGTCGTTAAAAAACTTGCCTGAACCGCAGAAGAGCGGCCTTTTGCTGATTGATAAACCGGCGGATTTTTCTTCGCACGACATTATTGCCGTGTGCCGCCGGGTTTTAAAAACCAAAAAAATCGGCCACAGCGGCACCTTGGACCCAATGGCCACGGGGCTTTTGATTTTGCTTATCGGGCGAGAAGCCACCAAACGGCAGACCGAATTTTTAACCCTTTCCAAAACTTACTGCGCCGTATTAAAACTGGGCACGGAAACCGACACGTGGGACGCACACGGCGACGAGATAAACAAACTGCCCGTTCCCCCGCTTACCCAAGCGCAAGTGGAAGAAGCCGCCAAAAAACTTTCCGGCCTTATCCGCCAGCCGATTCCGTTTTTCAGCGCCAAAAAAATTGGTGGCGAGCATATGTACGAACTCGCCCGCAAAGGCAAAGAAATGGAACGCCGCTACAACGAAGTTACCGTGGCGTGGCGCAAGGTCCAACTGACCAAGCCGGACGAAATTGAATTTACCGTGCATTGCTCTTGCGGCACTTATGTACGCTCGCTGGGCTTTTTGCTGGCGCAGGAACTGGGCACGACAGGGCATTTAACCGCTTTAAGAAGGCTTGAAATCGGCCCGTACAGCGTACAAAACGCCTTTGACGGCAACCTGTTAAAGGGCTGTGAATCCGCCACGCTCTACGCGCACGTGGAGCCCGTAAACGTATGAAACGCAAACATTTTATCACTATCGGCACTTTTGACGGCGTCCACACCGGGCACCGCCATTTGTTCAGCCATTTGGAAACCTTGGCCGCCGGGACTTTGTTAAAGCCGCTGGCGCTTTATTTTCCGCTTCCCCCCAAAACCTTGCTTTCCGAACACCCGGAAATGAGCGTTTTGACCTTGCCAAAAGAAAAAAAGCAGTTGCTTAACGGGGTGGGAGTACCCGCAAAAGCGCTTGATTTTAAAGTATGCCAAAATATGCCTGCGCAAGATTTTTTTGAACAGACCTTGCTTGAAAAGTACCAAATGGGCGGGCTCCTTGTCGGGCCGGATTTTGCCTTTGGGAAAAACCGCCAAGGCGGGATAGATTTTTTACGCGCCGAGTGCGCCAAATATAAAATTCCCTTTTCGGTGGCAGATTTTTACCGCGCAGGCGGAGAGAAAATTTCCTCCTCGCTTATCCGCAAGGTCCTGGCGCAGGGTGATATCAGGCTGGCCAATACCCTGTTAGGCCGGCCGTATGAACTTTCCGGCGTGGTGGTGAAGGGCCACAAATTAGGCCGCAAATTGGGCTTTCCTACGGCTAATTTGGATACGGGCATTTACAAAATTTTGCCGCTTGGCGTATTTGCCGTAAAGGTGCGCGTAGGGCGCAAACTCTACGACGGATTTTGCAACATCGGCTTCCGCCCGACCGTCAACACCTTGCACACCGTTTTGCCGCTGGTAGAGGTGAATATTTTTGATTTCCGCCAAAGCATTTACGGGCGCAAAATAACCATTTGGTTTGCGGATAAACTGCGCGAGGAAACCAAGTTCAGCGGTTTAGAAGCATTAGTCAGCCAATTAAAGCAGGACCGCGAGGAAGCCCGCAAAAAACTGCAAGGCTTTTCACTCCATTAAAAAACCCCGCACTTGGCGGGGTTTTTCCTTATACTAAAACAAGGTATCTTATTCGGCGTCTTCTTCGTTATAATTGCGAACAAAAAGCACAATGTACGCCAGCCAAGTGGCCCCGAAAAAGATAAAAAAGCAGTAGGAAAACCACCACAACTTGTTAAGCGGGTTGTAATCCGTCATAAGGGAATCCCATAACAGGGAGCCCAAAATCACCGCCAAATACCCCCACACGCACAGCGCCAGGAGTTTTAACAACGAGTCAAACGTGCCGACGATAAAACCCTTTTCGGCATACGGTTTTTTTAAATAAGAAATAATCGCTTGCATAAAACTATTCTATTCTCCCTTTATTAAATTGTCAAGTTATTGCTGCATTGCCGGGTCCGTGGCATTATAGCCAAACCCCTGGTCGGAGGCTAAGGTCGGGTCCGTAAAGCCAGCCGGGGCGGCGCCGTCTGCGCTATATGCGGGGGTAGCCGCGTTCAGGTCCGCTTCAAAATCGTTACCGGAAGAGGTAGCCGTTTGCGTGGAATAGGTTTCAGGCGTATAGTTGGGGTTATATGCGTCCGGCGCGTTGTTGGCCTGCGGGGTTACGGAATAGGCCTGAGCCAATTCGTCCGGCTCCGGCTGCTGGACAACCTCTTTCATATAGCGTTTGGCCTTAGTTTGGCGAGCCAAAAGGCCAGCCTTGGTTTCGTTCGCCAAGGTTACTTTTTGTTCTGCGGACATTGTGCGGGCCGGCTTTTCCTGCGCGGCTTTGGCTTGTTGTTCGGCCTGCAAGAGCGCCTGTTTTTTCTGCGCTTCTTCCAGCGCGATTTTTTCCTGCTCGCTTAGCGTATCGTTTGTGAAAGCGGGGAATTTGGACGTATCCACATAATTTTGCGAAACGGCCACGCCGTCTTTATCAAAATAAACTTGCTTGCGCTGTTTTTCAGCCTCGGTTGAGGCGTCAGCAGGCTTGGCGGACGAAACGCCGTAATACACCACTTCCGGCCCGGGAGCAACAGGCGCGGCCTGTTCCGGCGTTAAGCAATATTGCACACGCTGGCGGGTAGTAGCGTCCTGGTGCGCATCCACGCGGGTTTCGCAAGTAGAAGCGCAAAACGCCGGCAAGGCGGCGCTAAAAAGCACAAAAAAAGAAGCGAAGGTTTTTTTCATATTTATCTCCGTACCTTTATGATAGTACATTTTGGGGCATTTTGCACGAAAATCAGCCCGATTTTCCCCCATAAACGCTTAGGCGTTGGGGCGGCCCTTTCAAACCCCACGAAAAACGCCCTCTGCTAATGCAAAGGGCGTAAAAAAATGTCACCGGGTGGGCTCGAACCACCGACCTAGCGCTTATGAAACGCTCGCTCTAACCAACTGAGCTACGGTGACGTAAATCTTGTATATTTATTATAACAAAACAAACACCGTTTGCGCAAACTTTTTTATTTTTCCGTCGGAGAAATGCTTAATCCACCATTGAATAAATATTCAGTTTTTCGGGAATTTTAGCACTTTTGGCGGTGTTAAAATCCTTTTCCGCCAGGTCCGTTTTGCCCATCTTCATATACACAGCCCCGCGCGCGTTGTACACCTCGGCCGCAGGGCGCAGGTTAATCACAGACGTGTAATCCCGCACGGCATCTTCGTAGCGGTCCAGCATAAAGTTCACCCCGCCACGGCTGAAAAAGATTTCCACCTTGTCCGGCTTTAAGGAAGAAGCCAAATTCAGCACGCTTAACGCGTTTTCAAAATCCCCTTTGGCAGCCAAAGTGCTGGCGTAGGCGGTATAAGCGTCCACCTGATAGGGGTTATCTTGCAGGACACGCAAAAAATCGTTCTCGGCCAAGTCGTATTCGCCTAAAAAGAAATATACCGACCCGCGCGAAGCGTACCCTTCCAAGTTATCCGGGTTTAATTTGAGCGCGCGGTTGTAGGCCTTAATGGCTTTATCCGCGTGTCCGTCTTTAAAATAACCGTCGCCGCGGAGCAAATATTCGCTGGACGTAGGCAATGTGGTGCACGCCGCCAACAGAAAAGGGAGCAGGAACAAAAGTTTCTTCATCGTATCCTCCTAGATGCCAAAATTATAGCACATTGGACCCATTTTTTTCTAGGTACTTATTTTAAAAAAAATAGGTCCAAAGACCCTGTTTTTAGGTCCCCGCAAGTAGTAATCTATTAGTATAGAAGACGATTTCCTTTTCATCCAAACCGCAGTAGTCCCAAACCCTGCTACTGCGGTTCCCCTTTTTATATAAGGCAAATGGTATAATAAGTATATGAAAACGCCTAGAATTTCCCTTTTTATTATTGCTAAAAACGAAGAATCAAAAATCGCCAAGTGCATTTTAAGCACGCGCGGACTGGTGAGCGAAGTAATCGTCGTTAATTCTTTTTCCAAGGACAAAACCGCCCTCGTCTGCCGCGAACTGGGCGCGCAAGTGTATGACCGCGCCTTTGACGGGTTTACCTCGCAAAAGAATTATGCTCTTTCCAAGGTAACGGGCGACTGGGCCCTAAACCTGGATGCGGACGAAACGCTATCGCCCGAACTCAAAGAAGAAATCGCCCAAGCCGTCAAAAACCCGGCCTTTGCGGGTTATGATATTCCCTTTTGCAACTACTTTTTAGGCAAAAAAATGCGTTTTAGCGGCCTTAACAAAGAAACACATTTGCGCTTGGTCAAAACCGGCAGTGCCAAATATGTGGGCGGACTTGTGCACGAGGGGCTAGATGTTAAGGGCAAAATCGGACGCTTAAAAAATGCCATTAACCACTATTCCTACGACACTATTGAAACCTACTTCCGCAAATTTAACCGCTATACCTCCTTGGCGGCGGAACAAATGTACAAAAACGGCAAACGCTTCTCGCTTATTAAAGTAGCGTTTACGCTTCCGTTTGAATTTTTCAAACGCTACATTTTAAAGTTAGGTATCTTTGACGGCGTGCGCGGGCTGTTTTGGGCCGCGTTTTCCACCTTTTATGTGTTGGTTAAAAACGCCAAACTTTGGCAATTACAGGAGCAAAAAGAAAAATGACCGTGTGTTTGCTGGCTTTGCTTATTTTGGTAGTGTTTTTATTTTGGCGTTTCCCGGTGTTGCGCAAAACGTGGTATCTGCCGCCCAGAAAGGGCTTTGTGGCGTTAATGTATCATCACGTTGGTGTGTTGGACGACCCGGCCGAACAGCAATATCCCTTTACTATGCGCCCGGAAATGTTGGAGCGGCAAATTTTATTTTTAAAATCGCGCGGATATACCTTAGTATCGCTAGACGATGTACAAACGGCTTATCAGGCAGGAAAATCGCTTATTGAAAAGCCCGTAATGTTCACGTTTGACGACGGCTACGAGGACAATTACACCACGCTTTTCCCCCTCTTAAAAAAATACAATGTGCCCGCGCTCATTTTTTTGATTACCGATTACATTGAAAAACGCCCCGGCTATTTGACGTGGGCGCAAATTGACGAAATGCAAAAAAGCGGGCTTGTAACCTTTGGTTCGCACACGTGTTCCCACCGCCGCCTGCGCAGTTTGTCCGACGAGGAAATTTGGACGGAACTCACGCAAAGCAAGCAAATTTTGGAAGACAAACTGGGCCGCCCAGTTACGGCGTTGTGTTATCCCTATGGGGCCGGCGGCTTTGATAAGCGCGTCCGCCCGCAGGTGTTTAAGGCAGGCTATCTATTTGATTTCAGCACAAAAAAAGGCGTAAATCCCTGGCCGTGGCGCGGCAAAGCCACCTTGCGCCGTGCGTTCCCGCGCGGGGGCGAAACGATGTTTGACTACTATTTGCAAATCACCCGCGGGGAAAGCCGCTTATAATATGCTTTACTTCGCGCTTGGGTTCGTTATTTTAGCAGGAATTTTGCTTGGAATTACCTTGCACCGCAAGCCAAATGCGCTATTTATCTTGGCTTATGAAAAAATCGGCAAGGCGACCCAAAATTCCCGCTTAAAAAACGAGTGGACAAGTGCCAAGCAAGTTAAAAAAACGCTTTTATGGCTCCGAAAGCACCATTTTACCCCGGTGCGCGGCGACTTATCAAACTTGCCCCAAAAACCCGTTTTACTAGCGTTTATGGGTGGGTACAAGTCCTTTATTAGTGAGATTTTCCCCCTCTTGCAGGAGTTTCAAATACCCGCAATGCTCTTTGTGCCTGTGAACCTTACCAGTACCTACAATGCGTGGCAGAACCCGCACCAAGAGCCGTGGCAAAATTTGCTAACCGAAAAAGATTTAAAAATGCTTGCCAAAAGTGGGCTTATTTCCTTTGGCGCTATTAGCCTAAACGGGGAAGATTTATCCGCCGTGCCCGAGAGCGAAGCCACCTATTTGGCGCAGGAAAGCGTTTTCCGCTTGCATACGCAACTGGGGTTAAAGGCAGAAGGTTTTGCCTTTTATCCCGCAGGGGACAAGGTAAAAAAACTTACGGATATTGCCCCTAAAAATTTACCTATTTTTATAGATAATCCCGCTGTAAATTCTCTGCCACAAAAGGCTGTATTTAACGTATTTTTCCCACAAAAACACCCGTGGAAAACCGTTTGGAACCTGTTTACCCGCAGATAGTTAATTGCCTAAAAAGTAATAGTAGGATTGATTGCCATACTCATTGGTCCAATTCCCGGAGGGTTCTTCCCGGCCGGAAATATTACGGCAAATTCTAAGGCTTAACTCTTTATCAATGTTCGCGGCACAATGCATATAAGGGGAAGTTAAATATTTTTCCAGCAGTACCTCTATTTTATTATCGTAGCATTGGAAAGCGTAAATTTTGGAATCTTTTATGGCTATGTGGCAACGCATATCATTACTGACAATGGTCTGCGCATCTGTTCTTTTAAACCCCGACGGCATAGCAATAATTAAGCCGTCCAAGTTGGCGGCATAGCGGCCCGTTTGCATATAAAAATGTTGCTGGGCTTGGTCCACCGCGTGCACAAGGGCGTACATTGAAGACACCCGACTCATCCCCACCGCCACCCGGTACGACGGCAAAGCCGCCGCGGCTAATATGCCGATAAT
>CAVKWQ010000018.1:0-25276 GCA_963660385.1 Muribaculaceae bacterium
TATCCGCCGTATAAAAACGCGTATAAAAGGCCGTTTTGCTCAAATATAAAGGCCTTAACAAGGAGAAAAAATGAAAGGATTTACTTCTATTTTGTCATTCCCGAGTGTTGTAGTCGGGAATCAACTGTTTTCTTTGTTGTCATTCTGGGGCCCGCATACGAGCGGGAACCCAGAATCCAGAAATAAAATAAGGAGTTTTTCTAGTAAACAGACTGGATCCCAGGTCCACGCCTGGGATGACAACTACAAAGACAGATCCCGGATAAAGACCTTCCGGGATGACGGCTTAACAACCAATGGCTGCACGTCTAATACTTTCCGCACAGTAAGTGCGGGTTTTACCTTGATTGAACTCTTGGTCGTCGTTCTCATTATCGGTATTTTAGCGGTGGTGGCGGTGCCACAGTATCAGTTGGCGGTGGATAAGTCTAAATTTGCGTCCAATATGCCGCTGTTGGATGCGGTGGAAAAGGCCCAAGAAGCGTATTATTTGGCAAACGGCCAGTACGCGGATACCTTTGACCAGTTGGATGTAGAAATACCGAAAACCTATGCGTATAAAAAGCCCGAGAGTTGGGGCGGTGATTGCTGGGCGACGGGGGACCCTTGGGGCTATCCGTATATCTGTACTAATCAATGCTATTCTTTTATTTCCCCTTGGCAGCCATATGATGTCCACTATTTCCGTACGCATAACCATTCCAGTTCTTATAACAGGGTATGTGTGGATGCCAAAAGAGCCTGTCTTATTGGAAATGAAACAGTGAATTCTAACCCAGCCCGTTGGCGTAGGTTATGTAACTCGTTGGGTACGGAAACTTCCCAGCGTTATGCCGGGGGAAGTGTTGTTAATTCATCCACTTGGGATTTGCGCTAGTTTTATTGCTTTTTTCCGCCTAAAAAGACGGCTTGCAAATTTAGTTGCGGGTCCAGTAGTACAACATCCGCCGCAAAGCCTTCTTCTAGCCGCCCTTTGTTGGACACGTCTAATAAGCGCGCGGCGTTGGTACTCGTCAGTTGCGCGGCTTCGGCTGGTGTGTAACCAAAGGCTACCAAATTTTTAAAGGCCTGTGCCATTGTCAGGGCGGAGCCGGCAATTACCTTGTCCGTTTTGCGCTTCCAAACGCCGCCGTCCAAAATAACCTCTTCCCCGTTGGCGATAAACGGCCCGTCCGTAAGCCCAGTAGGTTTTAGGGCGTCGGTAATGGCCACAATATTTTCAAGCGGTTTTACCTGGCGCAAAAAGCCGACCACGTCCGGGTGGACGTGTACGCCGTCGGCGATGATTTCGCAGGAAATTTCCGGGTGCATCAGCACCGCTCCGGCGGCTCCGGGGGCCCGGTGGTTAAACCCGCTCATCGCGTTAAATAAATGTGTGGCGTGTTTTACGCCTTGTTGGGCTCCGCGCAAAAATTCGTCGTAGGTGGCGTTTGTGTGGCCGCCTTGCACCAAAATCCCGTGCGCTAAACAAAAATCAATAATAGGGCTAATTCCGGGCAGTTCCGGGGCCAGGGTAATATTAGTGATATGCCCTTGGGCCGCCTCGTACAAGCGTTCCATATCGGCTAATTGCGGGGGGACAATGTCCTGCGGTTTCATTACGCCCGGTTTTTTAGGGGAAATAAAGGGCCCCTCCAAGTGAAACCCGATAATTTGTGCGCCCATTTCCCGGCCAAGTGCCGGAAGCAAGGTTTTTAAAAGGGCTTCCATTTCGTGCGGACGCGCGCAATAGAGGGTGGGGCAGAAGGCGCTTACGCCGTATTGCGCCAGTTGCTTGGACATTTCAAGCAAATCGTCCACTGTGGCGTTTTCGGGCCCGTGCCCGGCAAATCCGTGGATATGCGGGTCAATAAACCCCGGCACGGCAAGCGCGCCTTTGGCGTTAAAAACGGGCACATTGGGTAGCGGAGTTTCGTCCGTAATAATTTGTTTGATTTTGCCGCCCGAAAGCCACAGCGTGGCCGGACGAATTTCACCCGCCAGCACCGCGCGGGTATCGGTAATTAGTAAATCTTGCATATTATTCCTCTATGTTTAGCGTCCAATGCGCCCCGGCGGGAGCGGCGGCCATTTGCGCGGTCAGTTGGCCTTTAAAGGGTTCCGGCAGTTTGGCGCACGCTTCGGGGTCCGCCAGCAGGGTGGCGTGCGGGTGGAGTTTTAAGGCCGTAATGGGCCAGTTTAAATCCTTGCCCGGGACGGCTAAATGGGCCACGGCTTCGGCTTTTTTGGCGCCGGAAGCCAAAAATAGCACTTCTTTGGCATCCGTTACCGTGCCGATACCCACGGACAAAGCCTGTTTGGGCACGCGGTGCGGGTCGTTTAAAAAGAAGCGGGAATTGGCCTCTATGGTGCTGGGGGTTAAATTAACAAGCCTTGTGCGGGTGTTAAAGGCCGAGCCGGGCTCGTTAAAGGCGATGTGCCCGTTGCGCCCTACGCCACCCAAAAATAAATCAATTCCGCCCAGCGCGGCAATAGCGGCCTCGTATTGGGTGCACTCTTGGGTTAAATCTTTGGCCTGCCCGTTTAAAATATGAGTATTTTCGGGCTGTAAATCCACTTCATCAAACAAATTGCGGTGCATATAACTGTGGTAACTTTGCGGGTGGTCCAGTGGCAGGCCGACATATTCGTCCATATTAAACGTAACTACATTTTTGAAGGATAATAAGCGGTTTTTGTAGAACAGCCGCAAATTGGCGTACATATCCACCACGGTGCCGCCCGTTGGCAAGCCCAGCACAAAGGGCTTTTTGGGCATTGGCGCAAAGGCGTTAATTTTTTCCTTGATGTACGCCGCCGCCCACAAACCTAAATTCATTTTGGTTACCACTAAACGCATATATAAAAACCCCTATTTTAAATACTTTTTTATTTCGTAGGAAAGCAAATCCGCCTCCGGCCCGATGACTACCTGTACAATGCCGCTTCCTGCGTTTACCACGCCGCGCGCCCCCAGTTGTTTAAGCGTGTTTGCGTCCACCTTGGCAGAGTCTTTTACTTCCAGGCGCAAACGCGTGGCGCACGCATCCAGCGATAAAATATTATCCCTACCGCCCAAGGCCTGTATATACTTTTCCCCGCGGGAAAGAGGCTCATTGGTTTGCGGCTGTTGGATAGCCGGTGCGGGTTCTTGTTCTTGAACGGGTTCTGCTGGGCTAGTTACAACGCTTTCACGCCCCGGGGTGAGCAAATTCCATTTTGTAATGGCATAGTAAAAAACAAAATAATAAAGCACTCCATACACAAGGCCCACCGGCAGTAGCCGCCAGCCGTTTGTGCCGAGCCCGTAACTAAGCAAGTAGTCAAAAAGTCCGGCGGAAAAGGTGAAGCCGAGTTTCACTTGCAGTAAATTCATTACCACCAATGATAATCCCGTGAGTACCGCGTGCAATACATACAGCGGAAACGCCAAAAACATAAACGAAAATTCAATTGGCTCCGTAATCCCGGTTAAAAAGGACGTCAACGCCATAGACAGTAGCAGCCCGGCGGTGGCTTTTTTGCGGGCGGTGTCGGCGGCTTTAATCATCGCCAAACACGCGGCGGGCAAGCCGAACATCATTACCGGGAAGAAGCCCGCCATAAAGGTTCCGGCGGTGGGGTCTCCCGCAAAAAAGCGGGTCAAATCCCCGTGCACCAGCGTGCTTACGCCATTTTGGACGGTAGCAAAATCGCCGAATTGGAACCAAACCAAATTGTTTAAAATGTGGTGCAGGCCGAGCGGAATTAGCAGGCGGTTAGCCAACCCGTAGAAGAACAGCCCAATACTGCACGAGGAAATCGTCCAGTTGCCAAACGCGCTGATACCGTGCCCGATGGGCGGCCACACAAAGTAAAATACGCACGCGAGCAGTAAACATACCGCGCCCGTAACAATCGGCACAAAGCGTTTCCCGCCAAAAAAGGCCAAATAGGGGGGAAGCGCGATATTTTTGTATTTGTTGTATAAGCACCCGGCCACCGCACCCGTAATAATGCCACCCAAAATATCCATATTAATAGACGGGTCCAAAGTCTTTAAGGTGGCGGTTAAAATCACATACCCCACAAAGGCGGCCAAGGCGGCGGCCCCGTGGTTTTCTTCGGCGAACCCGACGGCCACGCCGATAGCAAAGATAATGGGCAAATTGGTAAAAACGGCCCCGCCCGCCTGCGAAATAAAGGCGATGTTAAGCAAGTCCGGCTGCCCGAGGCGCAGGAGTAGGCCCGCAATCGGCAAAACAGCAATCGGCAACATAAGGGCCTTGCCCAGACGCACTAAAAACTTACCAACAGCGGCGCAAGATTTTTTCAATTTTTCCATAAATTCTCCTTGTTACAGGGCAAAATGTTTGCGGCCCAAGGCGCGCACTTCCTGCGCCGAGGATAACTCCAAGGCCTGCGCGGCAATTTGGGCGCATTGTTGGCGGTTCAAACGGCGGAGTAACGCCTTTACCTGGGCAATATTTTTGACTCCGGCGGCTAGTTCGCTTACGCCTAACCCGATTAAAAAGGGCACGGCGGAAAGGTCGCCTGCCATTGCACCGCACACTGCCACAGGGCGGCTGTATTTTTGGGCCCCTTGGCAGGTGAGCGCAATGAGTTTTAAAACGGCCGGGTGGCGCGGGTCCGCCTGCGCGCTTAATATTTTATGCCCGCGGTCAATCGCCAGCGTGTATTGCGTTAAATCGTTGGTGCCGATAGAAAAGAAATCGGCGTGCTTGGCTAGTTGCGCGCTAGTGAGCGCGGCGGAGGGAACCTCTATCATCGCCCCCGTCTGTACGGTTTCCTTTAATCCCAATCGGGCCGACTCTTGGGCGATTATATCTTTAAAAAAGGTCATTTCGTCTGCAAAGGTTACCATTGGCAGCATTATGCGCACTTGGGTCAGCGGCGTAAGGCGCAAAAGCGCGCGGATTTGCGTTCTAAAAAACGCTTCGTTGCGCTTAAACGCGCGGATGCCGCGTACGCCCACAATGGGGTTATCCTCTGGCGAAATCTGCACAAACGGCAGGGGTTTGTCGCCACCCGCATCTAACAGGCGAAATGTGGCAGGGTGCCCCTTGCAGGCATTTAAGGTTTCCTGATAGACGGCTAACTGTTCGTCCTCGCTAGGGGCGTCTGCCCGGTGGTTAAATAAAAATTCGGTGCGTACTAAGCCTAACCCCTCAGCGCCGTTTTGGGCGGCCAAGGCGGCTTCCTGTGGGGCGGACACATTGCCCATTACCGCAATATGCACGCCGTCTTGCGTGAGGGCGGGCTCTTGCGCTTGGGCGGAAGCCGCTTGCATAAGGGCCTGCTCTTTTTGGTGCGTAGTTTCAAAATCTGTTAGTTGCCCGGGCGTGGGGTTAATGAGCGCCTTGCCCTCGTCCGCGTACAAGAGAACAGTTGCCCCGTTCGGGATTTGGAGCACGCCTTCCCCGGCGTTTACCACGGCGGGGAGCCCCATATTGCGCAGTAAAATACCTGCGTGCGCGGTGGGCGAGCCGTGCGCCAACACGACGCCTGCGGCGGTGCCGGACAAGTAGGAAACCTCGGAGGGAAGTAACTCCTCGGCTATTAAAATGCACCCTTGGGGCAGTTTGGGTCGTGCGTATTTCTGCCCGCTAAGCCGCCACAAAAGAGAGCGGCGCAAGTCCTTAATATCGGCAATGCGCTCCATTAAAAAGTGGTTTTTGGTCTTTTTTAAAATATCAATGCTCGTGCGGACGGCTTCGTTTACGGCATAAGAGGCCGTTTTGCCACGGGCGACCGCGTCCAGGGCGGTTTGGCGCAAAAGCGGGTCTTGTAACAGGCCTAAATGAGCGGACAAAATATCCTGCGTGGTTTTGTGCGGCTCGGCGGCGATTTTAGCCTGCGTTTCGGCGGTTTCTTCCTCCAACGCGGCGGCCAGCGCGTTGCGCTCGTCCTGCGGGTTTTGGGCGTTTTCCTCGTACAAAGCGTCTTGCGGTTTAAAAAGGAAGGCCTGCCCTTGGGCTAGGCCCCCGCAGGCGCACAAGCCCGATATTTGCACGGCGGCAGAAAAATCCACCGGGCTTTGGGGTTTGTCGGCGGGAGCAACTGAGGTGGCGGAAACTTGTTCGCCAAAGGCGTTTTTAAAGCCTTGTTCCACTTGGGTTAAAAAGGTTTTGGCTTCGCTTTCCGTCCCGCCCGCCTTTACCGTTACTTGGCTGCCGTATTCTAATGCAAGGCCCATTATGCCTACCAAACTTTTGCCGTCGGCGGTTTTATCCCCATAGCAAATTTGTACGGGATAGGCGTATCCGGCCGCCAAGCGCGCCAACACCCCGGCTGGGCGTGCGTGCAAGCCGTTGGCATTTAACACGGTAAAGGGCCCGCCCACCGTAAAGGTTTGGGGGGCTTGCTCGTCCGTGTGCGCACCGGGTACGGAAACCGTAAAAAGTTCCGCGCCTGTTTTTACCAGTTCCTTGGCGGTGTGTTGTACCTTGACATCCGCCGGAGCGGTTACTACGAGCATAACAAGAGAACTGGCGGCCTTGGCAAGCGCCGCGTGGGAAAATTTTAAAAGAGGTTGGCCTTTTTTAACCGTGTCGCCCTCTTTGGCAAGCGGTGTAAAACCTTCGCCTTTTAAGGAAACCGTTTCTAACCCCACGTGGATTAAAATTTCTATCCCGTCTTGGGCAATAACCAGCGCGTGCAGGGCTTTGTTAAAATTGATGATTTTTCCGTCTATTGGGGCAAAAATTGTGTCCCCGGCGGGGTCTAGGGCGATTCCGTCGCCCAGCATACGCTCGCTAAATACGGGGTCGGGCACTTGTTCCAGCGGTACAACGGCGCCGTCAAGGGGCGCAAAAACGGTTAAAGGCATAGTAAAATACTCCTTAGAATTACTTTCATTATAGTATATTCGCAGGCGGTTTTTATACGGATTTACATAAAAAATCCCGGCTTGGCAAAAACCAAACCGGGAGCGGTAAAAACAGGCTTATTTATCTACGGTTAAAAGTTCCGTGCCTGTGTGTGCGCCAAATTCGGGCGCGTACATAGACTGCGCTTGCGCGGGGAGTGCGCGGAACTTGCCGGGCACCGTCGGGCGGAGCACATACGAAAGCGTTACTTTGCCTGCCGGGACCCAGTTGATAAAGAAGCGGGTGGCCGCGTCGCGCGTTTCTCGGTAGAGGGATAATTTATCCCACTCCCAGCCGCTGGTTAATTCCTCGCTTTCAAACCCGGCGGGTTTGGGGTCGTCAAGCAGGACGTATTCAAACGCGCTGTCCGTCGTCAGCGTGAGGTGTACTTCCACTTCGTCGCCTACTTTTATTTCGTCCAAATCCTGCACCGGGCGGAGTTTCTGCACGCCGTCTTGCGTAAAGCGCGTAAAGTATTCGCGCGTTACGTTGATTACACCCTTGGGCGAAGCCTTTACGTTGGGCGTTTGGTAAAGCACGGAGAGCGAAGCAAAATCCGTCATTGTGCCTTTTTTGGTAATGGTGGCTGTTTGGGCTTTTTCGTTAATTTGGCGGCCCGTGCGGACAAGTTGCAAGTCCTTGGTCCAGTCCATCGGTTCAAAGGCAAAATGCTTTTCCTCTCCGGCCCAGTTTACCTGATACATTACCGGGAGCGACAGCGCGCCTTTGGCCTTCATTACATCCAAGAGCGCAAATACGGCTTGGGAAGCGGCCTTGGAGTTGTTCCACTCGTTTACTTGGCGGTTAAAGAGGAGCCATTGGGCCATAGCATCCACTTGCGGGGCCTGCGGGCGGATTTCGGTAAGTGCGCGCAGGGTGGCCGTTTGGGTGGTAATGGTGTCACGGTACCAGACCCAACTTTGCGCTTCGGGGGCGAAATAGGCTCCGGCCAGTTTGTCCTGCTTCATCCGCGAGAGTACTAAGTCCAAATACTGGTTGGCCTTGATATCGTCGCCCAAGCGGTGGTAAATGACCGCCGCATAGGTTTGCCCGAGGGCCGTCATAAAGCGGGTTTGTTCCCCGGCGTAGTCGGCCCAGCGTTTGATGTAGGGCTTGGCTTGGGCAATTTGTGCCCAATTTTGCGGGAACGCGGAAAGCGTATAGGCCGCATACAGAGCCAAGGAAACAGTGGCTTCACTTCCGGCCTTATCCGCCTTTAATTTTTGTTCAATACGCGGCACGATATAGGCAATCGCCTGTTTGGCTTCGGCCTGCGGAATTTCAGCGCCAAAGGACACCGCAGAGGCGAACGCATTTAAGGCGTAGAGCGTTAGATAATCGTCATCCTGCCCGCCCGGGAACCACGCAAAGGCGCCGCTTTCGTTTTGGAATTTTTTAAGTTGCGCAAGTTCCTTGTTTAGCGTCTTTTGAACCGTTTCCGGGTTGAACAAGTCCACCAGGTCCGCGGTTTTGCTCTGGCGGCCTTGGGCTTGTCTTAACCACGGCGTTTGTTCCAAAAGCGTTAAGCGCAAGGGATCTGCCTCGTTCCAAGCGGCGGTTTGGCCCGTGCGTTTGGGCAGTTTGGAAACCGCTTGTTTCAGTTGTGGATAGGTAGTGTAGAATTGGTGGACCACCGCCAAGGGCGCATAGCGGTTTAACGTGCTGACAAGATCCTTGTACGGGGTTGTCAGCAGGTTGGGCATCGCGTTAAGTACAGAGAGCGCCAAACTGGGGTTAATCGTCAGTACTGCCGTTTGCATATCGGCGGCAGGAACGTCATTTAGTTCTGTCAGTTCCAGCGTGTTTTGCCCGTTTTTAAGCGCGGTGTTGACCGTAGCCAAGGTGCGCTGGCGGCCCGGGTAAACGGGGAGCGTTTTTTTCTCGCCGTCGCTGGCCTTGCCGCTGCGGGCCGTGGCGGTAACGCCGTAGAGTGCGGGCTCGTTGGGCGCCGTAATTTCCCACGTTACAAATTCCGTAGCGTTTGCACCCACGGTTACGCGCTTAACGGTGTCCGTCAGGCCGAAATCCGCCAAGGCGTTTACTTGGTCCTTTTGGATAGCAAGGGCTACCTGGGCCGTGAGTTTTTTACCCGTTAAGTTGGTAACGGCGGCTTGCAAAACGCCTTTGTCTCCTTCGCGGTAGAAGCGCGGCATTTGCAGGCGGACCATAAAGTCCTTGCGGGTAACGGTGGAAGCGGTAAACGCGCCAAAATCGGCGTTTTTTGTAAGGGCAAAGCCCAAAATGTTCCAAGCCGTCAAACTCTGCGGCAAAGTAAATTTAACCACACTCTGACCGTTGACGATAGGCAAGGCCGGGTTAAAATACGCAGTAGCCGCAAAATTGGTGCGCGGAGCATCCGCAGAGCCCGCATCATTGGGGGCGGCGGCGGCTTCAAAGGCTTCGTCTGCGGAGGTGTCCTCGGCGGCTTCCGCAAAACTTTCCTTATATGTGGCCTTGCTTTCGGCCAGTTGCGGGGCGGAGGCCATAGCGGACTTAAACATTATGCCATTAGCGCGAGAGAGCCCCAACATCCGGGGATACGGGCGCACGGACATTAAGAGGTTGCTCGCCGGTAAGCGGGGCGCGGGTACAAAACCGTTTTCCGTTTTACCCGTAAAATAATTGGTAAAGTAACCGTTGGATTGGTTTACCGTGCGGTCCGCCGTTTGGGCGTTCTGCGGGTAGAGTGCCTGCGCCGAAAGCGCGTGCTCCGGCTTGGCGTAATAATCCAAGGATTTGTCATACACTGTCAGGCTGGCCTGGCCCTGTACGGGGCGGCCGGAAGCGTCCTTAACGGTCAGTTTCCAAGCGGTTTCCTGGCCGGGGCGTACCTCGTTGGGTACGTCAATAACGGCGGTCAAATCTTTGTTATTAAAGGGTACTTTTACTGTGGCTTGGCCTTGGTGGAACGTGTAGTTGCTGGCCCCAAACCAAGCAAGCGCGAGCCCGCCGCGTTCTTCTTGCTCCACCGGGAACGTGTAAACCGATACGCCGCCGGGCAGTAAATCCTTGCGCGTGAGGAAGGTTTCCCCGCGATAGACTTCTACGCGTTTGGAACCCGTTAAGTTGCCGGTGCCCAACAATACGCGCGCGGTTTCCCCGGGGTAATACGTATCCCGCTGGAAGAGCGTAACGTCCGGCAGTTGCAACTGGGAACGGTTATCCGCCACCACAAACACCATACTTTGCGTGCCGGCTTTATCGGCCTTTAAGGTCAGGCGGTAAACGCCTTCCGGCAGAGCGGGCAAGGATAACACTTGTTCCTCCGCCTTTTTAAAGGAAATATCCCGCGTGAAAGCGGTTTTGATTTCCTTGGCGTTTTTAAATTGGTTTTCCAAGGTGTTTACTGGGCGCGGATAGAAGCGGTCGTCCTCTTGCGTTTGCGGCAAGGTGTTTTCCAGTAAGGCCACTTTTACGGAAACTTTGCCCGTTACGGCGTTGCCGTCCGCGTTTGTAAGCGTGAGGCGGGCAAAGTCGGGCGTTTGGGTGTTGGCGTCGTAGAAGCCTTGCGTAAAGTCCAGTTTAAAGAGTTTGGCAAGGGTGCTAACCGTAAACGCCTTTTGGGTGCTGATAGCACGGCCGCTTTCGTCCAATACTTCGGCTTTAACGACGTATTTGGCAAAGGTTTCGTCCTTTTCCTGCTGGCGGGGGGTAAAGGTAATTTTAAAGGAGCCCTTTTCATCTGTTTTGGCGGTACCTTGGGCGACTACCGTGTCGCCGTCCGAAGGCGGAAGCATCTTCCACCAATAGAAGGGCGGCAAGTAGTCCTGCCGGGTTACCGTATAGTTAATGGCGGCGCCGGCCAGGGGGGAACCAAAATAATACTGGGCTTGGCCCGTTACCGTGGTTTCCTTGTTATATTCACGGGTTGTCCCGTCGGCGGACAAGGTAATTTCGTAATCCGGGCGTTTGTATTCCTCCACTTGGAACGACTGGTAGGTGCGGTAAGTGTGGTTGTTTGCCGTCAAAGAGGCCTGGATTTGAAAATACCCCAGCATAGGATTATCCGGCAGGGTAAATTCGGCCTGCGCGGTGCCCATAGCGTTGGCGGTGGGGCGGGCGGTAAAAACGGTATTGCCCGATGTGTCCGACACCTTAATTTCTACGCGGTGGTTGGGCAAAACTTTTAACCCGCGCGGCAAGGTTTCAAAAGCGTTTAGCGAGAGATAAACCTTTTCGCCGGGGCGGTAAATGGCGCGGTCCGTTTGCAGGAACATACGCACGGGCTCGTTATTGTAAAAATGGAAATAGAGCGCGGGCGTAAAGGCGCGGCTGCCGTCCTTTTCGGCCAGCGGGCTGATGAAATAGTTATTATTGGTACTGCGGTTGGTGCTGACCGTAATGGGGCGCACAAACGCGGCAGAGCCGTCGGCCTGCGTGGCGGCCTTTTGGCGGTTGCCTTTCCAAGTGGTGATAATATCCAAATTGACGTTCCCTTCCGTGGCGCCCGTTTTTAAATTGGCGGTATATACGCGGAAGACATTGGGGCGGAAGGTTTGCGTTTTGCCGGACAAGGTGGCGACGTATTTATCCGGGTTGTCCTCAATAGCGCCAGTAACGAACAGGGCCAAATCGGTGGCGTTTAAAACGGCTCCTTGTACGGGCGCGGAAGCGGCGTCAAAGGATGCATCGTAACTGGCTAGTACAAAGTAGAAGCCGTTTTCCAACGCGGGGAGTGCAATCGTGGCCTTTTGCTCAAAATACGGGCGTTCATACGTTACGGGCGCGGAAGCGGCTTTATACGGGGCGCGGGAAAGCACTTCCTGGATGTTTTTGCCGGACAAACGCGTGAGGAAATCCCACGAGTTGACGGTGCGGCCCACTTGGCCAGCGCGGTAAAATTTTAATAGTTCCTCGTACGAGGTTTTATATACGCGGACAAAAACTTCTTTGGCGTTGCGGGCCGTGAAGGAGAGTTCTGTTTTTTGTGGATTAACGGCCTTGGGCAAGGCGTTAAAGGAAAGTTCCTTTTGCAAAATTTGTTTTTCCAGCCGGGCGCATTGGGTGGCGTAATAGCCGTTGTTTAAGCCCTTGCCAAAGCGCGCAATTTTAAGGGCTTCTTCGCGGTCGCCGCCGTGGTTCCACAAAAGTTCGGCGGCCTGATAGGCGGCGTACGAGCGGCCGTAATCGGTGTTATCGGCGGATACATAGCCTTTAATTTTGTTCCAAAAGCCCATTGTCTGCGGGGTAAGCCCGCTGATGACGTTTAACTGGCTAACGGCGGCGTTAAGGGCTTTTTCTTTATTTTTAAGTTCAAAAAAGCGGCCTTGCGTAAAGGGCAACAAAATAAAATCAGTCTGCCAAAAGATTTTGGCGTTTTGGCGGCCCTTTCCGTCTAACAAATAGGCGGTTTTGAGAAGGTAAGCCAACTTTTCGGCCTGTTCCTTTTGCTGGGGGGCAACCGTGGCGTAACCGTCCAAAAATTCTGTATTTTCCAGCCGGGCGAGCGCCACGGGCTTTTGCGCGGTTAAGCGGCGCTGCCACTCAAAAACTACATAGTCAAACAGCGTGGGGATACGCTGCGTGTCGGTTGCCTTTACGTTTAAAATGAGGGTTTCGCGCTCAATCGGGGCGTTGATAAGAGCGGCGCGCATAGCCCAAAGCGTTTCGTAATCTTGGGTGATGCGGGCTTCCCACTCGTCCTTGGTCCAGGCTTCGGGGTCGTTTTGCGCGTCCTTAGTATCTATTTGCCGTTCGTTTAATAACCGGCGGTAAACCGAGGAGGCTTGGTCCGAAATTTGGATACGGTAGAGCAAAAAGCGCGCCTTCCACAAATCGTTTTCCGGCAGGGTGTAACCCCAAATGGTTTTGGCGGCGTTTAAATATTCGCCCAAGCCTAATTGGCAAGCGGCGTAGCGCAGTTGGGCGTGCAAGCGGTCGTCGCCGGTGGCGGATTGCATTAATTGCTTGTATTGCGCAAGGGCGGCAGCATAGTCGCCTTTTTCAAAGGCTTCTTCGGCCTTGGGCAAACTTTGCGCGCCTAGCGCAAGCGGCAAAAGCAAAACGCCTAAAATAAGATGGAGTGTTTTTTTCATATAATTCCCCTTTATATAAAAAGTGCCAGAGATGAAAAATCTCCGTCCGCCAGAGGTGGATAGAGATTTTTCTTTCTGTTTGTAATTCGTCCGGGCTTACATTTGTTCCGGCGCGCTAACGCCGATAAATTCCAGCCCTTTTTTAATCCGTTCCGCCACCCGTTGGCAAATAAACAAACGGGATTTGGTTTGTTCCAGATTGTTCTCGTCCAGCACGCGGCAGGTGTCGTAGAACGCGTGGAACAGGCCCGCCAATTCAACCAAATAAGTGGTTAAATGGTGGGGGCTTAAATCCGCAATGCAGTTGCGCAGGACGTGTTTGAGCCAAATCAGTTTTAACAAGAGGGCTCTTTCCTGCGGGGCCAGCGGAGTGGTAATGCCGTTATAATCGGTAATGCCCATTTCCGCCGCGGCTTTAAAGATAGAGTGAATACGCGCGTGGACGTATTGCACATAGAAAACCGGGTTTTCGTTGGTGCGTTTTTTGGCTAAGTCCATATCAAACATCATATGGGCGTTAGGCGTGCGGCTGGCAAAGAAGAAGCGGCATACGTCCGTGCCCACTTCGTCCATTAATTCGCGCAGGGTAATAAAGCGACCCGCGCGCTTGGACATTTTTACCTGTTCGCCGTTTTCAATCAAATGCACCAGTTGGTGGATAATCGGTACAAAGGTGTTTTCTTCGTGTCCCAAGGCGTGTACGGCGGCCTTCATACGCGGCACATAGCCGTGGTGGTCGGCACCTAAAATATCAATTAAGGTATCATAGCCGCGGTCGTATTTATTTTTGTGATAGGAAATATCAGCCAAAAAGTACGTCGGGCGGCCGTCGTGGCGCACAAGCACGCGGTCTTTGTCGTCCTGCGCTTCGGCGTCCTTGGTGGAGCCGAACCAAACCGCGCCGTCTTTTTTGTAGGTATAACCCTTGGCCGTTAAGGCTTCCAGGGCTTTTTTGGGGGCTTGTTCCTTGTGCAGGTCCGATTCGCGGAACCAGCGCGTAAAATCAACGTGGAAATCCTTCATATCCTGCTGTTGGGTTTTGATTAACTCTTCCATTGCCCAGCGGCCGTATTGGTCTTCGGGCAGGTCAGCGGGGATACGCTTGGCTAAATCAATTAAGTAAGAACCGTGATAGCCGTTTTCCGGCGGTTCTTTGCCCTCTTTGCGGGCTTTGACGGAAACCGCCAGCAGTTCGGCCTGGTTGCCCGCGTCGTTGACGTAATATTCGCTGTCGCAGGAGTAGCCCAAGGCGCGGTGGATTTTAACCAAACTGTCGCCCAAACTGGCCCCGCGGCCGCTGGCAACGTGCAAGGGCCCGGTGGGGTTGGCGGAGACAAATTCAATTAAAATGTTGTGTTTGGAGGTTTCGGCATTGCGGTCTTTAATGCGGCGGTCGGAGGCGCAGGTGATGACAAAATTGTCCTCCAACTTTAAATTGATAAACCCCGGCGGGACGGCTTGCGCATCGGCAATGCCGGTCAGTTCGCGCAGGACCTTGCAGGCCTCTTTGGCGATTTCCAGCGGGTTTTTGTGTAACTTTTTGGCGGCAGCCATTGCCCACACGAGCGAAATATCCGCCCCGGTATGGGCGGGCGCGGGGGCAAATTCCACTTCGGGCAATTCACAGCCCTTAAAGTAGTCCGCGTTGGCGAGTTTTAAAGTGATGTCTTGTTTTAGTTTTTCTAGCATAAGAGGTTATTTCGTTTTAGCGGTTTTTTTAGTCGTTTTTTTAACGGTAGTCTTTTTAGCGGCGGTTTTTTGGGTAGCCGCTTTTTTGGCCGTGGTCTTTTTGGCGGCCGTTTTTTTGGCAGTTGTTTTCTTAGCCGCAGCCTTTTTGGCGGGGGCCTTTTTTACCGCTTTTTTAACAGGTTTTTTATAGTCAATTTCTTTACCGAAACTGAAAATCTTATCCAGCGCATAGAAATCGCGCGCTTCCGGTGTCATAATGTGGGCCAAAAAGCCGCCGTAGTCGCTCACGCGCCACATATTGCTTTCGCCGCCGTCTCGGTTGGCTTTGTAGTAACCCAGTTCTTTTAATTTTTTGCTGATTTCTTCTTCCACCGCGTCCAAATGCGGTTTAGAGGTGGCGGATACGATTAAAATATAATCGCACAGCGAAGAAAGTCCGCACAAATCTATTACTTTAATATTCTCGGCCTTTTTGTCATCGGCAAGTCTTGCCGCCAGGCATACGAGTTCTTTGGTATCCATAAACCACCTCTGCAAATAGTGTTATAACTGCAATAAAATTAGTCTAGCATTTTAGAGCGGCATTTCAAAGTCCTTGCCCAAGATAATGCGCGTGTCGCATATTACGTTGGGGGAGGAATCGGTCTTGATTTCGCCGTTTATGCCGATAGCGCGGCTTAACTGTTTTACCTGCACCAGCCGCCCGCTGTAATCCACGATGGAGGACGTTTCCTGCAACGTGGGGTAATTGTCGTACTGCAATACATCTACGCGCAAAAGGCCTTTGGCGTTTTGTTCGCGCAAAAATTGGGTTAATTTAAGGGCAAGCCCACGCTGGCCGGAAGCGTTTAAAATTTCCACCACTATCGGGCGGTCTTTTTGCGCCAAGGGAGCCATATCCTCTACCAAGGGCACTATGGGGGCCTGTTGTTTAGCCTTTTTGGAGCGTTTGGAGGACGGGGGGAGTTTTAGCGCAAAATCGGCGGCTTCCAACTGCGTAAGTTCCAAGGCGATAAGCGTAAACTCCGCCGGAGTTAAATCGGTGCGTTTATCGTGCCAGGCGGTAATGTATTCCCATACCACTTGGCCGATAATAAGCGGGTTGTAGCGCCAATTATTTAAGGCTTCTTTAAAAGTATCCCAGGCTTGTTCTCTGTCAGAAATTTCGGGGGTAAAAAATTTGGCGTGGTGTAACGGTTTGCAGGCGTGCGGGGCACACTTGTCCGCGCGCACGCTGATAGCCGCCTTGCGCGTGGAAGGATTATAAGAAATATCCATTGCGGGCGAGGTCAGCACCGATAAATGTATGGTGTCCTTGGCCCGGGTGGTTAAAATTTGCACCGTGCGCGAGGTGAGTTGTGCCCAAATGGCCCACGCAAATAACGCCGTGGCGAGCAGCATCAGGCACCGCTCGGTTATTTTTCTTGCTTTATTAGATGGTTCCATAAGTTTGTCCCCAGCGGGCAAAGCCATTTTTGCGTGTCAATGGTAAACAAGAGTTTGCGGTTGGCCGCATAGAGCAGGGCTTTGTTTAAATCCTGCAAGGCCAAATTGCGGATAACGAACGCATCCTTGTATTTGCGGTCCTTAGAGGAAATATCCGCCACGAACAGAATTTTGGAAAGCGTGCTCATATGCAAACTGCCCAAGGTATGTTCGGCAATGGCGCGGATAACGTCTTTATTGGTTACGCCGAACTCGTGCTGCGCGAGCCACGCCGAAACGTAACTGTGCAACAAACTGGGCTCCATACGGCAAATATCTTCAAAAAACGGAACTTTTATTTTATGCTCTTTGCAAAAGGCGATGAGTTCCGGGCCGGAAAAGCCTTTGCCCGCATCGTGCATAATGCCCGCCTTGACGGCGAGTTCTACATTTACGTCGTAAATATCGCTAAATGCGGCGGCCATTTCCGCCACATTTTTGGAGTGCAAATAGCGGTTTGGCTTTAAATGGGCTTTTAGCCAGGTGTGTACGTCCAAGCCGTAGAGGTGGTTCTCGCGGATAGTCGGGGCGATAACCTCGGGCACGGTATCCGGCACGTCGCCGCAGGCCAAAATGTGCGCGCGGACGCGGCTGGATGAGAGTTTAGGGAAAAATCCCGGCAAAAATAAGTGCCTAAACTGGGCCGGGTTTTCGTTATATCCCTTGCGTTTGCCCGCCACTACAACGGCATTTTCAAAAATATAATCGGGGTTCTTCCAATTATGCAAATCGTTTAAGCAGTCCGTGCCCACCAGCAGGTAAATTTCCGGGTTATCATAGCGTTTTTTAAGGTACTGCACCAACTGGTAAGTATAGGTTTTTCCGCCTTGTTTGAGTTCGTAATCGTCAAACACGATATTTTTGCCAAAGCCAGCAAATGCCTGTTTAAGCATCTTCATCCGCAGGCGGAAGGGAGTGGGAGATTTGGCTTTAAAGGGGGAGTGGTAGGCCGGAACGATATGCGCAACATCCGGCGCGATGACCTTCATCGCGCGGCGAAACAAAGAAACGTGGCCTTTGTGTACGGGGTCAAAACTGCCGCCAAAAACGAGAACTTTCATAACACCTCATTATACAAGTTTTTTGGCTAATTCCAAGCCCTCTAAAAGGGATTTTTCCATAAAGGAATACTCCCATTTGCCGTACCGTCCCGCACAAAAACACCCGCGCCCGGCCAACGCCTTTAAGGCTTGGCTAACGGCGCTTGCGCGGAATTTGTCATAAACGGCGTAGGCGTAAGGCAAGGACTGCCAGAAGGAAAATAAAACGTCGTCGCTTTCTTTTATTATACCTTTTTGGGCTAACGCCTTCCAAATGCGTGCTTCGCCCGCTTGGGTGTGCGGGTAATCCCCCGGCAGTTCCACATAAAAAGTGCTTACGCCTTGGGGCGCGTTGGCAGGGGAAAAACCGCTTTGCAGGCCGATACGGTAAAAGGGGTCCTGTTTATCGGGAAAATAAATCCAACTAAACGGCTTTACCTTACGCTTAATGGCAAAATTATAGACTGTAACCTGCGTATGAACCAGTTTGTCTGCCAGCGCGGCAAGTTCCGCTTCCCCGGTTCGGCGCAATAGTTCAGGCAAGGGCAAGGTGTTTACCAAGTAGTCAAAGGAAATTGTTTTACCCTTGCATTGGGCGGTTTTGCGGGTTAAATCCACGCGCGTAACGGGCGTATTTAGCGATAAATGCGTGATAGAACGGGTTAGAGCGTCTGTAAGTGCCCCGCATCCGCCGTGTGCCGGGTAATAAAAATACGCGTTGTAGCCGTAAGATTTTGTAGGCGGTTTGACGGCGCTTTTTAATACCTCATCCACGGTGGGGGTGGGCACGAAGTTGCCGCACCAGTCGCAAGTCATCTCTTTCGGGTCGCGGCCCCAGAGTTTGGTGTTATAGGGACGCATAAAAATTTGATATACGCCGGGGCCGAAGGCGTTTAAGCACCACTCTTTAAAGTTTTTAGGGGCGGTTTTAGGCGTTTGGGTGCACGCGAGCAGGCCGTTTACGCATAGTTGGCGCTCTGCTTCGGGCAGGGCAAATAAATTGGCCTGAAACGGGAACGGCACGCGGGCGGGTCCGGTGTATATCCAGGCGCATCTTTTTAAACGGCGTAAATTCGTGCCTAATAGGCTCTTTACCAGTTGTTTGCCCTGTTTGGTGTGCAGGTGCAGCAGGTGGCCGCTAAAATCAAAGGTACAGCCGTTTATCACTTGGCTTTTGCATAGTCCGCCCGGGGTGCTTTCTTTTTCCACCAACAGGTAGTTTGTTTGGCCCGCTTTTTCCAAGTGGTAAGCGGTGGAAAGCCCGGTAAGTCCGGCGCCTAAAATAAGTGTTTTAACGTGCATAATTAATCCGCCGGAAGTTTAAGTAGATAAAGTGTCAGCGCAACAGCCGCCACGCCCGCCGCGATAAAAAGCCCGATGACGGTAGAAAGTCCCGCCCGGGTGAGCCCCCACGCGCAGGCGTTGCACAAAAGCCCCGCGCCTGCAAAAGCGGCTACAATCGCCCCCGGTTTCCACCCGGCTTTTTTTAGTCGCAGGGCGATATGGTCTGGGCTGCCCTTTAAGGGGTTTTTGCCTTTTAACAGGCGCGCCAAACTGACAAAGCCCGTATCAAACAAGGGAACCGCCAAAATAAAAAGTGGCGCCAAAAAGCCCCAGTCTGTGTGGCCGCTGTACCCGGTGCCGATAGATAAAGAAGCCACCATAAAGCCGATAAAGGTGGAACCGCTGTCGCCCAGAAAGATTTTTTTGCGGGAGTGGTTGTACGGCCAAAAGGCAAGGCACGCGCCCAACAGGGATAAGGCCGCAAAATTGACATAGACATATTCGCCGGGAAGCGCAATAAACGCGAGTCCCAAGGTGCAGATAACGCCTTGGCTTACGCACAGGCCGTCCATAATATCCAGCAGATTAAAGGCGTTTGTCAGCCCGGCCACCCACAAAAACGTAAGCGGCCACGCAATCCAAGGTGTGGGGAAAACGCGTATTACAATGCCGTAGTAAATAAGCGCCGCCACCGCCGCCAGTTGCACAAGGAGTTTTAGGGCAATTTTTACGCCTTTGGGTTTATTTAAATCGTCCACAAGTCCTAATAGAAAAACGAGCAGCCCGCCCAAGCAAATGCCGCGCAGGGTGTGCAAGGTGCCGCTTGGAAAGGCGGTTGTCAGGCGGATAAAAACCAGCCCGGAAATCATCCCTAAAAAAACGCCGCACCCGCCCAATACCGGTACGGAGCCTTGGTGTGTTTTCAGCCCGCCGGGTACGTCCAAAAACGCCCGCGCGGCTACCCGGCGCAAAAGCGGTAAAATACCTGCGCAAACCACGCACGAAACGATACCGGCCAGCAGATAAAGGACAAAAGGTTTCATAATATTTATAATATCATAATAAGGAGATAGGATATGCTTAAAAGAATTTTAACATTTTCGTTAGCCGTATGGCTTTGCGCGTGTGCGGGGGGGCAAATCAAACAAATTCCGCCCGAGGTGCGCGCTTATAAAAAGGTAGATTTCTTTATTGGCGGGCGCACGCAGGCGGCGTTTAAGGCCGTGGGCCAGATGAACGAGGACTATGTAGAGGGCGTTTTGCGCATTAAAAAAATCGGCGACGGGGATTATGATGTGTTGCTAATGACGGGGGCCGCCTACAAGGTGCTGCACGCCACCGTCAGCCCCGAGGGGATTGCCTACCGCTATTTGTTTAAAGACGCCGATACCGCCGTGGTGCGCGGGCGCATTACGCAATTTTTAAATTTGCTCCTGTCCGAGGCGGGTGTTCTTCAAAAACGCCGCGTAAAAGACGGCGAAACCACGCTTACCTACCAAGGGCGCAACGCCAAGGAACGCTTTTTGTACCGCGAGGGGGAAATTTATCCCTATGCGGCCCAGTCGGTAACGATGCTAAATACCGCAGATTTATTTTACGATGAATATGCCCTACTAGATGAAGAGGGCGAAGTGAGCGTACCGCACGTTTTGGTGTATAAAGACGGCAACATCACGCTGGATTTGACGTTAATCAGTTTACGGTAATAAAAAAGCCCGGCGTAACAGCCGGGCTTTTTTAGGCCTTCCTTAAAAAGAGATACATCCACCCGGGGTATAGGGTAAGCAAAATCACTTCCGCCCATACATTGCCACCAAAATACCGGGCCATACCTACCGTAGCCAAGCAGACGAGCAACATCCCGGCCAATTTTTTGTATTCGTAGGGAATAGGATAAACCTTCTGCGTAAAGGCAAACAGCGCGGCGGCCATTACCGCGTAACTGACGGCTACCGCCCACCCCGCGCCCAAAATGCCGATATGCGGCACCAGCGTTAAGTTTGCCGTAATGCTGGCGGCGGCCCCCAAGAGGGTAATCCACATTAAAACCCGCGTTTTTTTGGTAATTACAGGCCCTACCATAAAGTTAATATACAGCCCGTAGAAGAAATACCCCGTTACAATCAGCGGAATAATGGAAAGCCCGCCCCAATAGTTGGGCCCGATTAAGTGGAAATTGCCGAAGATATTGCTTTGGATAATGTCCGGCATTAAAAAGGAAATCCCCAGCAAAAACCACGAGCCGAGCGCAAAAAAGAACGATAATACCTTGGCGAAGGTATCTTTGGCGTCTGCGTCCTTGGCGTGGGCCAAAAAGAACGGACGCCACGCTTGGTCAAACATAGACACCAAAAGCATCATAAAAACGCCTATTTTAAAGTTCGCCTGATAAATGCCCACCTGCTCCGTACCCACCAAATGCACCAAAATCGGTTTATCTATCACGCTGACGAGCAGGCTTGCCACTCCGGCGGGTACAAAGGGCCACGCAAAGGACCACATTTCTTTTTGCAGTTTCCAGTCAAAGGCAAAGGGATTATGGCCCTTTAATTCGCCCCACCAAACGGGCGTTAAAATAACCAACGAGGCCAGCGACGCGCCGATATTGGCCCATAAAATGGAGTTCGGCCCACGGTGCAAAACCGCCAAAAACAGCACATTTAGCGCAACATTTACCACAATGGAAAACGCCCGCACGCCCGCAAAATACCACGCCCGCCGTTCCAAGCGCAACTTGGTAAAGGCAATCATATTTAGCACGTCTAAAAATAAAATCGCGGCCGCCAAGTGAAAGAGCCCAAAATTTTCGCCAAGTCCCCACCAAAGGGATACTTGGGGGGCAAACGTGTACAGCAACCCGCCCAGCACCAGGGCATTGGCTAAAACGCCGTAAAAACATTGGCGGAAGACCTTGTGTTTGTTGTCGGCTTCGCTCGCAAAGCGCAGATAACTTTGGTCCAGCCCAAATAAAAACACCACGCTCAAAAGCGCAATGGCCGCAAACACGGTGGCAATCGCGCCGTATTGTGTGGGTTGTAAGTAATAGGTGTAAAAGGGAACTAAACAGAAATTAAGCAGCCGGGCCAGCACCGTGGAAGTGCCGTAAATAAGGGTTTCTTTGCCGAGCCGTTTGATGTCCTTAGCCATAAAAACAAAAAAATCCGCACGGGCTTTTTATATACCCGTGCGGATAAATAATCCTTATAATTTGACGAACAAGATTTCCAGCAATTTTTTGAATTTGCCTTCAATTTTCTTCGTTTCGCTGATGGTTTGCGCGTGGGAAAGCGGCTTCTTTTCAATGCCGCAGCCCATATTGCTTACCCAGGCAAGGCCCAATACGCTAATGCCGCATTGGCGCGCTACCAACACTTCCGGCACTACGGACATACCGACGACCGTCGCACCCCATTTTTTGAACATTTGGATTTCGGCCGGGGTTTCAAAGTTCGGACCCGTAGCCGCCAAATATACACCTTCGCCCGCGGTTACGCCCGCTTTTTTGGCGGCGGCGAGGGCTACCTTGCGCATACCCTTGTCGTACGCTTCGGAAAGGTCAAAGAACATCGGGCCAAAGGCCGGGTCGTGGTTGCCGATGAGGGGGTTGTTGCACATAAAGTTAATGTGGTCTTTGAGCACGCACAGGGCGCCGGGTTTCAATTTAAGGTCCATAGAGCCGACGGCGGCGGAGACCAAGAGTTTTTCCACGCCGAGCATTTTTAAGGTGCGGATAGAAATAGCCAAGTCCTTCATCGGGTGGCCTTCGTAATAGTGGAAGCGGCCCTGCATTACCACAATGTTGCGCCCTTTATAGACGCCAAAAATCAAATTGCCGCTGTGGCCGGGCACGGTGCTTTGCAAGAAACCGGGAATAGACGTATAAGGAATTTTTACTTCTTTTTCCAAGGGCGGTATGGAACCGGCCAAACCGGACCCGGTGATAAGAGCAATTTCGGGCTTAAAGTTCTTCGTTTTTTTGTTGATATAAGCGGCTGCTTTTTTTACCTGCGCGAGTTGAGTCATATTCCCTCCAAGTTATATAGTCGTCCGTGCCGGGATGAACGCGTTTTCTATCTGTTCTATCTTTTCCGGCAGAACGCAGACTACATCAAATCTAATACTATCAAATTTTAAGCCCTTTGCTTTCAAATAGGCTTGGGCCGTAAGCGCGATTTTCCTTTGTTTGGCTGGGGTAACCGCCATAAGCGGCCCGCCAAAGGCTGTGTAAGCGCGCGTTTTTACCTCTACAAACACCAAGGTTTTTTTGTCCTGCGCGATGATGTCAATTTCGCCGTACGGGGCGGAAAAATTACGCTCCAACAGGCGGTAACCCTTGGACTTTAAAAACTGTGCGGCGCGCTCTTCGCCCGCTATCCCCAAGGTATTCACGGCAAAATGGACGGCGCCAATAGTTTGCGCACCGGGGCGAACGAACGGCGGTGCTCCGGGCACGGACCCAAGCGGCGCAAGGCGTCCATATGCTTGGCCGTTCCGTAGCCCTTGTGGCCGGCAAAATCGTAACCGGGATATAACTTATCCAGCACGGCCATATAGTGGTCCCTGGTAACTTTGGCTACAATGCTGGCGGCCGCAATCGCCAAGGATTTGGCGTCCCCGTCTATAATAGGCTGCTGGTTGGCTTCCAATCCGCCAATGGGATAAGGCCCGTCCACCAGCACGACGGAATTGGGGATATGTTCAAATTTTTTGAAGGCGCGGCGCATAGCCAAAAAGGTGGCCTGCAAAATGTTTAAGCGGTCAATTTCGGCGGCTGACGCAAAACCCACGCCAAAGGCCGCATCCGAGGTCTGTAAGCGTTTAAAAAGTTCTTCGCGCTTTTTTTCGGTTAATTTTTTACTGTCGTTTACATCGGTAAAGTCCGCCGCGGCCGCCGGGGGGATAAAGCAGGCGCACGCCACCACGGGGCCAGCCAAGGGCCCTCGCCCGGCTTCGTCCACACCGATAATAAAGTTGCACTCGGTGCGGAGCGCCTGTTGTTTGTCAAAGGTAAATAGGGGACTTATCATAACAGTATTATAGCAATATTTCCCCGTCAGAAAATAGGCTGCTGCAAAATTGTTACGCGTTTATCCCCGCGGTAGAAATTAATCGGGTTTTGGATAAACTGTTTGTACAAATATTCATCCCGTTTGTAATTGGGCAGGGTGGCAGGCTTGGCTATCGGGATAGAAAGGTTAAAATTGACCGTTTCCTCCACCTCTTGGCCTTGCTGGTTGACGATAGTGCCGGTGCGCATTTCGTTTAAGTGCAAATGCAGTTTTTCCGGGCGGGAATATTCGTGCGTGGTAATACGCAGGCGCAGGGATTTGTCTTTATTATAAAGGGCAAGCGCCTTGGCCTTGGGGTCAAAAACCACAGTTATCGGGTCGCGGAAGTGTTTTTCGCCATTGATTAAATAGCGGTACAAGTGCGGCAGAAATTCCAGCGGACCGCTGTAATTATAAACGTCAAATTCCTGCCCGTTGCCCACGGTGAATTTGCTGTTCAAATTGACGTGGCGGATACCGTGTTTGGGGTGTTTGGGCGTTAAGAATTTTTCAAAGGAAAAGACCAAATCCCGCGCGTTAAAATTTTTGGCTGTTAAGCGGGAAATGTCGTTCGTAAAGCGTACGCGCAAGGTGGCTTGGTGCGCATTGGGGGAGAAGACCTTTTGAAATTGGGTGCGGTTTTCCGCCAAGAAGCGCAGGCGTTTTAAAAAGCGCAGTTCCAAATCCCGGTTGTTTTGCAGTTCCACACGCTTAAAAAGTTGGGTCAAATGGGGGGTGAGAATATAAAAATATTTTTTGTAATAGGTGGAAGCAAAGGCTTCAAACATATTGGGTTTGTGATACTTATCCGTGAGTGCCCACCATTGGCGCAGGGCCTCGGTCGGGTTTTTGTTCCCTTTCAGCAGTTCTTTGATATGCTGGTGCGGGCTCATCGGCATCCGGCGGGATAAGGCTTGCCCGGCGGCTTGGGTTTGCGCGGCCAGTTTGGCGTTTATTTTGGCGGTTTGGGCGGCTATTTTGCCCGAATTTAAAGCGGTGGCCTGCTGTGCGGCGCGGGCGGCTGCTGTTTCGGCCGGGATTACTGGGGTAACCTTGACTTTGGCGGCTTTAACGGCGCGGCGTACCGAGCGGAAGCCCTTTTGCGCACGGACGGGCAGGGCGGTGCTTAATACAAAGAAAGCGAGGAACAGCGAAATAATTTTTGCGGTGCGTGTGTTCATACTAACAGTATAACACGGGAGTTTTGCAAAAAGAAAGGGCTAAAAGACCTATGCAGCCCCTAGGCCCTTTTGAGCCAAAAGGAAACGAAAAGCGGAACCTTGTTTTTGCCGTCATCCCGTAGCGTTTTTATACGGGATCTGTTGTTATTAATAAGAGGTCATTCTGAACTTGTTTCAGAATCTACCTTATGGGCTGTTAAAAACAACAGAAAAAACTAACAACACAATCAGTAGATCCTGAAATAAATTCAGGATGACTTTTATTTTATAACAGCCTTATTTTTTATTGTTGTCGTTTCGTTGGTTGGCGACATTACAAAAGGAGTGTTGCCTAATAAATCAAACGAGCGCGGAAAATCGGCGGCCCGCTAGGGTGCGGCCTGCAAGGCGCGGCCCGCAGGGTGCCGTCATCCCGTAATGTCTTTATACGGGATCTGTTGTTATTAAAAAGAGGTCATTCTGAACTTGTTTCAGAATCTACTTTTTGGGATTTTTTTCGTCGTTGTTTGGCAGTTATTCATAAAGGGGTTGTTTCGTTTTTTTTTTTTGTTAAAATTTTGATAAATTGCGGTGGTCGTACCCGGATGTATCCGCCGTATAAAAACGCGTATAAAAGGCCGTTTTGCTCAAATATAAAGGCCTTAACAAGGAGAAAAAATGAAGAAA
>CAVKWQ010000019.1:0-25148 GCA_963660385.1 Muribaculaceae bacterium
GGATACATCCGGGTACGACCACCGCAATTTATCAAAATTTTAACAAAAAAAAAAAACGAAACAACCCCTTTATGAACAACTGCCAAACAACGACGAAAAAAATCCCAAAAAGTAGATCCTGAAACAAGTTCAGGATGACCTCCTTTTAATAACAACAGATCCCGTATAAAGACATTACGGGATGACGACACCCTGCGGGCAGCAGATTTTCCGCGCTCGTTTGATTTATTAGGCAACACTCCTTTTGTAATGTCGCAAACAAACAAAACGACATCAATAAAAAATAAGGCTGTTATAAAAATTGGGGTCATTCTGAACTTGTTTCAGAATCTACCTTTTGGGTCGTTAAAAACAACTGCAACAACTAACAACACAAGCAGTAGATCCTGAACTAAATTCAGGATGACCTCTTATATAATAACGACAAAGACACTCGGGGATGACAACCACGAGAACGACAGATCCCGTATAAAAACACTACGGGATGACAACACCCTAGCGGGCCGCCGATTTTCCGCGCTCGTTTGATTTATTAGGCAATACTCTTTTTGTAATGTCGCAACCAAACGACAATGCAAACAACAAAAAAGTGGGATTTATAAAAAGTGAAAAGAGGTAAGAAAAATTAAAAAGTTAGCAGTCCCAGCGGGCACGCTTCATATCCACGTGAATAGCGTCTTTAAAGGGTACGCCTTCCGCTAACAAAAGGCTCTTTTGCGCCGCAAAACCGGGGGCTAACCGGCCCGCGTGATTCACTACCCGGTGGCAGGGATACTCGCCGTAATATTCGGCGCGGCTTAAAATTTTGCCCACCAGCCGGGAGTTTTTCTCCCGCCCGATTAGGGCCGCAATTTGCCCATACGAGGCAACCTTGCCCGCGGGGATTTCCTCCACCACCGACAAGACCTGATAGGCAAGTTCGTCTGTTAATTTCCGCATACAAAATTAGGGACTGATTTCTACGCTATTTCCCCGCGTACGGGTTATTAAAAACCCCGGAAGCACAAAGTTATGCCGCCGGGGTTTAAATCGTCTTCCAAAGGGCTTATTTGGCCAAGTGTTTGGAAAGATATTTGCTCATATCAAACATACTGATTTGTTTTTTGCCTTCAAAAATCGGGGCCAATTTCGCATCAGAGTTGATCATCCGTTTGTTTTTGGCATCCTGCAAGCCGTTCTTTTTAATGTATTCCCACATTTTTTTAACAACTTCGGTGCGGGGAAGAGCCGCGGAGCCCACTACGGCGGCCAATTCGGCGCTGGGGGTCAACGGGGCCATAAATTTTGCATTTGCTTTTGCCATATTACTAATTCTCCTATTTGTGTGAAAGATAAATCTCTTTATTAAATTTTAGTATATTTGGAGCCGCTTGGTAAGGGTTACTTGCCAAACGGCTCCGTTAAATTAACTGACTGCGCGCTTATTTCACTTTCGGCGCGGCGGCCAAAACTTCCTTAGAGCAGCCGGATTCGTACTTTTTGAAGTTCTCAATGAACGACTTAGCCAAGGACTCATATTTTACCATATATTCTTCCTTGTTGGCCCAAGAGTTCATCGGGTTCAAAATTTCAGACGGCACGCCTTCGCAAGAAGTCGGGATTTGGAAGCCAAACACCGGGTCGGTGATGAAGTCCACCTTCGCCAATTTGCCGTCCAAAGCCGCGTTCAAGAGCGCGCGGGTGTATTTAATGCTGATGCGGTGGCCGACGCCGTAGGGGCCGCCAATCCAGCCCGTGTTGACGAGCCAGCAATCCACTTTGTGCGCTTGAATTTTCTTTTTAAGAAGTTCGGCATACACAGACGGGTGCAAGGCCATAAACGGACCGCCGAAGCAGGTAGAGAACGTGCTGGTCGGTTCCTTTACGCCTTTTTCCGTACCGGCCACTTTGGCGGTGTAACCGCTGATAAAGTGGTACAAGGCTTGGTCGGGCGTCAATTTAGAAATAGGCGGCATTACACCGAACGCATCGCAAGTCAAGAAAATGATGTTTTTCGGATGCGGAGCGCGTTTGCTTTCTACCGCGTTTTCAATAAAGTTAAGCGGGTAGCAGGCGCGGGTGTTTTCGGTCAAGGTGTCGTCGTCCAAGTTGAGTTTGCCGGTTTCGGGGTCAAAGACCACGTTTTCCAACACGGTACCAAAGCGGTGCGTGGTGGAATAAATTTGGGGTTCGGCTTCTTGGCTCAAACGAATTACTTTGGCGTAGCAGCCGCCTTCAAAGTTGAACACGCCGTCATCGTCCCAGCCGTGTTCATCGTCGCCGATGAGGCCGCGGGTCATATCGGCAGACAAGGTGGTTTTGCCCGTGCCGGACAAACCGAAGAAGATGGCGCTGTCTTGCTTGTCGCCCACGTTGGCGGAGCAGTGCATCGTCATAATACCTTTTTGCGGCAAGAGGAAGTTCATTACCGTGAACAAGGATTTCTTGTTTTCGCCGCCGTATTCGGTGCCGATTACCAAGATAATCTTCTTTTCAAAGTTAATCAAAATAGCGGTTTCGCTGTTGGTGCCGTCGGTGGCGGGGTCCACTTTCATTTTGGGGAGGCAGATAAGCGTAAATTCCGGCACGAAGGATTTTAATTCTTCGCGTTTGGGTTCAATGAACATATTTTTGACAAAGAGGTTCGTCCAGGCGCATTCCGTAATGGCGCGCACTTTGAGGCGGGAGGCTTCGCTGGAACCGACATACGCATCGCGGGCAAAGAGGTCTTTGTCCTTTACATATTCTTTTACCTTGGCGAAGATTTTATCAAAGTATTCGGGTTTAATACCTTTGTTGCTTTTGTTATAAAAGAGTTTACCTTCAATGTCTTTGGTTTCCACGAAGAAGCGGTCGTTCGGGCTGCGGCCGGTGTGTTTGCCGGTGCTTACGCACAGCGGGCCACCGTACACCACGTTGGCTTCTTTGCGGTCCAAGGCTTCTTGGTACAAAGCCGGAGTGGAATAGTTCCAGTACACGGTTTTATTGGTAGAAATACCGGCGTGTTCCAAACCATAATCCGGTTTAAAGAAATCCGGTTTAGCATTTAATGTTTTCATTTTAATCCCTCGTAACTAATTTATCCCCGATTTTTATTTCGTTCGGGGCGGTTTTATCCAGCGCCCAGCGTATGCGGCGTACGCCCTCAATAATGGAGGCTTTGTCCGCACAGAAACTAACGCGCAGGTACCCTTCCGCTCCAAACGCTTTTCCGGGCACTACGGCCACCAGCGCCTTTTCCAGCAAATACTGCGCAAGCGCATTGGAATCGGCGTTATAGTGGCTAAAATCTATGAACGAATAGAAGGTTCCCTGCGGCTTTTGCACACGCACATTGGGAATCTTGGCAACCTCGGCGAGCAGCGCATCGCGGTTTTCCTGCAATACGCGCCGCAGGTCCGCCACTACATTTTGGTCGCCCATTAAGGCGGCGGCCGCAGCGGTTTCGCTCAAATCGCTGTTGCAGGACGTGCTTTGCGCCTGCATACGGCCCATAGCGGCAATAAGCGGTTTATTTGCGCTCACCGCCCAACCGATACGGAGCCCGGTCAGGCCGTAGAGTTTTGATACACCGTTAATAATAATTAAATTTTCCGCCGCCTGCGCATATTGGCAGGGGTTCGGCGTGGTTTGTCCGTCAAAAACAAGTTCGCGGTAAATATCGTCCATTACCAAAAAGATTTGATTGGCTTCGGCAAATTCCACAATGGTTTTTACAAATTCCGCGCTGTAAATTTGGCCCGACGGATTGCACGGGCTGTTAATCAAAATGGCTTTGGTTTTGGGCGTAACGGCCTTTAAAATTTGTTCGGCCTTCACCATTAACCCTTCGGTTGGGCGCACGATAACGGGCGTTCCCCCCGCCATACGCACCATTTCGGGGTAACTCACCCAAAAGGGAGCCGGGAAAATGACTTCGTCGCCGGGGTTTACTGCGGCAAGTAAAAAGTTAAAAAGCGCCTGCTTCGCCCCCGCAGACACGAGCACATTGGCGGGCTCGTAACGGCGGGCATACTGGGTAAGCGTATAATGCAAAACGGCTTTTTTCAACTCCGGCGTGCCGGAGGAAGGAGAATATTTAATTTTGCGGCTTTGCGCTTTTTTGATAATCGCATCCACCGCCGCCTGCGGGGCCGGATAAGTGGGCTCTCCGCCGCCCAAGTGAATTACGGGCTGCCCGGCGGCCTTTAAGGCGCGGGCCGCGGCATTAATTTTTAAGGTCGGCGAGTCGCCGATTGTGTCAGCCAATTTGCTTAAAATCAAACTCATACATTTTCCCCCTACGCTCATTGTAACATTTAATTACGCCCAAAGAACGCTTTTTTGGAAGAATATAAAAATCCCCGCCAACTTAAAAGCGGGGATTTTTATAAAAAAAGGCTTTATTTTTCGGTCTTTTCGGCAGGTTTTGCTACGCGTTCCTGCACCTGTCCGCTAAACGTCAGGCGGTCGCGGTGAATCGCGCCGGAAAGGGCCGGAACTTCCTTGCGGACGTAATACGCTTTTTCCAAATACGGTTTCCAACCGTTAAAGCGCAAACGGTACACCGTTTTAAGCGGATAAAAATCGGGCGTAAAAAGCGCCAAATAGCCACCAAGCCCGCCGCCCGTTAAATACGGCGGAACCGTGCCTTCGTACGCACCCAAGCGGGCAAAGGGATAAATGGTCGCCTTTAAGTGCGGGATATTTAGCAACGCTTTATCCGCCTGGCGCACATCCAGCAAATCGCGCGTGGGGTCCAAGCCGTCGCCCACCATTGTCCCGGCGCGGACTTGATCCACATCCGGCTTTTTTAAATCCTTTAAATACGGCACGGATTTTAAGGTTTGCACACGCGGTTGGAGCGTTTTTAAATCAAAGGTTACCACTTTTACATTGGTAAAATTTTGCGGCTCAAAGCGGCTGACGGTGGAAGTGCCGTCGTAATTTTTTTCCACACGGCCCATATAACCGCCGTCGCCAAACGCGGCCTGACAAACGCCGCCCACTTTATCAAAATTATTTACCTTCATCGTCAGAGAAGAGGGACCTTCGTCCTCCGCTCCGGCCAAGCAGTCCAAATACGGGCTGTCCGCCGCCGCGCCGCCAAAGCCCTTTTCAAACTCGGTGCGCATCACATCGCCAAATTGGTCCAGCGTTAAATACTGGGACGGATTGCCCAATACTAACCAATTTTGCACCTTATCCCACCAAGTTGTTTTTTCGGGGCGGCCCACATATTCGGCCGCGGCCAAATTGCGGCGTTCGTTTTCCCAAGACACCCAGCGGTCGCTGTTCAAATAAAACTCGGGCGTTTTGCCTTCTTTAAAAAACGCGGTAGAACGCGTTTGCGTAAAATAATCGCGCAAACTAACCTGGGTGCCGTCTTCCAGTTCTACGGGCTCGTTCCACAGGCGGTTGACCATTTCGCGGTCCGCCTTTAAGCCCGGGCGGTTAATGGCTACTTCAATTTTGTGCCATTTGGCGCGCAAACCGTTGGTAAGGGCCGGGCTGTTTTTATAGGCAAAGCCCTGCTTAAAACTGTAATCGGCCATACTGCTGACGAGGTCTTTGAGTTCCATATCAAACTCGTAAAGCGTGTTTTCCCCGTCTGCCAGTTCCACAAAGCGTTTTACGTTTTCGTTAAATTTATTTTTATAATACCCCGCAGGCAAGCGGCGCGTGCCCTCAATCAGGCGCGCATCGTACATAAAGTCCGGCAGGCGGCCCGTTTCGCGGATTGGATTTAAAATTACGCGTTCGGCTTCATCCAAGGGCATATAATACAAAAATTCCATTAAGTTGTTGGCCTTGGCGGGCGACATCCCCATAATGGCTTCCACTTGGTTGCGCGGTTTAAAATACCCGGTTTTAAAGGAAATCAGCCAATCGCGCACCAAACTGTCCTCGTCGCGCAGACCGGACGGATAAACCTTGCTGACCAACCCGGGGCGCGGTTTTTCGTCCAACACCGGGATAACGGGGTCATAGGATAGCGCATCTTCTTGAACGGCCGATTCCGCGGGAATTTGCTCCACAGGTTCCGCCGGGGCTTGCGCGGGCGTATCAGCGGCGGCGGGCTTTTGCGCCACAGGCGATACGGGTTTAGTTTGTGCTTTTTGGGGAGTGCGGCGTTCATAGGCGGACAACACCCATTTATTTGTCGCCTCCACGGTAAATTGCCCGTTTAATCTGGAAAGGGGTCCCAACGGCACCGCTATTTCGTTTACCCGTTCTACCGGGGCATACGCCGTATGGCTAGGCACCTTAACCGGGAAATGGTAATGCGTCAAAAATTCGTTAATGGCTTCCAGCGCGGAAGTCGGCTTGGCGTTGGTCAAAACCTTTTCCAACATCGGGTACATCCCCAGCGCAATTAAGGAGCGCGCCACCGTAGTTAAGGCAACCGGCTCCAAGGCCGAACCCGCAAACGCCTGATACGAAGCCAGTAATAATTGGATGTCATCCACCGAGCCGTAAATACCGATAGCGGCCATATCCTCCAAGGCCTTATAAGCGGCCAAAACGGCGGGATGATTGTGGTTTTTTAAAATATCTTCGGCGGTGGCGTATTTGTTTAAATGCGCAATTTGCAGTTGGATATTAATTAAATCGGTGCGGTACGGCTTTACCGCGGGCAAGGCGGAGGCGTGCATTAGCGCAGGGCTTTTAAGCAGTACGCGTGCAATAGCCGCTTCGTCCACCTGCTGGGAAACGGACAAGCGCACCGCCGCATTAGGAATCGGCACCGAAAACCGGGGCGTTTGAAGAGCCGCAGCCGGAACTTTGGCTTTCGGAACGGTTACCTTGGGGATTTTTACTTCTGCCACTTTCGGGGCTTTCTTTACCGCGCCGACACCCTTTTTAATATTTTTTAAAGGATTGCCCGCCCACGCAGAGGAACAAAGCACCATACTTATAAAAACGGCTAAAAACGATCGCATATATTATCCTTTACGGCCAAATTATTTCCATTATATTATTCAACATATCCGCCCCTAAAACAAGGGCCATTGGCCCCACACAGCGGGACCAATGGTCCTATAATCGGTTAGGCCCCCTTTTTACAGGGCGGCAAGTTTATCCGCCAGCGGGTTTATGGCGTCCCCGCGCACGGTTTCTATGCGCCCCGCATCCACCGCCTGCGCCGCAGACGGGTCTATCGGCAAGCGGACCACGGGCGAAAGCCCAAAGGTTTTGCCCAGTTCTTCGGCACGGCTTTTGCCAAAGACGGATATTTCCTTTCCACAATCGGGGCATTTTAGATAACTCATATTTTCCACCAACCCCAAAACAGGCACGTTCATCATTTTTGCCATTTTAACGGCCTTGCCCACAATCATCTGCACCAGTTCCTGCGGCGAGGATACAATGACAATACCGTCAATCGGCAGGCTTTGGAACACCGTCAGCGTTACATCCCCCGTGCCGGGCGGCATATCAATAAACAAATAATCCACATCCTGCCAAATCACGTCCGTCCAAAATTGGCGCACCGTACCCGTAATAAGTGCACCGCGCCAAATGACGGGGTCGCTCTCGTGCTCCAACAGTAAATTTAAAGACATTACCTGTATGCCCGTTTGGGTTTTGACAGGATAAATACCGTTCTGGTCGCCGGTAGCGCGTTCGTGCAGGCCAAACATTTTGGGCACAGATGGGCCCGTAATATCGGCATCCAACACACCGCACGAAAACCCTCTGCGCGCCATTTCCGAGGCCAACAGCCCCGTAACAAAACTTTTGCCTACGCCGCCTTTGCCACTCACCACGCCGATAACGTGTTTTATATGGCTTAATTTATGCGGTTTTTCCTTGGGCATTGCCTGGGCGTTATGCCCGGCACATCCGCTTTTGCAAGCGGCACAATCGTGATTACAACTTTCGCTCATATTTTCCCCCTTACAACAAATTTAACTTTTCATCCGCCAGCCCGCTAATTAAAAAGCGGCCGTCCGGCAAGCGTTTTAACTGCGCATAGGCGGCAGTATCATACTTTTTGGCGGTTCCTTCTTTAAAATAAAACTGGTGCGGCAAACGCCCCGTTATACGGTGTACCGGAATAACAAGCGGTTTATCTGTTTTCACGTTCCCCGCCACGCCGTGCTCATCCGCGTACAGCGTTACTTCTTTGACGGGGGCTTTTTCAACAATAAACTCCCACTCAAAAGAGTAATTTAGTTGCATATATTCCCCACTCATCAACGCCAAGGGGTCCCGGTTTTCTATTTTAAAATAAAAGGTCTGTGCCTTTTTCAGCGCGTGCTGGGTATAAATGGCATAGCCGCCGAAGCAGACCGCCAAACAAATAGCATAAAGGAAAATTAGTTTATTTCGCATACATCCTCCGCAGGGCCAACAAAATAAGGCCCGAGGCCACCAGCAAGGCCGCCTTGGTGGAAAGGGCAACATTTAGAGTAAAGTAAAATAAAAAGAGCCCACACACCACGCCCGCCGTGCCGAGACTTTCCAGCACACGGTCGCGCAGGGTAAACCCAGTGTACATTAAAATAAGGGCCAAAACCGTCGGCCAATTTAAAAGTGCAGCCAGCACCACCGCCCCTGCTACAAACGCTATTTGTCCGCGGGTCCAGTTGCCCTTATGGGAAAATACCCCGTACAAAGCCACACACCCCGCCAGAACCGCACTCGCCGGGTTTAATCCGTACCAGCACATTTTGCTGGCGGCAGTTTCACCCGCGCAAATCACACTCCACCAAATAAGCGCGTAAGCCAGCGGATACCAATTAAACTTGCGCTTACCAAACACGCCAAGCGCCACCCCAAACGCCCCCAAGGCGGAAAGCGCCACGGCAAAAGAGGGCCATTTCCACACCCAATCTACCCGGGCATACAAACTGCTGGCCGCCACTGCACACCACAAAAAGCGGTTAAAGGGATTTTTAAAAAGCGGATAAGAAACCACCGCCACAGCCAGCACGCCCATCCAAACGGACACGCCGGGGATATCGGTCAGCCGGAAGGCCAGCATAATCTGCCCGGCCAAGCCAATGAGTCCCCCTAACTGACGGCGCCACGCACCGCGCAAGGGCGGCAAATTAGCGGCCGTTTTCCCCAATAAAAAGCCCACGGCCACAAACAGCACTCCTCGCCCTAACACCGGGATAATTCCGGCCAGTAAACGGTCGGCTATCCACACCAAGAGCCCCGCCGAAATCAGCAAGCCGATAAACAACATCGCCCGCACCAAAAAAGGAACGGACACATCTTCGCGGTGTTTTAAAAAGGCTTCGGCCTGCGCGCGTTTTTCGGGTGATACTTCGTTTAAAATTTCACTCGTGTTCATTTGATTTCCTCCCGCGCGCTAAACCAAAAGCGGTAACTCAATAGTCCGCTTGCAATAAAAAGCAAACAATAAACCAGTAATCCCAACATCCTAAATTCCAGCCATTGCACCAAATACGCGCACACGAGCCCCGTTATAGCCAAAGAGTTCCAGGCAAAAAGAGCCGCGTCTTTTTTGTGCCGCGCATAACACAGGAAAAAGACCGCCAACACAAGCGCGGCTAAATAATACCCCGCATTAGGAAAATTTAACGCCTTTTCCACCGAGAAACCGCCCCATACGGTGGCATAGACGCTTAACGGCATCCAAATAAAGCGTTTAAAGCCCTCGCCCCACGCTTTGCAGGCTGGCAAGAACTCGGTTAGCGCCCACGCCACAAAATACACGCTTACGGCTCCGCCCCAAAAGCCATCCGTTAAAATTCCGCCTTGGAACGACTGCCAATACAGCGTAGCCACGTATAGCGTAAACAAATACATCCACTTATTGCGTGTGAGCACACAAAGCGGCAAAAGCAAGAGTGCCCACAGGCCAAAAAGTTCATATAAAAAAGCACCCGTTTGGTAAATTTGCCCGAAGACCGCCAAAAAGGCCCCAATCATCACCGCCGCGCCAAAGGCAAAACTTTGCCCCAGCCAACTATCCAACTTTTTGTAATACGCCCCCGCCCCGCACAGCACCAGCCCGATAAGGGGCAAAGAAAGACGCAAAAACAGGCCCATTTCCTGCCAGTTGGCCGCTACAAAGCACACAAAACCGGCCAAGATGAACGCTGTCCCCGCCGCTAGTAAACGGTGGGACAGCCACGCCCTTTTATCCGCCGGGCGGAGTTTGTTTAACAATGTTTGATAGGACGCATCGTCCAAAAATTGCTCTTTAAAAAGTTCGTCTAACACTTGTTTACGCATACCCCGATTATACCAAATACCGCAGGCAGACCGCCCTCCACAAAAGATATAATAAAGATATGCTTGGACTACTGATTTTACTCTTTTTAATTGCCGTCTGGTACGCGCTGACACGCGTGGGGGCGCATATTGTTTTCCGCCCGCAAAAAAAACGCTGGCCCTTAAAACTGCCCTTTCAAAATATTGCCTTCCCCGCGCCGGACGGAAAAATGATTACCGGGGTGTATCTCCCTGCGAAAAACGACTTCCCAACCTTGCTTTTTTTCCACGGGCGGGGCGGAAATGTATCCCACTTTGAAGCGTTTGCCCAGGCCTATGCGCCGCTTGGATATGGGGTTATGTTATTTGACTACCGCGGGTTTGGCTTGTCTGCGGGAAACCCCTCACAAAAAACGGTGTTTGAAGATGTGCTTTGCGCGGTACGCTACGCATTAAAGGACCTAAAAATTTCGCCCAAGGATATCGTGCTTTTCGGCCACTCGCTGGGCAACGCGCCCGCGCTGTATTCGGCCGCCGAACTGGGGAAACTGCCCTTTAAGGCCCTAGTATTGCAAAGCCCGTTTTTAAGTACGCCCGATATGGCGGTATGCTTACGCACGCACGCCTATTCGCCCGCTTCGCGCTGGTACCGCTTAGCGGCGCTTTTGGTAACGCCCTTTTTGTATTTCAACCGTTTTGATAACGTAAAATCCGCCAAAAAACTGCCGGAAAATTTACCCGTTTTGGTGTGTATGAGCCAAGCGGATAAAACAATTCCGTGGCGGCAAAGCGCCAAACTGGCGGACTTTATCGGCCGGGAAAAGCGTTTTTTGTCCCCGGTGGGCGGGCACGACGAATTTGCCTGGGCGCAGGCGGCTGTAACGCAATTCTTACAAAAGTTATAAGGAATTTTTAGGCCCGGCGCAGGAGCGCGCAAAAGTTTGCTATAATAGAGGTAGATGCCCGATACCCGCCACTCGGCGACGGCATAATTGGAGAGGTGTGTGAGTGGTTGAAACAGCAGGTCTCGAAAACCTGTAAACCGCAAGGTTTCGAGGGTTCAAATCCCTCCCTCTCCGTATAAATTTAAAACCCCCGCATTTACGCGGGGGTTTTTAAATTTATACGGAAATATAAGGTGCGGCATAAACTGCTTTATGCCGCAGGGATTTGAAAGGCGCAGCGATGTTTTTGTTTGGGCGCATATAGTTCCACGGCGCACAAGGCAAAAACCGCGAGCCCGGGCTGCAAGCATTTTGCGTCAGCAAAATGACTGGAAGCCAAATTTCCCCGCTCGTTCGCTATGATTTACCCCCGCCAAAATTAGCGGGGGCTTTTAAATTTATGGAGAGTTGGAGCAACACCAACTGCTTGGTGTTATCCCTCTCTTACTCGGCACCAATATATCTTTTTCTTTCAGCAATAAAAATACTATGATAAATGTATGTTAAAAAAATATCTATCGTTTGTTTTAATTTTTTGTTTTCTATCCAGCACATTAGCCGCACCGCTGTACGGGGCAGAAAATCCGGCTTCTCTGGTCCCCCCCAAACATACAAAAATCATCCGCTCTTATCAAAAAAAGGCTCTTAAATATATGGATGCCGAAGAAAGACTTGCTGAAATTTATTCTCCCCAAATGGATTTTATCGCTGAGGGTCTTCCTATCAAATTTATGTTAGATGATAATTGGTATGTTTTGTGGTTCAAAACTATTCGCCATTTTAAAACGGGAAGCGTGGCTTTTGCCTACGAATACAACAATGCCGACCAACTAGTAGGCTTTATAAAGATACAACGTGTTAAAAAATCCATTTTTATGTTTTACGAATACAGGATTAACAAAGAGAGCAAGACTGCCCGCCTGACGCACATTATGCTACTCCACAACAACAAACACCAAGCCGCTTTTGTATTCAACACCGCAGGAGATATTCAGGCGTATCAATATGACGGGCATATTTATTCTCTGCATTTTGCTATGCCCGGCATACAACCGCTGGAACTTAAATTACCCAAAAAATCCGTTACAGACGTAACGCAGGATATCGCCAAAGGGGCCGCAACGGCCACCGTAGGAATAACCAAAACGGCGGTGGAAGTAGCCCTTTCCCCATTGGGTGGGGCGGTTATGTTGGCGTTTATGGTGGCTATGATAACAAACGAAATTATCCAATAGGTAAAATCGTCAAAATGGAACACGCAAAATATGAAAACAAAAGAACTGACCTATAAAAAATTGGATGTGCGGATTTTCAAAAATACGGCAAAAAATAAAGAAGTGATTACGGATTTGGCGGGCAACATATTTTTAACCCGGCAAGCGGTGGCACGGTTGTTTGGCTGTTCTTTGCCGACATTGGGCACCACCTACAAGCGTAAGGGCTTACGGCCGTTGGACCGATATGTCAACGGCCGCGTAGTGTATTTGTTAGAAGACGTGGAAATGATGTACAACCGCCGCGCTGATTATTAAAAAGGTTGGCGCTATTTAAATTAGCCTGTTCCTCTGGTATTAAAAAAAAAGCCCCGGACGGTAAAAACCGAAACCGGGGCTAATATAAAAGGCGCTACTTATTTTTGCTGTTCCTTCTTTTTAAATTGCGCGTTGTAGAGCGAAGCATACGCGCCGTTGGGTACTTTTAACAAGGTTTCGTGCGTGCCTTCCTCCACGATGCGCCCTTCGTTAAGCACCACAATTTTATCCGCGTTTATCACCGTGGATAAGCGGTGCGCAATCACAAATACCGTGCGGTTCTTCATCAGGTTATCAAGCGCTTTCTGCACCACGGCTTCGGACTTGTTGTCCAATGCGCTGGTGGCTTCGTCCAAAATGACGATAGGCGCGCGGCGGATAAAGGCGCGCGCAATGGCTACGCGCTGGCGCTGACCGCCGGAAAGAGTCATCCCGCGTTCGCCCAGCACCGTATCCAAACCATCCTTTAAGGTGTGGATAAAATCGTCCAAGTGGGCGTTTTTAACGGCTTCCTGCAAATCTTCTTCCGTGGCGCCGGGGCGGCCAATTAAAATATTGTCGCGAATCGTGCCCGTGAACAGGAAATTATCCTGAAACACCACCGAAATATGGCAGCGCAAGGATTTTAAAGTAAAATCCTGAATATTCACGCCGTCAATCGTAATGGCCCCTTTGGTTACGTTATAAAAACGCGGGAGCAGGCTGACAACGGTAGATTTTCCGCCGCCGGAGTTCCCCACCAAGGCCACCGTGGAGCCTGCGGGAACGGTCAAATTGATGTCCTTTAACACTTCTACACCGGGTTTGTAGGAAAAAGATACATCTTTAAAGCGGATTTCCTTTTTAAGGCCGTCCATTTCCACGGAATTGGGCTCATCGTAAATATCCGTTTTGAGTGCGAAGATTTCAAAAATGCGGTCAATCGCCAAAAAGGCCTTTTTGATATCCACATAGTTATCGCCCATTGTTTTAACAGGCGTGTAGAGCATTAAAAGAGCCGTAACAAACGACGTAAAGTTACCACTGGTAATGGTACCCTTTACAATCATTGAACTGCTCTGCCAGAACACCAGGGCCAACCCCAAGGACACGATAAAGTGCATTACTGGGGAAAGCCAGCCCGTATGTTTCACCATACCCATATTAAGGCTGAACACCTCGTCCATTAAGTGGTTAAAGCGGACTTCCTGGTCCTCTTGCAGGTTGTAAGCGGCAATGGTGCGGTTGCCGTTAAAGGTTTCGTTATAAGCGCGCATTGCGATAGAGGAAATCACCACCGTATTGCGCACAAGTTCCTCCAATTTTTTTCGCACCACATAAATAAGCGCACCCGCCGCGGCAAATGCACCAATGGCGATAAACGTCAACTGCCAAGAGTTGTAAAGCAGTACAAACACCAAGGTAATGGACGAAAACACGCGCGTAACCACCATACGCAGGTTATTGATAAGGCCGTTGCAGGCGGTGTCGGCGTCGCCGTTGTAGCGCATCATAATATAGCCGGAGTCAGTCGTGTCAAAATACCCGCTGTGCATACTTAACAGTTTATGGAAGAGTTTTTTGCGCACGTCCAAGGTAATTTTGTTGCCCACCCACGTATTTAAATACTTAACCAAATACGTTAAAATGCTTTGCAACAGTACAAAGCCGATAATCAAAAGCGGAATCCAAGCGGCAAAAACGGCGTTTTTGGCGACGAGCACGTCATCGGTGTAATATTTCATAAACAGGGCGACGGTGGCGTCCAGCGCGCCGACGGGCAACGCGAGGAGCAAGCCCAAAATGGCCCGGAAGAGATACGGCTTAACAAAGGGCCACATTTTTTTGTAATTATCCACAAAGGGGTTGGAAACGATTAATTCCCCCACGGGGCGGGTTAAAAAATTTTTCATAGAAATCTCCGGTATAAAACGGCTTATTTTATTATAACAATTCCCCGGCGCGTTTGTCCGCAGAACCGGCGGGGGTTGCAAAGTTATTTTTACTTTGCTAAACTAATCAAACAGTTATCCAAACGGGAATCTCCCGTTCGGACGCAAATTTTTGTATAGAAAGGACTTGTTGTATGGTTATTAAGAAAGCAAACAAAGAAGCACTCACCGCCGCGGAATTAAAGGAAATTAAAAAACATTTAGAGGAACTGAAAGAGGACGCCGCCGCCCGCCTGAAAGATAAAAAGAATATGGATATGCCGGAAGCGGAAGTGGGCGACCCGATTGACGATGCTTCCAAAAGTTTGGATAAAGAAATTTTGTTTGAACTCTCCGGCAACGCCCATAACACCATTGGGCAGATTGAAGCCGCCTTGCGTAAAATTGACAAAGGGATTTACGGCTATTGCGAATATTGCCGCCAGCCTATCCCCAAAAAACGTATTAAAGCAATGCCGTTTGCGCGCTACTGCGTGAACTGCCAGCACTCCACCGAAAAAAGCCACGATTAACGCTTTTTGAGCACTAAAAAGGGAGCCCGTTTGAGGCTCCCTTTTTTTCGGTCTAAATGTTGCGCTATTTACTAGAAAAGTAAACGGGCGTTTTATTGGTATCTTTGGCGTAAGCCATAATTTTGTAGGAATCCTTTTGCACGCCGATTCTAAACCCTTTGGGCGAAAGGACCTTTTGCGTATCGCGCTGGAACTGCACCGGGTCGCCGGACAAGAGCGATAAGCGCAGTAAATCGTTGGTATAGTACCCGTAGCGCGCGTAATGGGCTTCTTCCAGCAGGGCCACATTTTGCAGTTGCGCTTTGGCCTGGTTTACATAATACTGCTGAACCACGGAGCCGCCGCCAAAGCATTGCTGGTACATCACCCACGCAAAGCCCACCAACAGCAACGTGCCCAACAGCCGCACGAGTAAGCGCTCCCACCAGGCCTTTTGGCGGATTTGCACCACCACACTACCGCCTAAAAAGTCGTGCAAGGCGCGGTGTCTGTCATCAAAAAAGGCAAACAAAAACCCGCACATTAAAAGCGCGCCGCTGATGTAATAGCCAACCGCACGCATAAACGCACGCGGAAACGACACGGGGCCGCTCAAATCCTGTTTGACTACCGCAATACCCACCAAGGCTTTACCAAGGGTTACGCGGTCTCCACACGAGAAAATGGCTTCGTACAGCACAAACAGGGCATTAATGCCCACCAGCACCGCCGTAATCTGCCACATTTGGGCATACGGCCCTAAAATCTTTAAAATGGCAAGCCCGATAAACTGCCCCGGGATAAAAATAACGCCGTAATCAATCAGCAAGGCTACAAACCGTTCGGTTACCGAAGCATACACCACTTTGGGCGTTTCGTCCGCCGCCGCGGACTGAACAGGGGCGGGCTGCGGGTCCATAATATTAATGCGGGTTTCTGTCATAAAATTCTCCTTTCGTCTAGTTTATTATAACAAGTTTTCCCCCGCCCAAACAAAAAAAGAGAGCGGAACTTTCGCTCCGCCCTCTTTTTATAAAACGCTTGTTTAAGCGGCAATACCCAATTTGGAAAATAAGATATACACGCCAAACACGCACAGCACAATCGCCACGCTGACGGTTACGCCCAAATTCCACGGCGTACTATCCACAATATTGAGGTCTTTCCCGTCGTCGTAGCGGTTTTTGGCCGGCCACAGTTTGCCCGTAATGTACATAAACACAATGGACACCACAAACAAAATAGCCAAGATATGCAAAAAGTGCAAATCCGTCTTAATCACGCCCAACTGCGTAAGGCCGTAGCCCACCATAAAGAACACCAGCGTAACCTTGGCCGACCACGCCGGGGCCGTTTTATTAAGCATACCGAAGATAATCAGCGTAAAAATCGGCACGTTGTAAAAGCCGTTTACCATTTGCAAATAGTTAAACAGGCCCGAGGGAGCCTTGGCAATCAGCGGCGCCACAATCATAGAAAACACCGCCAATAAAATACCCACATATTTGCCCTTGTGGACAAGTTCTTCGTCCGTGGCTGTCGGTTTGATAAGCGGCTTATAGACGTTAAGCATAAACAAGGTGGAGGTAGAGTTCAAGGCCGCGTTAAACGAACTTAAAATCGCCCCGAACAGCACCGCCGCAAAGAAGCCGATTAAATAGAACGGCAATACTTTATTAACCAGCATCGGGTACGCCATATCCCCCACTTCCAAAGGCGTGCTTTGGAAGATGTGGAACGCCACAATGCCCGGGATAATTAAGTAAATAGGCCCAATCAGTTTAAAAATAGCGCACAGCAAAAGGCCCTTTTGCCCTTCCTTTAAGTTCTTGGCCGCCAAGGCGCGCTGGATAATCGTCTGGTTGCAACCCCAATAGAACAAGTTGACGAGGAACATCCCCGTAAACATTGTAGCAAAGGGAACCGGGTCGGTAGCGGAGCCGATAGCATTAAATTTTTCCGGGTGGGCCTTTACCACCTCGGTAAGACCGGCTAAAATGTTACCGTCGCCTACATAGGCAAGGGCAAACAGCGGCACCATCATCCCGCCGATAATGAGCCCGATACCGTTAAGCGTATCGGCAATCGCCATAATGCGAAGCCCGCCAAAAATGGTATATAAGCAACCCAGCACACCAATCGCCACCACAACCACCACGATAGCCATCATCGGGGAAAGGTGGAACGTGCCCATAATGTCAAAGATACCGCCCATACCAATCGCGCCGGAATACAGCACCGTCGGCAACAGGATAAGCACATACCCCGCTAAAAACAAAAAGTTTACAAACTGCTTAGTAGCGCCGTCGTAACGGTCGCCCACGAAATCCGGGATAGTGGCATACCCCTTTTTTAAGTAGCGCGGCAGAAAGAAAAACGCCACGATAATAAGCGCCAAGGATGCCCCGATTTCGTACCCCATACCGGACATATTAAACATATATCCCTGGCCGTTTAAGCCCACCATTTGTTCGGTAGATAGGTTCGTAAGCAAGAGTGAGGCGGCAATCACCCACCCGGTCAGTCCTCTTCCGGCTAGAAAGTAGCCTTCTGAGGATGATACGTCTTTCTTGCGTGTCAGGTAATACGACAGGCCCAGCACAAGCGCCGTAAAACCTGCAAACGACGACAGCGTAAGCAACATATTCCCTCCGTAGATAATCCGTAAAAGTTCCGGCATAAGCCGGCCCGACAAGAAACTGCAAACTGACCGATTTTCCCGCCCGGTCCTTGATTTCTGGCGGGTTAATCGTTATACTTTGTAGTATATCAGGACCGATACTTTAATTGTAATGATAATCCGGCCGTTCGTCAATGGGAGGTTTTTAGATATGCTTATTTGGTTCTTATTCGGGGCAATGTGTATGGGCGTGGTGCTGTTTGGGTTAGCGTATTGGAAATTCGTATCGCTTAACAAGGCCGCCCAAAACGCTTGGCAAAAGTTAGACAACAATATGAAGAACCGCGCGGAACTAATCCCGGTGCTGGCGCTGTCTGCCGCGTCGTTTAGCGAGTTGGACCGCGAATTTATTTATGAACTTTCCCATATGAAGGAAGCCTGCCGCACCGCGCAAACCTTGCAAGAGCGCGTAGCCAAAGAAAATGAAATCACCCAAAAATTTAAAAAGGTCTTTACCGCCGCAATGAAGCACCCCGAATTAAAGACGGACGAACATTTTTTAAAACTGCAAAAAAGCATTATTTACGCCGAAGGAAAAGTGCAAAGCGCCAAAAAGAAATACAACAGCGCGGCGCGTGATTTTAACACCATTGCGGCCGTAATACCGCTTAACTTAATTGCCAAAATGTTTGAGTTTGAGCCCTACGAATATTTTGACTTTGACCCCAGTTTGGACAAAGTAATGGAATAGAAAAGGCCCCGTAAAAGGGGCCTTTTCTATGGATAAATTAAGCGCCGCGGTCCATTTCCAAAAGCACCTGGATGCGCTTTTCAATGGGCGGGTGCGTAGCCATTAAGCCGGAAAGCGAGCCAAACAACCCCATCCCCATAGGCCCCACGGGGCTTTCAATACACATTGCCGCCATAGAGGAGTGTTCCTGGATATCTTCCACATACGGGCAAGCGGATATTTTTTTAAGCGCACTGGCCAAGGCACGCGGGTTACGCGTGGTTAAAGCCGCCGTAGCATCTGCCTGGTATTCGCGCGCGCGGGAAACCGCCAAACGCAAAAGCGGCGCAATAATATAGCCGTAAATCAGGCAGATAACGCCCAGCACAAAAAACAGCAAATTTGCCTTTCCGCTCTCTTTACTTCGCCCGCGGCTTAACCCCATCCTAAAACAAATTTCGCCCGCCAGCGTAAAGAACGAAATGCCCGCCACGGTAATTAACATCAGGCGGATATCGCGGTTTTCTATGTGCGCGAGTTCGTGCGCAATCACGCCTTCCAATTCCGCGCGGTCCAGCCTTTTTACAATTCCCTTGGTAAGCGCCAAGGAAGCGTGCTCCGGGTCCCGCCCGGTGGCAAAGGCGTTTAGCGCGTTGTCGTTTAAAATATAGATTTTAGGAGTAGGCAGACCGCGCGTAATGCACAGGTTTTCCACTAAGCGGTAGATTTCCGGCTGGTCGTAAGCCGTTACCGGGACGGCGTTTACGCTATTTAAAATAATGTGGTCGCCCGTAAAGTAAGAAACGGCCATCCACACCATTGCAAGCCCCCAGCAAATGGGCAAAACATACAGCATCAGTTGGTTGAGTTGCGCCATTTGGTCGGTGGCCTGAAATTCACTTACCGTGGCGTACGGGTCGCCCCCTATCACAAAAAAGACAAGGGCAAACACGCCCCACGTTAAGAGCGCAAACAGGATAGGAAATAACAAAACAAGCAGCACGGTGCGCCGCTTGTTTTGTTTTATAAAGTCATACGTGGTAGCCATTTATGGCTCCAGTTAGAATTGCACTTTTACGGGTTGGCGGGCCGCCTGTTCGCCTTCCGCCAATTCAAAAAATTCCCGTTTTTCAAAGTGGAACATAGAAGCCACAATGTTGCTGGGGAACATTTCAATCTTGGTATTAAGCGCCAGCACGTTGCCGTTGTAAAAGCGGCGCGCGGCCTGGATTTTGTCCTCGGTGTCGCGCAGTTCGCGCTGCAATTCCATAAAGTTGGCGTTGGCCTTTAAGTCCGGGTAATTTTCAGACAAGGCAAACACGGACTTTAACGCGCCCGTGAGCATATTTTCGCTTTGGGCAATTTCCTTCATATTCCCCTGCGCGGCCATAGCCATATTGCGCGCCTGGATGACCTTTTCCAAGGTACCGCTTTCGTGCTTGGCATATCCCTTTACGGTTTCCACCAAGTTAGGGATTAAATCGTAGCGGCGTTTCATTTGTACTTCAATATCGCTCCAAGCCTCGGTGGCGCGGTTCTTCAAAAGCACAAACCCGTTATACACGCTGACGGCATAAATTACAAACACCACCGCCAAAATAACAATAATCCAAAGTCCGTTCATTTCTGCTCCTTAATCGTCGCGTTCATCACGTTTTTGGTTGTGATAGAACTGGTAGCGGGACGTTTCATACAGCCCCTTGGCAAGCGCCTTCATATGTTCAAAGCGCTGCGGCTCTTTTTTAGAGATATCTTCATTGTAATTATCTGCGGCGTATTTGTAAAGGCCTTCTTTTTCGCCTTGGCTGTGGTAGTAGTAGTCCCCCTGCACAAAGCCAATGGTAGCGGGCGAAACGGCCCAGCCGTAGATAAGCGCACCCGGTTCGGGCGTGGGGTCAGTCAGCACGTCGCGGCCGATAGCGCGCGTAAAATACGGACGGCCCAAAATACCCATTACCGTGGGCAAAATATCCACTTGGCTGGCGGTTTTGCTGATAACCTGCGGTTTTTTGACCGGGCCACCCGCAATAATCAGCGGGATTTGGTGGTTAATCAGGTTCAAGTCCACATAGCCGCGCGGCATATTTTCGGATTGCGGAGCCGCCAAACCGTGGTCGCCAAAGATAAGGAAAATCGTATTTTTGTAATAGTCCGATTTTTCCGCCAATTTAAAGAACTCGTGCAAGGCGTGGTCGGAAAAGCGCAGGGAATTGTATTCGGCCACACTTACAAAACTGCGTTTATGGGCCAAGTCCTCGCCGATGTCTTTGACTTCAAAACCCGCGTTATCGTCCGGGATTGTGTAGGGGCGGTGATAGCCGGAGGTTTGGATAAACGCAAAGAACGGCTTGCCGTTGTTATCCTTTTGCTCCTCATTTAACACGCGGTTAGCCTCGCGGAACAAGTCCAAGTCCGAAATGCCCCACACGTCGTTGCGGTGTTCGTGTTCAAACTTGCCTTCCTCGTACATATGTACATCACCCAAGTTGTGTTCCAAAATACCGCGGATGTTACCCCAACTGGCGCTTCCGCCAATGAAGTAATATTTTTCGTAATCGCGCAAGGCGTTTACCACCACGTGTTGGTCCACAATCAAGGGGTTGCGGGAACTGGTTTTGAAGGACGTTACGTCCGGGATACTCGTAACCGTGGCGAACACGGCGCGGGCCGTAGCGGAGGTAGGCGCATAAAAATGCGTAAACAAAATGGATTTATCCGCCAAACTCTTGATAAACGGCGTGGGGTCAATATCCGGGTTGGTCATAGAAATTTTATTCCAAGCCAAGGATTCCATAAAAATAACCACCACGTTATAATCGTGCTGTTCGGCTTTGGGTTTGGCCGCCACGGTGCGTTCAAAATTAAGCGTATCTTTATCGGGGTGTTGTACGCCCAAGTAGGCGGCTACGGTGTCGTAATATTCCTGCGTTTTGGCTTTATCAAAACTATCCGCCTTTACAAAGCGGGCCGTATCGTAAATATTAAGCACCGGGTTTAACGTCAAATTGCAAATAAAGTTGTTGGTGGAGTGATAGGCGTTGCTCCAACGGAGCGGGTACTGGCTCAGTTGCCCAAACATTAATCCGCCCGTAACAAGCAACCCTACAAAGAACCAGCCCAAGTTGCCTTTCCAGCGGTAATTATCGGTCTGGGCAAAGGCTTTTTTCTGCAAGCGGTTTACAAACCAAAAGCCCAAAATTCCCCATACCACCAAGCCGATAACCGCCCACACCAAGGGATATGTTTCCCAAGCCATTTGCAAAGAAATGAGGGCGTTTTCGGAATATTTAAAAATGGAGTAGTTAATGCGCATTGCAATATAGGCATAGTGCGCAAAATCGGCAAAATAGATAAGCAGTACCGCGGCTTCCAACACGGCATACAAGGCGGAAATACCCTTGCGGATAACGCGCGCCCCGTGCCAAAAAGCACAAACGGTAAAGTATAAGCCCAAGGGGATTGCCAACGCACAGGCAAGACGGGCATCAAACTTGGCACCGATATAAAAGGTCTGCCACAATTCGTGGTAAGACTGAGGTACAAGCGCCGCGTGAAACACAAACAAAAAGATTCCGCGGAAAAGGGTAAACACCACCCAGTTAGCCAAGATGAACCAAGCGTAAGACTTAATCCACCCCGGTACGGCGAGTTTCTTCATAATTCCTCCAAATTAGACTTCTTATATATATGATATCAAATCTGCTTCGTATGCGGAGGGCCCAGAAATAAGGGCCAAAGGGCCCGCCCTAAAAATAGGTCTTTGGACTCTTGTTCCCCGGGCGGAGATTTTTTATTCTTATTATATAGGAGAGCACAATGAACTTACGTTTTTTTACTTTATTACTTGCCGTCTGTTTCGTGGGAGTTACCCCCCTGCAAGCCCAAAAAGGTATTTTAAAATCTTTTACCGCCGCTAAAATCGTCCACCCGGCTAGGATTTTATCGGAATCGGAATTCCATTTATTATCCTCTAACCTCTACGCCATAGACCAAACGCGCAAGGCCTTAATCAAAAATCCGAACTGGGCGTTTACGCCGGAATTTAACGCTTCCCGCGGCCATTTAAAAGCCTTGGGGCTTCCCCTGCCGCAAGTACCCGCCGCACGCGCCACCGCCGCAGAGCGGACCCGCTTTTTACAACAAACAGTACAAACCTTAGAACAAGAGCGTAAAGCCCTCGGGCAACTGTTGGATAAAAAAACATCTTCCACCGCCCCCGTAAACCGTGTAACGTGGAACCGCCAAACGGCCGCCTTGGCCCGGGCGACCAACGCCTCGGACCAATACGACGTTTTAGACAGCGAAACGCCGGAACTGCACTGGGGCACCCCGGGACTAGACGAAGTATGGGTAATTCCGATGCCGGAGCCGGACCACGTCGGGCTGACGTCCGCCGCCTTAAACGGGCGTGAGGTAATTGAACGCATTGTGGACAGCAAGGCGGACACGCTCCCCCAACTGTTAGACAACATTTTGCACGACCCGGATATTTCCCCCGCCACCAAAACGGAAATGATGATGACGGTGGCCAACGCTTCGCAAGGTTTATCGTTTTATTTCGTCCAAGAATATATGGGAACCTTCCGGGAAATTCCGCAACTGCTTTTAGACCCCGAAGGCACGCCCTTCCAGGCCGCCCCCGCCGCGCTAAATTACGCGGAACGCGTACAGATAGCCCTCGTCAAAAAATTACAGCAAAATGGATTATGGACGGAAGAAGATTTTGAACACTTTGCGGACGTATCCGCCCTTTTCCCCACGAACCGCGCCAACCTTATTTTAGGGGCCGTAACGTATTTGGACCCGTCCGCCGCCTTGTATTTGTTGGAACACCCGCAGGATGTGGCAGGCGTAAAGAAAATTGCGCAAGCCGTCCAAGCCGCCCGGGCCGAAAAAGATGCCTTGTGGCCCAATGGAAATATATCGTATAAAATACCTTTTGATGTGGCCACCAAACAATTTAAGAAGAACCGCTTGGCGGTTTTAGACGCCCAACACGAAAAGTTAGAGGGGTTACTCGGCAAACTGATGGAGCGCGAGGACTTTTTGGACCTGCGCGCGCCCAGTTTGTTAAAACAAGCCCAAGCAAAAGCCTCCCCCGCCGATACGGAGCACCAACTGTGGCAAGCCGCCACGCAGGCTTCCTTTGCCGCCCAGCGCGAACGCTTAAACCGCCTGAAAACCCAAGTATTGGACCGCTTAGGCGAGGTGGAAGAGGAAATAGATTTACTTAAATAATGCCTTCCCGGCCGGAGTTTTCTGTGCCGGGAAATTTTTTATCTATACAAAAAGCCCTTTTCTTTAAATAAATAAAATGCTATGCTGGAATTTCAGACGGTAGCATTTAAATACAAGGAGGCAGCACCCTATGAGAATGATTGATGTAATTATCAAAAAACGCGGAGGCAAAGCCCTAACCCAAGAGGAATTTAACTTCGTTGCGCAAGGCGCGGCAAAAGGCACCGTGCCCGATTACCAACTTTCCGCCTTCTTAATGGCCTGCTTTTTAAATCCCCTTTCCGACAAAGAAACCGCCCTTTTTACCAAGGCAATGGCCCACTCGGGCGGACGGCTTGATTTTTCTTCCACCAAACTCCCCAAGGTAGATAAACACTCCACGGGCGGTGTGGGCGACGGTATTTCTATGGCGTTGGCCCCGCTGGTGGCTTGCGGCGGCGTAGCCGTGCCGATGATGTCCGGCCGCGGTTTGGGCCACACGGGCGGTACGCTTGATAAATTGGAATCTATGAAGAATTTTGAAGTGCGCGTACCTGTCAAACTGATTTACCGCCAAATCCAAAAATTAAATGTTTGTATGTTCGGCCAAACCAAGGACCTCGCTCCGGCCGATAAAAAACTCTACTCCCTGCGCGACGCCACCGGCACCGTGGAAAGCCGCCCGCTTATCGTAGCGAGTATCCTTTCCAAAAAATACGCCGAAGGCGTGGACAGCCTGTTAATGGACGTGAAATACGGTTCCGGCGCGTTTATGCAGAAACTGGAAGACAGCCGCAAATTGGCCCGCGCGCTCGTCAGCACCGCCAAACTCTTGGGGCTTAAATGCCGCGCGCTTATTACGTATATGGACCAGCCGTTGGGCCACGCTATCGGCAACGCCAACGAAATGCGCCAGGCAATCCAAATTTTAAAAGGCGACAAAAACCTCGCGCCCGACTTTTACGAACTCTTGATTGAAGAAGCCGCCAATATGCTCGTCATCAGCGGCAAGGTAAAAGACATCAAAAAAGCCCGCGCGTTAATGGAAGAAAAGATTGAAAACGGCGAAGCCGCCGCCAAACTGCGCGAAATGGTCAAATGGCAGGGCGGAGACCCCAAAGCCGTGGACGATCCGGAAGGCTATTTCAAGGATGCCAAACTGAAAGTGGAAATCAAGGCCGCTGCGGACGGATATGTACAGCATATTGATGCCAAAACCGCCGGTATGGCGGGCGTACTGCTTGGCGCCGGGCGCAACACGATGGAAGACGTGATTGACTATGGCGCGGGCATTTGGCTCTCCAAAAAATCGGGCGATACCGTCAAAAAAGGCGATGTAATTGCCACGCTCTACGCATCCGACAAAAAGCGCTTGGAAGACGGCGCCGAACTCTTCAAGAAAGCGCTCAAAACGGGCAAAAAGAAACCGGCCGCCTACAAAATCATCAAAGAAGTTATCAAATAAGTTACAAACGTTATGAAACTCCCCGGGCTCACGCCCGGGGTTTCTTTTGCTCCAAAATTTCAGCGT
>CAVKWQ010000020.1:0-24202 GCA_963660385.1 Muribaculaceae bacterium
CGCAACAGGTGCTCTCATAGGGTCAGCCATTGCGCCTGGTATTGGAACTTTGCTTGGTGGTGCGATAGGTAAATGGTTGACGGATGCAAGTAATGAAAGCAAAGACGGATTACAACCATTTAAGGGACTGGAAGAAGATACAAAACACGAAATACGCGAATACTATCAAATTCCCAGAAATGAAGAAATCCTTTTTGTTTCTACCGAAGAAAATGAAAGAGTTGTTATTACAGAAAACCAACTTATATGGGATGACTCAACAGAAGCAGGCCAATTCTATCATATTCTGTGGGGCAACATAAAAAAAGTGTATTATCAAGAAGGACAATTTATTGTACAAACCTTGGATGAAACAGAAGGTTCTATCCCGGCTGGTTTTTTTTGGGGTATGAAGGCGTTGGTAGAAATGGAAAAACTAATCGGTTCCAATAACCGCATTGCTTCTATTTTAACTAATGCCGCCAACTGTGTAAACAAACCAGAGGAAACACCTTTAATGGCATTGGAAAACAAAATATTAACAGCCAAAACCTCAGGAGAAGCACAATCCTTGGCGGAAAAGTATTTGTCCGAAGGCGGCGTAGAATCCCGCTATAAGAGGATAAAAGCATTTCTCTTTTGGAAGCAATTTACTGAATATTTAGAAAAAAACTTAGATAAACAGTTATTGGCTATGCCAGAAAGTGAGCGTATAAAACTTATGCAACAAGTATTAGAGGAAACACATCAAACCCAACAGGCAAAAAATTATCTCAAAGTTTTGGAAAACACAAACTGGGATGATTATTCCGGCAGTAAATGGGAGGAATTAGTCGAGATGTATGCCTTACTAAAATATTTATATGATTGTTCTAACTCTACCCGCAAAATGGCATACGCTATGAAAGAGGGAAATGAAAATTTGTGGAAGGATTTTGCCAAGAAATACAACGAAAATTTTATTAAATTGCCTTACCAAGAAAGGAAATTAATTGTTCCTATGGAAGAATTACCCGCGGAATTGCCCGATTCGTTCTGCGCATTGAACATCAATGATATGCCCAATATTACTTTCCCGTTTGGTCATCCGCAACCAGATAAAATTTACATTGGGCACCCGTTGCGCCCCAATTTTTATTTACCGATGGAACATTACCAACTGGAATTATTGGATGACCAACTCCGCGAATTATGTGAAGTAGTGCAGGCTTTGGGCGCAACAAATATAGATACCCAAGTATGCAATATAAGCACCACGAACCGGACTACCGACAAAGAAATTCAGTCTAAAATTAACGGTAGTTTTATGTCTTTTGATGCAGGCGCCTCCGGCAGTAGGGCACAACACCGCGAAGAACTGGTTTCTTTAACACATAAATTAGAAATTCACCAAGAGTTTTCTCCCACCAATAAGCCCTATGTACCCGAAGATTTGGTTTGGTTTAAGCATACGGATTCTTGGCAGCGTGTAGCCCGCCAGCGGATGAAAGGCGGTTTAGTATCGCACTCGGAAATATTAAGCACCAATAATATTAACCAAATAAATTCGCAAGAAGAACAGGCATTAAGCATAGATTTTTCGGAAATATACGGTTTGGAGGGAGACGGAAAACGTAAATTTGAAGAATCTTTAAAACAAGATAATGACATTGAAGTAAAATTCTTTTGCAAATTTAAACCGTTGGAACAGTTGCCACAGGAATAGAGGTAAAAAAATGAACGAAGATTTTGCATTTAATATCAACAGACTTGATTATGTTTTTCAGAAGATAAAATGGGAGTATCCTAATAAACATCAGGATAACGCTCCCATAGAAGGGTTGCAACCCTTTAAAATACTAAAAAAAGATAAGAAGCGCGAGATACGCGAAATGTATCAAATTCCCCAAAATGAAAAAATTTTGTTCGTTTCTACCGAAGAAAATGAAAGAGTTGTTATTACGGAAAACGAACTCATATGGGACGACCCGGAATTAGATACCATTTATCGGATTCCGTGGTCCAAGATTAAAAAAGTGTATTATAAAAAAGTGTATTATAAAGACGAGCAATATATAGTACAAACATTGGATGACGCAGAAAACGCTATTCCAACGAGTTATTTCTGGGGCAGTTCGCTAGATATGGAAAAAATACCTGCTTCCTGTAACCGTGTTGCTTCCATTTTAACCGATGTCGCCAACTGTGTAAACAAAATAGGAGACACATTATGATAACTTTAAAGGAAATTGAGCAATATCAAACGCAGGTGTTTGACCCAGTCTTTGAGGGGCTCTGCCAGGCGGGAAAACTCGCTTGGTACCCGTGGGTGGGCAAAAATTATCCTTCGGCGCCCAGCAAAATATTGGTAATCTTGGAATCGCATTATATTGATAAAGCAAAATCCAACGTGGAAGACGTCCAAAACCCGCTCTACACGCGCCGCTTGGTGGCGGAGCGGTGTTACCCACAGTATTGGTGGAACAGCCCGACCTGGAACAATTTAAACGCGTTTTTGGCGGGTAAAAAACTGGCGGCGGAAACCGCACACAAATTATGGGAAAATATCGCTTTCTATAATTTTGTACAACGGCCAATGCCCTCGCCGTCGGACCGCCCGAGCGAACAGGATTTTGCGCAAGGCTGGCAGGCGTTTACGGATGTGTTAAACACCTTGAAACCCGGAATTTGCATTTTTGCCGGGATGTCCGCCCTCTCGCATACGGAACAGTTACCCCCCGCTTTAACACTTGGCAAATTAACCCCGTGGGGCGAAAAGATAAACAATACCTTTACGCGTCCGGTGTTCTCTATCCACGCGGGTAACGTAACCGCCAGCGGGGCCGCTATCCAGCACCCCGGGTCTTTTTTCACCTGCAAAGCGTGGCACAACTGGTTGAGGTCCGTCCTCCCCGCCGCGGCACAGCACCTAGAAAACTGGGCAAAATAAGGCCTTTTAGCCTCCTACAAAAATCCCCGGGCTACATTACAACCCGGGGTATTTTTATCTCTGTACGTTGATTATGCAGAAAAGGCGAGATGCGCGCCTTTATAACTATTCTACCAGCAAACGGCGACAGCGTCTTGTCGCCCGACTAAAAAAACTACCCCGCGCGGGAAAGGCGCGGGGTGAGTATCATAAATAGGCGGCTAGTTTAAGGCCGGGCCATTACCCGTACCAGCGGGTTTATTGGCGGCTAAATCCGCGAATTTTTGCGCCATTGTCGGGTTCTTTTTAACCAGTTTTTTAACGGTTAAATCTTGCGCCTTGTCATTGGCCAAGCGCAGGTTATTTTCCGAGGATAACAGCGCATCCTTGGTCTTTTGCAGGTGGTCAATGGTTTTATCAATTTCCTCAATGGCTTTTTTGAACTTGTCGCTGGCTAACTGGTAATTGCGCCCGAATTTGGCCTTGAACTCGTTGATATCGTCCTCAAAGTGCGAGATATCCAAATTTTGGTTCTTTACTTCGGCCAGTTGGCGGCGGTAGTCCGCCGAGTTTAACGCCGCGTTGCGCAGCAGCGTAATCATCGGAATAAAAAATTGCGGGCGGATGACGTACATTTTGGGATATTTGTAAGACACATCCACAATGCCCGTGTTGTACAGTTCGTTGTCGGCCTCCAACAGCGAAACCAACACCGCATATTCACACCCCTTTTCGTTGCGGTCCTTATCCAACTCCTTGAAAAAATCCTCGTTTTTATGCTTGGTGGCGGTGGTATCCATTTCGTTCTTCATTTCAAACATAATGGAAATAAATTCCACACCGTCGGCGGTTTGCTCGCGGAAGATGTAGTCGCCCTTGCTGCCGGTGCGGGCGTCGTTGTCCTTTTCAAAATACGCATTTTGGAAGCCCGTTGCGCGCAGGCGGTTGAACTCAATTTCGCAATGTTTTTCCAGCGTTTCGCCCAGCATTTTGGTTGACATTTTGGCCTTTAAATCCTTGTAGAACGCAATTTCCTGGTCCTTGGCTTTCAGTTGCACTTCGTAATTGTCCTTTAAGGATTGGGTTTGCAACTGGATTTGGTTTTGGGCGTCGGTCAGTTGTGCGCGGAGCGATAAGAGTTCTTTTTCCTTATCGTTTAAGCGGTCCTTTTCCCCCGCTACCGCACGGCTGACGGCCAACTCCTGCGCGGTTTGCGCTGCGGAAATTTGCGCCTTTAAGGCGGTTATTTCCCGCTCGTAGGCCGAGGCGGCCTCCTGCTTATCGGCCTGCGCCTGGGTTTTTAAAACGGCAATTTCGCCGGCTTGTTCCTTGGCCAGTTGCGCAGAGCGCGCTTCCAACTCTTTATGAAATTCCGCCGTGCGCACTTGGCTTAATAAATCGGCATAGCCGGACTGGTCCACTTGAAAAACTTGTCCGCAATGCGGGCACTTAATTTCTGGCATATTGTACAACTCCTTAAAAAATTCCTTCTTCTATTATACCAAGTCGGCGTTATAGCGTGTTTAATCCGCCCGTGAAAATTGCTACAATAGATAAGTAAATTACTGATTAAAGAGGAAAAAATGTTTGCAAATTTCAATCCGTGGCACCACGTTTCGCCCGGCGATAAAGATTCTTTACCTTATGTTGTAAACGGGATTATTGAAATTCCGAAAGGCACCCGCGCCAAATACGAACTGGACAAGGCCAGCGGCCTTTTGCGCTTGGACCGTGTACTTTATTCGTCCGTGTATTACCCGGCCAACTATGGCTTTATTCCGCGCACTTACGGGGCGGATAAAGACCCGTTGGATATCCTTATTTTGTCTCAGGCCGAAGTAGTGCCGCTGTGCATTGTGCCGGCGCGCATTATCGGCGTAATGCGGATGCTTGACAACGGCGAAGCCGACGATAAAATCATCGGCGTAGCGCAGGGCGACCCGAACGTCAGCCACTATACCGATATTTCCCAACTGCCGGAACACTTAATTTCGGAAACGATGAGTTTCTTTGAGGATTATAAGAAACTGGAAAACAAAACGGTAGTGGTGGAAAAGATTTTTGATAAGCAAACGGCTATCAAAATTTTGAAGGAAGCCTTTATTGCGTACGAGGAAAAATTTGTAACGTACAGCAACTTTACCCGCAACTTGGATAAATAATTAAAGGCAAGCCCTATCCTTTTAGCGCCCGGTAATAGCCGGGCGCTTTTGGTAATATAACTATGCTAAAACCCGCTATTCTTGTAAAAGCCAGCCTGCAAATTTTCTTTTCCGGACTAATGGTTTTAATCTGCCTGCTTATGCCGATGCTTGCAGATATTGAATTTGGAAATTTACGCTCGGTATTTGCGGGTGTTTTATTTTGGAGTAATCTGTTTCTGCTTGGAGTTTTTGGGATATACCGGGCAATTGCCGATTTGAAAAGCCTTTCCCCCAATAAAAAGTTACTGGTAACACCGCTTGCCATTTTGCACAGTTCCACCCGCCTTTTGGGAGTTTCCCGCTGGCGTTTTTTATGGGCGGCTTGTCTTAATCCGTTGGATATGAATCTTTCCACGGCCTACACGCTTTGGGCTTTGGTGCTGACGCTGGGTTTATTAGGCTTGCTTCCTGCGGCGGGCCCGTTGCGGGCTAAGTTACTGTTTATCATCTTTTTTCTTGTGCTTCGTTTAGGAGTAAAATTCACCGTGCTAATGCAATATAGCCGTTTGTACACCCAAATGGCACAGGTGCAAACCACTATTGACGAGCGCGGCATTTGGTGGACTTTGCTTGAAGAAAATGAGGACGAAATGAGCGAGGAGTTTAACCCAGAGGACGAACATATAGCCTTTACTCCCTGGGAAAAAGTAAAAGCCGTGCGTTACCACAAAAAGTATGTAATCTTATATACCGCCGACAGAGATTACATTTATTTTATAAACTCCCCCCTAGAAAAGGGAATCATAAACACCTATTTTGCTTTTTCTAAACAAAAGTAAAACTACGCTAGTTGCAAAACACCCCGTTAGCATTTTCACACTAACGGGGTGTTTTTATAAGTTACCAAATGATTAGTTATTTGGTTTCGGCGGGTTTGTCGGCCGGGGTTTCAAACAGCGGACCGCAGTTGCAGGAACCACAGCATCCGCCGCAAGAGTCTTTTTTCTCTTCGGTGGCAGCCTTTTCCGCGTGATCAGCCGGAGCCGCTTCGGGCTTATTTTCAGCCGCCGGGGCTTGCGCTTGGGCGGGTTCTTCGGCCTTGGCAGAAGATTCACACGCGCAAGAATCGTGTTCGCCTTCACAGCAGGAGCAGGCTTCGTGCGCTTCTTCCTCGTGGTGGCAGCAGGGGCATTCTTCCACTACTTCTACCGCGCAGGTTTCCTTTTCAGCGCCGTTATCCACGGTTACAACTACTTCTTCCTGCACCGTTTCAGTCTTGGCTTCTTCGGGGATGTCCTCGCCGATTACGCCGGGCACAAAGTCCGCCGGCGCGGTGTTAGCGCGGGAGGCTTCCAACGCCTTCTCGGTCGGGCGCAGGGTTACTTTGCGCCATTTGCCTTCGCCCTCGCTGGCGGTGGTTACAAATTCATTTCCTTCTACCGCGCGGTGGATGTAGCGGCGCAGTTGCGCGCTCATCGGGCGGAAGCGGAAAACGCTGTTGCCGCGTTTAATCATATCAATACCTTTTTCAATTTCGGCGTTGATTTTGTCTTCGGCCTTTCTCCAATAATTTTGCGTATCGGTGATGACGGAAATCGGCTTGTCAAAGTGGCGGCTCAATGCCAAGGTGCACAGGTATTGGATGGCTTCCAAGGTTTTGCCCTCTTTGCCAATCACAATAGCCGGGTGGTCGCAGTCAAAAGTCAGCAAAATGCGCTGTTGTTTGTCGTCCCACCATACATTCAAATTTTCCACCTTAATACCCATATGGGTAAGCACTTTCTCCAAGTATTCCTTGGCTTCGGCCATAGGGGCTTTCAAATTTTCCGGGATGACGGCGTTGCGGATAGCCTCGCAGGGGAGCATTTGGGGCTCGTTAGCCTTAGGGGCCTTTTCGCGCGGTTCGCGCACGTCTAACACGCGTTCGCTTCTGCGGTTATTGCGGCGGTTGCCGTGGGCTTCCTTGCGGTTGTTGCGCCCGTTGCGGGATTTAGAGGGGCGTTTTTTCGGTACGTCCATATAAATTTGCGCGTCCAAATTGGCGGTGGACCAGCGTTTCTGGCGCAATTCCACTACCGCAGGGCGGGAACCGATGCCCAAGAAACCCTTTTTAGGCGTTTCCAGTACGGTTACTTCCACTTGGTCGCGTCTTAATCCTAATTCTTTTAAACCCTTGGCGATAGCCTCGGATACGTCTTTTGCTTGTACTTTAATTTTATTCGGCATAAAAATGACTCCTTAATTTGCTTTCGCAATTTTGCGGTTAATAAGCGTTTGAATCCCGTAAGTGAGCAGGCTGTTGGTCAGCCAGTAAAGCACCAATCCGGACGGGAAATTCATAAACAACAAGGTAAAAATAAGCGGCATATACTTAAACATAGCCGCCTGGGACGGATCCGTCCCAGCGGGGATATTGCCCTTTTGCTGGAAGAACATCACGGCACCCATCAAAATAGGCAACAGGTAGTACGGGTCTTTGGAGGACAAGTCCGTAATCCAAAACACGAATTTCGCCCCGTGCAAAGACCACGAAGTGCGAAGTGCGTTAAACAGCGCCAGGAAAATCGGCAACTGGATAAGAAGCGGCAAACAACCGGCGAGCGGATTGACATTGTACTTTTTATACAAGTTCAAGGTTTCGCGGTTCAAGGCTTCGGGGTTGCCCTTGTATTTTTCTTGGATGCGTTTCATTTCGGGCTGAACCTTTTTCATTTGGGCGGCCGATTTTAACTGCATAATCGTAAACTTGAACAAAATGGCCTGCAACAATACGGTAAGCATAATAATAGCCACGCCGTAGTTGCCCGTCCACCCGTAGAAGGTTTCCAGCACGTTGCGCGCGATTTTGCCCAAGGCGCCAAAGAAACCAAACGCAATGGAGCGGTCCAAATGGTAGGGCAAGGTCAAAAACGCCTTGTAATCCTTGGGGCCAAAATAGAAATCGGAATTATATTCTACTTTGGATTTGGCTTCCACTGTGGTTCCCGCTACGGCAATGGAAAATTGCGGGCCCTTTAAATCGCCTTCACCTGCCAAGCCCCACATCCGTTTTTGGGTGCCGATTTTTTCGGAAGAGGCGGTAAAATCGCCCCCTTTCCAGTTCTGCGGAATCAGGACGGAAAGGAAGTAGCGGTTTTGGATACCGGCCCACGTCCAAGCCAAGGTGGGCTGTTTGTCCCCTTTGGCGAAGGTTTCCAAGGTCGGTTTTTTCTTGCCTTCTTCCTGCACCAAATAAACGGCTTTGGATTCGCGTTCGTTGTCGTTCATCTCGCTTTTTACCGTAGCCAAACCGGGGCCAAAATTCCAACTCCACGGGGCAACGGCCAAATTTTGCGAGGTTTTGTTTTCAAACGTAACATTTACGTTATTGATTCCGTTTTCGTTAAAGCGGAACGTCTTATAGACGCTAAACCCGGGGACGATGTCTCCCACGAAGGTAATGGAATCCTGCGTGCGGGCAAATTCGGCAAAGTCCACCTGCGGCATAGTGGAGAAATACCCTTCCCCTTTATAAGGAGTCAGGTCCACATCGCCAATAACGTCTTTAAACAAATAGGTTTTGATACCCGCCCCTTTGGACGAAAACGTAACGTCCGCCTGTGGCAAATTAAGCGTGATTAATTCCTCAGGCTTGGGAGCGGATTTTTTTTCTTTGGATACGGAAATAGGAGCCGCCAGCACGGTTTGGGCACCGTTTGCTTGCTGGGCCTCCTGTACGGATTTTTTCAGTTGCGCCTCGGCGGCTTCCTTAGCCGCGCGGGCTTTGGGGAGGGCGACAAACTGGTTGTAGCCGGTAATTACCAGTAAAAACAGCATTACGGTAATTAAGAACTGTCTGTTATTCATAAAACTCCTCTTGTGGCAAAACCGCCCGGCGCGCCGGACGGCCGGATAAGAGGAAGCGTGAAGGGTAGAAAACCGCGTTTATTAAGGTACCGGGTCGTATCCGCCCGGATGCAAAGGATGGCATTTCAGCACCCGTTTGAGCGCCAAATAGCCGCCTTTAAACGCGCCATATTTCACAATCGCCTGCTTTGCGTATTGGCTGCAAGTGGGTGTGAAACGGCACACCCCGCGCGGGCCCAAAAAAGGCCGCACCAGCAACATAAACAAATTGAGCAGTAAAAGTAAAAATTTTTTACACACGAGCGAAAATTGATTCATATGTCCCTCAATAGGATTACGGCAAATTATCTGAAGAGGACAAAAGTAAAGCGGCCTTGCCGCATAGTAACGTGAGCGCATCTTGCGCTGCTTGTACAGTTGGTAATTTTTCGCTGTTGCGGGGGCTGACGACAATATCCGTCCCCGGCTTGATGTCTTTTCTACTCAGTCTGAACGCTTCTCTTAACAGTCTTTTGGTACGGTTGCGCACAACCGCAGGCCCCAATTTACGGGATACCACTACCGCAAAACGGGCCGGCCGGGTATTCTCCGGGCCGGACCGCCACCACAGTACCAATCCAGGGTACTGCAATTTTGCGCCGCCTTGGATAACAGCCTTAAAATCTCTTTTAAGGTGCAGGCGGCTACTTCGCGGCAGACCGTAAGGCGTCATAGCGCTTAGGCGGCTCTGATTAATTCGTGGCGGCCTTTGGCTCTGCGGGCGCTTAATACTTTTCTACCACCGGCGGTAGCCATTCTGGCGCGGAATCCGATGTGTTTGGCACGTCTTCTTTTATTAGGTCTGTATGTCGGTAACATTTTTATCTTATACGTTAATTCTGGCCCGGAAACCGAACTGGAAAAAACGTATCTCCTGTTATTAATTTAAAATCGTTTCTGTATGAAACTTACAGATATTATATCTTTTATTGCAAAATTTTGCCAACCGTTTATAAAATTTTCCGGCTGAACCTTTTATATTATCCCATATCCTAAGGCTGTATGCAACCCCTAAAAAAATGCTATGCTGTACATAATGATATTTACCGACTCGGGCATTATTCTCTTCCGCCAGGAATTTAGGGAAGCGGACCGCATTGTATCGCTCTACACCCGCGAACACGGGCGCTTAAACGCGCGCCTGCCCGGGGTTTTGCGCGCAACGGGCAAATTAAAGGCCATCAGCGAGCCCTTTGCCTGCGCCGATTACCGCTTTTATGTGCGCCGCGGCGGAACGATTGGCACGGTTACGGGCGGCAAAATCAACAGTATTTTTCCGCACATCCGCCAAGATTTAAAACGCACCACGCTTGCGATGCACTTTTGCGAACTGATACAGCGTTTAACCCCGCTTCACCAGCCGAGCGAAGATAAATACGAATTACTGCTTTCCGCCTTGACCGAGTTGGAGTATGGCGAGGTCAATTCCGCCTTTGCGGCGGCCTTTACCTTGCGGTTAATGACCTTGGCGGGCTTTGGATTGGAAAAACCCGTGCTTAAAATTCCGGCTGAATTTTGGCATCGTATGCACGAGGATGAACTTTCCTCGCTCGTGTTTTCGGAGCCGGAGGATTTGCTTTCCCTATCCAAGTGTAACAGCGTTTGCCGCCGTTTTTTAAACCAATATCTAACTTACCCGCTAAATACGCTAAAAAACTTTGGTCTAAACGAGCCTGCCCCATTAGCGGAAGAGGACCAGGCCGAACTGGAAGAACTTGTTTTGCACCCCGCGCATTAAAACATCTTGCCGGAATTTCCCGCAATTAGTACAATGGACTTTAAGGAGACAAAAATGAATTATAAGAAAGTATCTGCTGTATGCCTGCTGGTTTTATCGCTTTGTATGGCCGGAGCGGCCAATGCCCAAACCAAAAAAGACAACCGTTTTGTAGGCGGTATTTTTGGCGTTAAAGTGGGCGAAGAAGTCCAAAAAATTTATGCAAGTGCCAAACCTGCACCCAAACCTGCGGCTAAAAAGCGTCCTTATTATACCTCTTGGCAAACGGCTATTTTAAAGGCGCACCAGGATATGCATAGAGCCAACGGCCCGCTGGGGGCTTCCGTTTCCAAAGCCGTCGCCAAGGCCCGCGCTACTTCTTACGAGGAGAACCGCTTGTCCGATTTCTTTTCCAAATTGGCCGCCACGCGCCCCTCTGTCTTTACGCAGTCTTGCCGCACCTCTTATACGATGCTTACCCGCGCGGCCAGAGAAAATAAAATCTTTCATCATTATAAATTAACCGCGATTGACGTGCGCGATTTTTGCTATATGCCCAAAGACGCGGTGGCGTATTTTATTGAGTTTTTTAAAGGCAAGGCCTATCCATACCAGGCGGCCCAATACAAAAGAGCCATTTTGCTTACCTTAAAAAACCCCAAGGACGAACGCAACCGCACTTTGTCTATTGTGGTAGATACGGAAAGCCAAGTCTTGTTCCTTAATTACAATAAGCCCGCCAACTTGCAGAACAGCCCGCTGTTGCAAGGGTCTTATGTCCCCTTGGCAGTACGGTAAAATTGGTAATTTATAAAAACCTCCCGGACCGTTTGGCCCGGGAGTTTTTTATGTTTAATAATGGCAATTTTTGGCACGCTCTGTCCAAGAGTAAGACTAAATACGCTACCCCAGCAATTCTTCCATATCCGGGTAAATATCTGCCAAAGATTTGTAAATCTTAAAGGCGTTCTCGCGTACAAATGTATTAGGCTGTTTGATTTGCGGCACCACGCAGGTACGCATCCCCGCCGAAATAGCAGCCGTCGCCCCGGCCACGGAATCCTCAAACACTAAACATTGCGATACGTCCGCGTGCAACTTGTGGGCTGTTTTTAAATAGACTTCCGGGTCCGGCTTGGGCTTGGTTACGTCGTCGGTAGTGGTAATGGCGGAAAAGTATTTAATAATACCCTTTTTGGTTAAAAAGTGGCGCGCCCATTTGCTAATATTGGAGGAGGCAAGCCCTATTTTAAGCCCCCGGTTGTAAAAATATTCCACCGCTTCTTTGGCGCCGGGGCGGAAGTTAATTTCCCCGTCCGCCGCCAAATATTCCTCTACAATTTCCATTGTGCGGGAATTAATCCGCGCAATATCCGCCTGCGGACCGAAATGCTGGCGCATAAAGCGGGAGGCTTCCTCCCGGCTGATGCCTACGCAAGATTCAAACAGTTCAAACGGAAAGGTCTTTCCGTCCTCTTGGGCGGCCTTTTTATAGCACTCAAAATAGATAAGTTCGGTATCAAACAACAACCCGTCCATATCAAAAATAACGGTGGTAATCATATTTTTATTATACCAGTTTTTGCCTTTCCCCCCGCACGGCTATATTTTATATAATGTATTTACATATGAAATACGGTATGAATTTTCAGGATATGATATCCGCTTTGAACCATTACTGGACTAAACAAGGCTGCGTTCTTGTTCAGCCCTACGACGTGGAAAAAGGCGCCGGAACGTACAACCCGGAAACCTTTTTCGGCTCGCTTACCAAAAAGCCCGTCAAACGCGCCTATGTGGAACCCTGCCGCCGCCCCGCCGACGGCCGCTATGGCGAAAACCCCAACCGCTTGGGCAAATATTACCAATATCAGGTAATTATGAAGCCCGCCCCGGCCAATGTGCAGGAAATGTATTTAAACTCCTTAAAAGCCATCGGCTTGGACCCCAAACAGCACGACGTGCGCTGGATTGAGGACGATTGGCAATCCCCCACATTGGGCGCTTCCGGCGTCGGCTGGGAAATTTGGCTGGACGGTATGGAAATTACGCAGTTTACCTACTTTCAAAATATGGCCGGCTATGCGTTAAACCCCATTACGGTAGAAATTACCTACGGGCTTGAGCGTATTGCGATGTACTGCCAAAAGGTGGATAATGTATTTGATATCCGCTGGAACGACGAAATCACCTACCGCGACGTACACCACGAGGGCGAACGCCAATTCTCCCATTATTATTTTGAAGAATCCAACGTGGAACACCTGCGCCGCTATATCCAAGAGTGCGAAGAAGAGTGCTTTGCCTTGTGCAAAAAAGGGCTCTATCTGCCGGCGTATGACGACGCGATGAAACTTTCGCATTACTTTAATATGTTGGAGGCGCGCGGGGCGATTTCCGTGTCCGACCGCACCAACAACATTACCAAAATCCGCAATTTAGCCAAGGCCTGCGCCAAAGCCTATGTGGAAAGTGTAGAAAAACAAGAAGAGGAGGCCGCTAAATGAACGCGCTTTTGGAAATTGGCGTAGAGCATTTGCCCGCCCGCTTTATGGCCCCGGCTTTAAAGCAATTAAAAACCTTAACCGCCCAGATTTTGGACGAAAAAAGACTGACCTATAAATCCGTTGACTCCTTCGGCACCTACCGCCGATTGGTGGTGGTAATTGAAGATTTGGCCGAAAAATCGTTAGACGTGCAAAAAGAAGTAAAGGGGCCGCCCGCCAAACTGTTAAAGGACGCAAACGGCAACTTTACCCCCCAAAGCGCGGGTTTTGCGCAGAAAAACGGACTGTTGCCTGAAAAATTAACCGTAAAAGAAACCGAAAAGGGACCGTTTATTTATGCCGTCGTTAAAATCAAAGGCGAAAAGACGGTCAAACTGTTGCCCGAAATTTTCACCCGCATTGTAACCGGGCTTGAATTTGCCAAAAATATGATTTGGGAAGAATCCGGCCTGCGCTACGGCCGCCCGATTCGCTCCCTTATCGGTCTGTACGGGCATAAGGTAATCAAATTTACCGTGGCGGGCGTTACGTCGGACCGCAACACGTATCCGCTGTCCTCTTTCGGCCGCAAACCGATTAAGGTGGAGCAGGCGGATAAAGCCTACTATGCTGATCTCCTGCGCGCCCAGCCGCAACCTGTTTTGGTATTGCCGGAAGAGCGCAAGGAAGCCCTTATCAAAACCGTTACCAACGAAGCCGCCGTGCGCGGTTATCACGCGGATTTGGACCCGGAACTGATTGAAGAAACCGTTTGGTGCACCGAACACCCGGTGGCCGTGGGCGGAGACTTTGAACTTAAATTTTTAACCTTGCCCAAAGAACTGATTACCACCGTTCTTAAAAAGCAGATTAAAATGTTCCCCGTAACCAACGACAAGGGCGAATTGCAGCCGTATTTTATCGCCGTGCGCGACGGTATTTCCGTCAACCAAAACGAAGTGCGCGACGGGTTTAAAAAAGTAATGTCCGCGCGCTTGTCCGATGCTGTTTTCTTCTTTGAAAACGACAAAAAGGCAGGCTTAAATACCTTTAAAGACAAACTCAAAAATGTCCTGTTCTTGGAAGGCTTGGGCTCTATGTATGAAAAGTCTGCAAGAACCCAGCAACTGGCGGATTGGCTGTGCGACAAATTGGGCCAAACCCAGTTAAAAAACACCGTGGATTATGCGGCTTCCCACGCGTATGCGGATTTAGCCAGCCACGTGGTGTATGAATTTCCGGAATTGCAGGGCTATATGGGCGGGCAATACGCCGCCTTGGAAGGCCGCAAGGACGCCGCCAAAGCAATGGAAGAGTTTTACTTCCCGCTTACGTCCTCTTCCGCCTTACCGTCCACCGAAGAAGGAAACATCGTTTCCCTCGCCGGGAAAATGGATACCTTAGTCGGCAACTTTTTAATCGGACAAATCCCCACGGGCAGCGAAGACCCCTTCGCCTTGCGCCGCCAAGCCTTTGGCGCGGTGCGTATGCTTTTGGAAAAGGATATGCAAATTTCGCTCAAAGAATTGGTGGAAAAATCCGCTTCCTTATACCCCGCCGGAACCCCGGACAAGGGTTTAAAAGAATTGCCGAATTTCTTGTTCCAGCGTTTGGCCTTAGTGCTTGAACAGCGCGGGCATAATGCCGCCACGTTAAACGCTGTTTCCAACTGGTACGAACTCCCCCTCACGCAGGCGGAAGCCCTCGTCAGCGCGTTGGAAACCGTCAAAACGGGCGCGGAATTTACCGCCGTGCTGGAATCGGCCAAGCGCGTGTGCAATATCCTTAAAAAAGCCGAAAACGTAACCGAAGCGGTGGACGAAAAACTGTTTGAACTCCCCGCCGAAAAAGCGTTATACGACAAAATCCACGAGGTGGATTCCACCTTGGGCTGTGCGGTAAATACTGCCAAAACCAAGGACGGATATTTAAATGTACTGAAAACCTATGGCGCGTTTAAAGAACCGTTGGAAAATTTCTTTAAGGATGTAATGGTAAACGCCGAAAATCCCACCGTGCGGCAAAACCGCTTGGCGCTTTTGGCGCGTGTGCGCCGCTACCTCACGCAGACGGTAGCCGACATTACTAGCCTGTAAATTAGTTTTCTAAAAAGTCCGCGCCGGAGCAAAATCCGGTGCGGATTTTTTTGTCTTTTTGAGTGGATTTCAGACAGGAAAAACAAGAAAAAATTCACCCCTTGACAAAACGCCCAATCCGCTTATACTATCCATACGGGAAGCAATTCCCACCAAGCCGGGAGCCGCAAAAAGCGGATGATGCGCCGGTGTAGTAGAAGTACAGAAGCAATGGTGCCGTAGGCCGGAAGGAGTTGGGCCTGTGCGCTTGGAAAGGCTAGGACGGTTGGGTTACATAACTGTCCGGGTGCCTGGTAGGCACAGAGCAGGACGTATCCGGCGACCAGTTGGGCAGTCCGTTAAGGGCGGTTTGATTGGGGTGTTATGGGACGGGGCTGTTGCGGTGGATGAAGCGGCGCAGTAGCAGTAGAGTAGTGTTTCCGTAGGTTGATGTACTTGCTTCGGCCCGCGGGAAAAGCGGAGCGGCGTAAGGCCCGGCAGTTGGCGTGTAAAACGCGGAAAGCAGTGTAGTAAAGGAGTTGAAATGAACAGCAGTAATTAAACCCCTCGGTTTTAGGTAAACCGGGGGGCTCTTTTTTGTGGTTAAATTATTCCAAAACGCTTGGCGGCGGAAGCGCGCTGCCCGCACTCCCGGACGGGGTAATATCCATTGTATTTTGGGGTTCCGCGGGCGTTTTGTTGGCCGGATCCTCGGTTTCTTCGTCCTGCAAGGGCGTTAAAATCATTTCCTCGTAACTTTCATCCGGCAAAGGCGTTAAATTTTCCTCAGCGGGCGGAAGCGTTTGCTCCTCGCTTTGGGGTACTACTTTAACTGTTTTGGGCGCGGTTTTACGCACTTGGGGCTCCCCATTATACGCGTTGGACGGATTCCACCAAGCAGGCGGATTGCCCGCACAGGCGGCCATAAAGAAAGAAACTAAGAAACAAAATACAATCTTCTTCATAATCTTATTATACTATTTTACGCTTTGCCCCGCCAAGGCACGGCGGTATAACGCCCCGGCCCGGTAACTGCTGCGCACCAAAGGCCCGCTGGCAACGCCCTTAAAGCCCAAGGACAGCGCGTATTCTTCCCACGCCTTATATTCCTGCGGTTCGGGGTAGCGCGCCACCGGGTAATGCGCGGCGGAAGGGGCCAAATACTGCCCAATCGTCAGCAAATCCACCCCCACAGAGCGCAAATCCTTCATTAAGATTTTTAACTGTTCTTCCGTTTCGCCAAGGCCCACCATAAAGCCCGTTTTGGTAAAAATTTCAGGCGCCAGTTTTTTGGAATTTTCCAAGAGCGTAAGCGTTCTTTTATAATCAGCCCCAATGCGCACCGCGCTATACAATTCTTGCACGGTTTCCACATTGTGTGCTAGTACCGCCGGGCGTGCCTCTAAAACGGTTTTAAGCGCCTGTTTATCCCCCTTTAAATCGGAAATTAAGGGTTCTACCAGCACATCGGGCGTCAGTTGGTGGATAGCGTTAATCACGCGCGCAAAATGCGCGGCTCCGCCGTCCGATAAATCGTCTCGCGTGGGCATTGTCAGCACCGCATAGCGGATGCCCCACTCCTTTACGGCTTCGGCCACCCGCCGGGGCTCGTTTTCGTCTGGCGGCAAGGGGCGCGCCTTGGTTACCGCACAAAAGCGGCAGCCGCGCGTGCATAAGTCGCCCAGCACCATAAAGGTAGCATCGCCACAGTTAAAGCACTCCCCCCTATTGGGGCAATGCGCCGCGTGGCAAACGGTGTGCAAAACGTGTTTATCAATAGAAGCCTGCGCCGAGAGCGCGGCCGAAGTACGCAGGGCGGCTTTGTTTCGCCCGGCCAAATCTTTAAGCCATTGGGGTATCGGAATCGTCATAAAAATTATTATACAAAAACAGGCGCGTTTCCCGCCGAAAACGATATAATATAAGAAATAGTAACCTTGGGGTATTTTGTGAAATATTTTATTTTTCTAGTTAGTTTTCTCTTTCTTTTTACGGCCGCGTGGGCGGACGAAGCCCCCAAAACCGAGGCCGAACGCTTAAAAGAGGCGGGCGAGTTATACTTTGCCTACAAACCTGATGACGCCTTTGACGAATACATACAACTTTCAAAAGATACCCAAAACCGCCAAGCCTTTTTAAATGCGGCTTTTATCGCTATGGAAAAGAACGAACCCAAAAAGGCCGTGGACATTGCCCAAGCCGCCTACAAAATTTATCCCAAAGACCGCGAGGTAATAGAAATGGCCGCCGAAGCCTTTTTAGCGGACGGGCAATACGCCTCTGCCGAAAAACTGCTCGCCCAACTGCCCGAGGACAAGGACCGCTCCGGCTTTTTATACATTAATTTAGCCCGCGCGCAAATCGGCCTTGGGGATAAAAAACTGGCCAAGTATAACCTGCAACTGGCCGCCCGCGCCGGCACTCATCCGGCCCTTGCCAACTACCTGCTGGGCACTTTGTACGAACAGGACAAAGAATATAAAAAAGCCGCCGATGTGTTTGAAAAGGCTTCTACCTACGACCACCAATTTATTGAAGCCAAAAAGCACTACGCCGCCGTGCTTGAAAAACTGGGCAATTATAACGAAGCCTACCGCCAATACCGTATGATTTACTCGTCCGACAAAAGCAATAGCGAGGTCAACCAGGCATTAGAAAGACTCCGCCCGCGCATTACCCGCACGGAAAAACAACTTACGGGCGGAAAGGAAATTTTAAAGCACACCTTTGTAAAGCCCTTTGCCTTGCCGGACGGCGTAAAAACGCGCGAAATAAAAGTAGGTATCGGGATGCGCCAGAACGGCCGCCCGCCCGAACGCCACTCCTTGCATTTTATTCCGTCCCACGCGTTTACGGTTACTGACGCCAAAACGGGCAAACTGTTGGGTAAAGGCAACGCGCGGGAAAGTTGGGTGGCTCTTTTGCAAAACGGCAAAGCGCATTTATCTTCCCCCGCGGGCAAAAAAATATCGTTTTCCGGCTCTGTAATTATTACACCCACCTCCAAAACGCAGGGCGAAGGGGCGACCATTATCGTAAAAAACGTAATGAGCGGCGCGGGGATGACGTGGGCCAGCGTGGACGATAAAGAATACCGCGGCAAGTTGCAAATTACGCACAATACCAAAAACAATACGCTGGTGCCGATAAACATTGTAACCATAGAGGAATATTTGCAGGGCGTTATTTCGTCCGAAATGCCGACGAAATTTCCGATGAACGCCTTGCGCGCGCAGGCTGTTTTGGCCCGCACTTACGCCTTAAAACACCTGGGAAAGCACAAGTCCTACGGGTATGATTTGTGCGACACGCAAAACTGCCAAGTTTATGGCGGGGTAAGCGCAGAAAGCGAGCGCGGAAACGCCGCCGTGGAATCTACCGTAGGCGAAGTGTTGGAATACAAAAACAAGCCGATTGAGAGTGTATTTTCGGCCAACTGCGGCGGCATTACACAAAGCGCCAAGGAAGCGGGGTGGAGCGAAACGCCCTATTTAAACCCGGTATCCGACTACAAAGATTTTAATTTTGATACGTTACAGCCCTACCAGTTTAAGGAACTGTTGCAATACCCGCACGATGCGTACAGCCGCTACGACAAAAACGTCAGTTTGGCGGCCTACCGTTGGACGCGCGTAGTGGACGAAAAAGACCTGCGCCAAGTGATTAAACGCCAAAAGAAGGATATCGGCCGCATTACGGCCTTAATTCCCTTGCGGCGCGGGCGCTCGGGCTATGTAAGCCGCTTGCTTGTAAAGGGCACCAAGGGCACCGTTACACTAAATAAAGAAAACGTCATCCGCAATAATTTAAGTTTGGGGATGCTTAGAAGCAGTTACTTTATCGTAGAGCCCAATTACGAAAACCGCGAATTGAAATTCTTTGTATTTTACGGCGGTGGTTGGGGGCACGGCGTGGGCTTTTGCCAAACGGGTGCCGCCGGGCGCGCCGATGCGGGGCAGGATTACAAAACGATTTTAAACCACTATTTCCCGCTGGCGGATTTCATTTCCGCACACGCGGACACCCCGGATAAATAATCTAATATATATGAAAAACCCCCGGAAAAATATCCGGGGGCTGTTTTTCATCTCTTCTAAAAATTTATTGGCCGGAAAGTTGACGCTGTGCTTCGGCCTGTGCCTGCTGGATTTGCTTTTGCTTTTCGGCGTTGGAAAGATTGGAAGCGTTAATCTTATCAATCTTTTCAAACGTCGCGGCCAGCACATCGTGCGCGTGGGAGCGCAACGCCTGCTTTTGTTCGGCGGGCAACTGCGCCACCGACGGATCGCGCATAATGGCGTCCACCTGTTTATTTACGCGGGCTTCCTTCATTTGCGGGGAATCTTGGCGCGCTTGGATGTCTTGGTTTACCTTCAAGCGCAGTTCCATTGCTTTTTTATCAAATTCCGCGGCGGAAATTTCTTGGTTATTCGCCAGTTCCATATAATCCTGCTGGTATTTTTGCAACAGGGCGTCAATTTCCCGCGCACCCGCTTCGCCGTAAATTTGCTGGGCGTTGCCCACCAAACTGTTGCGCTGTTGCTGTAAATCGCCCCGTACCGCGTTTAATTGGGCGTCCGTCATTTTGTGCTTGCGCGGAAGGACTTTTCCCCCCTCTTCGTCAGCCAGTTGTCTTTGAACTTCTTCCATTTGCATACCGTCTTCAATCTTGCGCAAACCGTCCAAGGGCATTTGGTGCTGGTGGATGACCTTTTCAATTTGTCCGCGGCGCACACGCTGGTTTTCCAGTTGCTGTTTATAATATTCCTCGGCGGGCAACCCTTGGCGCGCCAGTTGCATATCTTTGGCACGGGCCGCATCAATGGCTTGCGCGGCTTCGCCCGCAATTTGGGAACCATACTGCTTGGCAAGGGCTTCCTTTAACTGGTTATCCTTGGTTAAACGCTCTTGTTCAAATTGTCTAAAACCGTTGTCTTGGCTCATTTTTTCCAACTTTTGTTGGTATTTATTGGCCACTTCGCGCACTTTATTCGCAATTTGTTGTTGCGTTTGCCCAGGGGCGTTGACGGCGGAAGCCATTTCCTTTTGGAAGGAGTCCATCATCCTGCCCGCCTGGGCTCCGGCCTGCTTGCCATAAGCCTGCGTCATACTCTGCACCACGCTGTCTTTTTGTGCGGCTACTTGGTCCAACACCGGGGCAAAGGGCCCGGCGGAAACGCCACGGGAGGAATTGCGTTGGAGGTATTTTTCAATATTGGCGTCTTTTTTGCTCTTGGGCAAAAGGGCCTTGGCAATCGCTCTATCCAATCCGGAGGAAAGCGTTTCCAACTGTTTGCTTAACTGTTTTTGCTTGTCCTTATTGGCTCCGGCCAAATAGGGCGCAAAGGCGTTGGCGCGTTCGCGGCGGATGGCTTCCTCCCGCGTGGGCTGGTAAACACCCGGCGCGGCGGAATTATTAGTCCCCCCGGCGGCGGTATTGCCCGGCACCCCCGCACGGTACGAACCGTAATTAGTAGGGATTGAACCCGATTGCCCCATATAAGGAGCCCCGGAACCGCTGTAAGAACCCGAATAAGGCTTGTTTACGGTAGGGGCGCGCAAAGTATAGTCCCCTTGGTTTAAACCCGTTTGCGGGGCGTTTGCGGTGGAATAATACGCATTTCCTGAGTGGTGTGTAGTGTGCTGCGGAGCGTTTTGATACCGCCCGGCGACTTGCCCGGACGGAGCCACGCCCAAAAATTCTTCATTTTTCAGTTCCTCCAAGGTAGGCTGACGGGGAAGCGCCGCTTGGCGCGCACCCGCTGTCCGGCGGGAAGCGGAACCCGCCCCCGTCGTCTTCATAAACGCCAGGCCTAACGCCAGCAAAACAATGATAATAAAACCCAGTTGGAGTAGTTTTTTATTTTTTTCCATAATTCCCCGCCGATATGTGATACTCTTATTATAATGCAAAAACGGCAAAAAAAGAAGCCCCGCTTTGCGGCGGGGCTCTTTAAATTACTCTTTGGTAATGCTGATGCCCAATTCTTTGAGTTGGATATCATCCACCGTATTGGGCGAATCCGTCAGCGGGCAGACAGCCTGCGCCGTTTTCGGGAAAGCGATTACCTCGCGGATGGACTCTTCCCCGGCGAGGAGTGCAGTAATGCGGTCCAAGCCTAGGCCGATACCTCCGTGGGGAGGCGCACCCGCTTCCAGCGCGTTTAACAGCATACCGAAGCGGCGGGCGGCTTCTTCCTTGGAGTGTTTCATCAAGGCCAAAATGCGTTCCTGCACCTCGCGGCGGCAGTTGCGCACGGAGCCGGAGGCTAGTTCGTTGCCGTTTAACACCAGGTCAAACTGGTAGGAGCGGATAGAACCGGGGTCCTTTTCCAAATTGGGCAAGTCCTCTTCCACCGGGGCGGTAAAGGGGTTATGCGCCGCATCCCAGCGGTCTTCCTCGGGGATGTATTCCAAAAGCGGGAAGTTGGTAATCCACACAAAAGCCCAGTCGCTTAACTGCGGCAACTCTTTGACGAGTTCCTTGCGTAAAGCGCCCATAAAGATTTGGCAGGTGTGGAGTTTTGTGTCGCTTCCGATAAAGATAATGTCGCCTTCCTGCGCGGCCACGGCGGCCTGCACGGCTTTTAATTCGTCTTCGGTAAAGAACTTGGCGGACGGGCCTTCAAACCTGCCGTCTTTTACTTTAATCCACACGAGGCCCTTGGCGCCGTTCTTTTTGACAAGTTCGGTCAGTTTATCCAAGTGTCCGCGGGAATAGGCGGCGCCTTTTTCGCCACGGATAGCGCGGATAGCACCGTTAGCGGCCAAGATATCTTTAAATACTTTAAAGCCCGTATTTTTGAAGATTTCATTTACGTTCTTCATTTCCAACGTATAGCGCAAATCCGGCTTATCGGAGCCGTATTTTTCCATAGCGTCGTGGTAGGAAAGTTTGGGGAACGGGGTCTTTAATTCTTTACCCGCCGTTTTAAAGATTTCCTTCATCAGCCCTTCTACAATTTCGTGGATATCGTCAATCGTTACGAAGGACATTTCCATATCAATCTGCGTATGTTCGGGCTGACGGTCGGCGCGGAGGTCTTCATCGCGGAAGCAACGGGCCAACTGGAAGTAGCGGTCAATACCGCTGGCCATTAAGGTTTGTTTGAACATCTGGGGGCTCTGCGGCAAAGCGTAAAATTCGCCGTGGTGTACGCGGGACGGAACCAAATAATCGCGCGCGCCTTCGGGCGTGGAACGCGTTAAAATAGGGGTTTCCACTTCCAAAAATCCGTTGGCGTCCAAATAGCGGCGGGCGGCCTGCGCAATGCGGTGGCGCAGAAGCAAATTGGCAAACATTTTGGGGTTGCGCAAATCCAAATAGCGGTATTTCAAGCGGATTTCTTCGGCTACCGAGCGGGATTTGTCCACATCAAACGGAAGCGGGATAGAGGTGTTTAACACCTTAAAATCTTCCGCCAACACTTCAATTTCCCCGGTCTTCATATTTTTGTTTACAGCCCCTTCAATACGGCGCTGTACGGTGCCGGTTACCTGCAAAACATATTCGTTGCGCACAGCGGAAGCCTCGCTAAAAAAGGGTTTAGAGGGTTCCACCACCACTTGGCAAACGCCGGTGCGGTCGCGCAGGTCAATAAACAGCACCCCCCCGTGGTTGCGGTAACTGTTTACCCAGCCGCACAGGGTTTGTTTGGTGCCTAACAGGGACGCGGTTACATCCCCGCAGTAATTGGTTCTTTTCATATCCGTTTTTTTACCTCGTCAGTTAAAACGTCAAAAGCAATTTGGGTTTGTTCACCCGTTTGCAAATCTTTTAAAGTGGCTACTTTTTTAGCCAGTTCATCCCCGCCTAAAATAAGCGCGTAGGACGCCCCGCAGCGGTCGGCCTGCTTCATTTGGCCCTTTACATTTTTTTCAAAAAGGCCGCCTTCGGTGCGCACGCCAGCTTCGCGCAGGGCTTGCATTAAATTAAAGGCCGTTTCGTTGCAATCTTTTTCAAGCGATACCACGCAAACGCTCTTTTCCTTCGGTCTTTCCACCTCTCCGCGCGATAAAATCACGCGTTCGGCGCCCATTGCCCAGCCAATAGCAGGAGTCGCAGGGCCGCCCATATTTTTGATGAGCGTATCGTAGCGGCCGCCAGCGGCAATAGCGTTTTGGGAAGCATCACCCGCCTGAAATTCAAACACCGTGCGGGAATAGTAATCCAGCCCGCGCACAAGCATCGGGTCCACTTCAAAATCAATTTTACCCTTTAACAAGCGTTGTACTTCGTCAAAGTGGGCTTGGCACTCGGGGCACAGGTGCATAGTCGGCACGCGGCCCGCAAAACGGGCTCCGTCAATTTTGCAATCCAACACGCGCAAGGGATTCTTTTCCAAACGCGTTTGGCAGTTTTCGCACAGCGTGTCTTTTTCCTTAGATAAGAAATCAATGAGTTCCTGGCGGTAGAGCGGGCGGCATTTGTCGCACCCTAAACTATTAATTTTTACTTTATAGTTTTTGGCGCCAAATTTAGCCACGATGTCCTTTAACATCAAAATTACTTCCGCATCGGCGGCCGGAGCGGCGTTGCCGATGTATTCCGCGCCGATTTGTTCAAACTCGCGGTAGCGGCCCGCCTGCGGGCGTTCCGCGCGGAACATATTGCCAATGTAATAAAATTTTTGCACGGGTGCGTTTTGCGTAAAATTATTTTCCAAATACGCACGCACCACGCCGGGGGTGCCTTCGGGGCGGATAGCCAACTGGCGGTGCCCGGCATCTTCAAACGCGTACATTTCCTTTTGGACAATGTCGGTCGTTTCGCCGGTGGATTTAATAAAAAGTTCCTTTAATTCCACGGTGGGCAGGCGCAATTCGCCAAACCCATAAAGGGAAAATACGCCGCGGGCGCAGTTTTCCAGTTCAGTAAAATTTTTAGATTGGGGTTCAAAGATATCTCTAAACCCGCGTACAAGTTTAGCCATATAAGTAATTTTAGCATTTTAGAGGGAAATAAGAATAGCCATATGCTAAAAAAACCCCGGTTTCCCGGGGTTTTT
>CAVKWQ010000021.1:0-23819 GCA_963660385.1 Muribaculaceae bacterium
ATCAAGGTATTTTTCCTCTATGTCAATTCCAATAAATTTTCGTTTATAAAAGAAAGCCGCCAACCCAGTAGTAGAACTCCCAGTAAAGGGATCTAAAATAATGTCGCCAGGATTTGTGCTTGCCAAAACAATACGTCTAAGTAAATCAAAGGGTTTTTGGGTCGGGTGCTTACCAAAAGTTTTTTCGGCTGCTTTTGGTGTATTAATTGCCCATACAGAACGCATCTGCAAATTAGGCTTTTTTAAAAAATCTTCGGACCATTGCCCATTTTTCATAGACTCATAATTAAATGTATGTTTTGCTTTTTTATCTTTTCTAGCCCATATTAGAGTTTCGTGGCTCGCTGTAAAAAACCGACAACTTAAATTAGGGGCAGCATTGGGTTTGAACCACGCAATATCATTTAAAATATGGTATCCGTTGAGTTGCAAGGCAAAACCACATTGATATATAGAGTGATAAGTTCCACTTATCCAAATAGTACCACTTGGTTTTAAAATGCGTTTACAAGCCGCAATCCAATCATTTTGAAATTTAAAATCCTCATTGAATCCGTTACTCTTATCCCACTCGCCTTTGTTTACACAAACTCTTTTGCCCGATTGTATTGAAAACCCTCCATTAGAAAGCATATAAGGGGGATCTGCAAAAACCATATCAATAGAGTTGTCTGGAATTTGTTTTAATATATCCAAACAGTTTCCGTGGTATAAAGTAAAATTGGGGTCATTAAAAAACGGATTCATTTATTTCTTCCAGGTGTTGATTTTGTCAATTAAGAAATCAACCCATTTTTCTTGCGGGAGTTTGAACATCGTTTGACCGTGTTCAAAATATAACCCTTCGCCTTTGCCGCCCGCAATGCCAAAGTCCGCATCGCGCGCTTCGCCCGGGCCGTTTACAATGCAACCCATCACGGCAATTTTAAGCCCGGTGGCCTTTTTTAACAGGTCCTTGTTGGAATAAATCTTCTCTTCCAAGGCGTGTACCGTGCCCGTTACGTCCACTTGCGTACGTCCGCAGGTGGGGCAGGAAATCAAATTCGGGCCGTATTCGCGCAGGCCGAGCGCCTTTAAAATTTCGTACGCGGTGCGCACTTGCATACGCGGGTCCTCGGTTAAAGAAACGCGAATCGTCGCGCCGATTCCCTTTTGTAAAAGCGTTCCTAGGGCCACGGCGCTTTTGACGGTGCCGCTTAAAAAACTGCCCGCTTCGGTAAGCCCGATGTGCAGGGGAATATCGCTTTGCTTGGCAAAAAGTTCGTTGGCGAGTACCGTGCGTTTGAAACTGTCGGACTTTAACGAAACGACTACGTTTTTAAAGTTTAACTGTTCCAAAATGTTGGCCTGTTCTAGGGCTTCGTTTACCATTACTTCGGCCCATTTTTCGTCGGTCAAATCCATTTTGCCCTGAACGGTTTTTAAATATTTTACGCTTCCTGCGTTTACCCCAATGCGGATTGCCACGCCGTGGTCCAGAGCGGCTTTTACCACCTCTTTGGTATTTTCCACCGCGCCGATGTTGCCGGGGTTAATGCGCACTTTATCTACGCCTTGTTTAATGGCTTCCAAGGCCAGTTTATAATCAAAGTGAATATCCGCCACGAGGGGGGAGTGAATACGCTTTTTGATTTCGCCAATCGCCTGCGCCGCCTGTATATCGGGCACGGCTACGCGGTTGATTTCGCATCCGGCATCCTCCAACGCGCAGATTTGCGCCGCCGTTTTGACGGCGTCGCGCGTGTCAGTATTGCACATACTTTGTACGCGCACGGGGTGGCCGGTTCCCAAAATATACGGGCCGACTTTTACTTCTCTACTCTTGTACATTTTCCGCCTCCGCGGGTGCTTGTTCGGGCGCGGCCTGTGCCGCCACGGCGGCTTTGGGCTTAAAGAAGATACGTTTCGCGTCCGAATAGGTGGCATAAACCACGAGCAAAATTAACAAATACATACCGATATTTACCGCAACGTTAAGCGTTTTTTCGGTCGGTAGTTTTTTGGTGAGCCCTTCCCACAAATAGACAAGGGCGTATCCGCCGTCCAATATCGGGATAGGGAATAAGTTAAACATCCCAACCGCTACGGACAGCATAGCAATCAAAAATACAAAATCCAGTAAACTGCGGTGTACCGCTTGGTGGATAATATTTACAATGCCCACCGGGCCCGCCAGTTCCGGCGCTTTCTTTTTAAGGAAACTTTGCGTTAAAGAGGAAAGCGAAAATTTGGTCCAATAGTAGCATTGGTAAAAGCCCAGCCCAGCGGCCTTCCACCACGGCACCGGGTTATATAACGCTTCCACGGTTACGCCCAGCACGGTGGGGGCATCCTTTTTAAAGGAGTCTGCCTTGGCGGTGGCGGTTAAGGTGTTTTCGCCGCGCGCATAAGTAAGCGTTAAATCGCCTGTGCGCTTGCCGATTTCTTCCACCACTTGGAGCCAGTTGTCCGTTTGTACGCCGTTTACAGTCAAAATTTTGTCTCCGGCTTTCAGGTCCAGTTGCGCCGCAGGATAACCCTCGGCCACGGCCCCGATAACGGCGGGCATTTTGGTGGCGTCGGTTTCCGGCATCCCTTTAATATAGATAAGCACGCCAAAGATAAGTGCCGCCAGCAGGTAGTTAAACAGCGCGCCGTTTACCACCATAAAGAACTTGGCATACCACTTTTTAGCCGCAAACTCGTACGGTTTGGGCGGTTCGGGGGCGTCCTGCGGGTGGAACATCGGTCCGGCGGGTTCTACAAAGCCGCCAAAGGGGATAGCGCGGACCTGATAGTCCGTATCGCCCACTTTTTTGTGCCACAAGATTTTGCCAAACCCAAAGGCAAATTCATTTACGCGGATGCCTGTTAAACGGCAGGCCAAATAGTGCCCAAACTCGTGCACGATGACAATCGGGCTTAACGCAACGATAACGGCAATAATGGATAGCAGCATTTGTTCTCCTAAATAGCGGCCTTTTTATAGGTTTTGTCCGCCAAGCAAGCCTGCGCGGTTTCGCGCGCCCAAGCGTCGGCGTCCAACGCTTGGTTGAGGGTTGCATCGCCGGAAGTTTGCGGGGCGCCTTTCAGCACGGTGTAAATCAGTTTGGCAATATCGGTAAACTTGATTTGCTCCTTCAAAAACGCCTCTACGGCCACTTCGTCCGCCGCGCTTAATACGGCGGGCATAATGCCGCCTTGGCGGTAGGCGGATAAGGCCAACGCCAAACACGGGAAACGCTCAAAATCCGGCTCAAAAAATTCCAGTTTGGCGGCTTCAAATAAATTTAATTTTTTGACCGGGCCCGGGGCGCGGTGCGGGTAGGTAATGGCGTACTGAATCGGTACGCGCATATCCGGCGCGCCCATTTGCGCCAAAATGGCCCCGTCGTTAAATTCCACCGCCGAGTGGACGATAGATTGCGGATGAATTACAATTTGCACCTTTTCCTCGGGCAAATTAAAAAGGTTCATAATTTCAATAGATTCAAAGCCCTTGTTCATAAGAGTGGCCGAATCTATGGTGATTTTTTTGCCCATATGCCAGCGCGGGTGGTTTAAGGCCTCGGCAGGCGTAACGGTGGAAAGGGCCGCCTTGCGCTTAGCGAAGGGGCCGCCGGACGCCGTTAAAAAGATACGGGAAATATCCTTTTCGTGCTGGTGGTAGGAGTGTTCATCAGCCAGTCCGGCCAAGCATTGGAAAATGGCCGAGGGCTCGCTGTCCACGGGCAAAATAGCCGCTTCCCAGCGTTCGCACTCCTTCATTAAAGTCTTGCCCGCCATTACCATTGGTTCCTTGTTGGCAAGGGCAACCGTTTTTCCGGCTTTGATAGCGCTTACCAAGGGTTGAAAGCCTACGGCCCCGACTACGCCGTTAATCACTAAATCGGCGGAGGGCAACGAAGCCATAAACATTAAACTTTCAATTTCGGGAGGCAAAAGGCGCGTTCCGGCGGGAACCTGGTCCTTGATTTTTTCGTAACTGGCCGGGTTCAGCACCGCCGCAAAGCGCGGTTTAAAGGTGTGCAACTGTTTTAGAAATAAATCGGTATTGTTATTGGCCGACAACGCTATTACACGGTAATCCTTCCCCAGCCGTGCAATTACGTCCAAGGAAGAGGTGCCGATAGAGCCGGTGGAGCCTAAAATTACGATATTCTTCATAATTTAATGGTGTAAAGAACCACGTAATAAAAGAGCGGCGCCAAGAGCAAATAAGAGTCAAAGCGGTCCAAAAAGCCGCCGTGGCCGGGGAGTAAATTGGAGGAATCCTTCACGCCCGTGGAGCGTTTTATCACGGATTCTGCCAAATCGGACACTTGGCCCACTACGGCAATTAACAGGCCCAAAATAATGGCGGTTTTAACCGTGAGTACATTGGATAAGAATAAGTGCGCCATAAGCACCGCCGCACCGACGGCAAGCAATGTGCCGCCGATAGAGCCTTCCCAAGTTTTCTTGGGGCTGACTTCCACATTTAGTTTGTGGCGGCCCAACAGGCGGCCGCAGAAATACGCGCCCGTATCGCTTACCCACACGGTAATAATCATAAAAAGGGTTAAATATTCGCCGTATTGCGGGATATCGCGCAGGTTAATCAGGTGCGCCAACGCCCACGGCATAAAGAAGACACCCGTAAAGGTGTTGCAAACGCGGTCCCACGAGCGTTTGGGGGTTAAAACTTCAAATAACAATACGCCAAAGGTTACTACGCTGATAGCAAAGGGGTACAAATTGTCCGGCAGTTCGGAAACGCACGGCATTCGCCCGACGATTGCCACCGCGGCCATTAACAGGCCGAAGAGGACCAAAGCCGTCATATGGACGGGCTTTTTTCCGGCGGTAAGCACGAGGCCGTATTCATACAAACAGAACAGAATTACACAGCCGACAAAGGCCATATAAATCGCGCCGCCAAAGTGAATAGCGGCCAAAACAACAGGGATCCCAATCAGGGCAGTAATGATTCTCGGTAATAGCATACCTTTATTTTACCATATTGGGGCGTACTAGCAGAGGGAAAAAACAGGGTTTTATTTCCGTTTGGCCACCATTGCTTTGGTTTTGGGTAAGTTTAACTCCCACAGCGCGTTGGTGGCTACCCAGCGGGCGGAGCGGTTATCGGGGTACAAATCCAAAATTTCGTTAGCGCACGCCACCGCGCGCGGAGTTAAGCGCGGGTTTTTCTTGCCGATATTGCGCAAGGCCCAGTTGACGGCTTTATGCACCATTGGGCGCGGGTCGCACGAGTGGTTTTTGATAAGCGGTAAGAGTTTAATGAGGGCTTCGTCCGTGGTTTTGGCGCGAGGCAAGGCTAGGGAACAGATAATGGAAAAGCCCGCGCGGCGGACAAATTCGTCCTCTTTTTTTATCCAGCGTTCGGCCAGTTTTAAGGGGTCCTTGACCTTGGAAAATAGGTTGCCGCAACAAGCGTCGCAAATATCCCAGGAATTAAGTTCACTTGCCCAGCCGTCCAGTTTTTCGCGCGACATTTGCGCCGGGTCCGCCAGCATAGAGGCCATAATGCGCGCTTCGTGGATGCCGCTATCCCATAACGCTTCGGCAAGGTCCTGGTCCGGGCGCGGCAGGCCCTTTACCAAGGCGCGCAGAGTGGTAACCGGGGTGCCAACGGCCTTATCTGTACAAATACCAAATTTTTCGTGCATTTGCCTTTTTGTGGCGGCGGTGGCAAAGCGTTTAATGCGCGCGAGCATTTCCTCGGCGCGGGAGCGGGTAATCGGGGAAGTCATACGCCCCCAAAGCGGCGCGTGCGGTGGGAATATTCGGCGAGGGCTTTGTTAAATTCTTCTTCGTCAAAATCCGGCCAAAGCACCGGGGTAAAATAAAACTCGCTATATGCGGCTTGCCATAATAAAAAGTTGGATAACCGTTCTTCGCCCGATGTGCGGATAATTAACTCCGGGTCCGGCAGGGCGGGCTGGTAGAGTGCGGCGGAAATATCAGCCATTGTAACGGCGGTTTTGCCTTGCTTTAAAAGGGTATTTACGGCGTGCGTGATTTCCTGCCGGGCGCCGTAATTAAGCGCCAAGTTAAGGGTTAAAGCGGTGTTTTTTGCTGTGGAGAAAATGGCGCTGTCAATCTTTTGCAAAATAGTGGGGGGGAGTTTTTCCCGGCTGCCGCTAATTAGCAGTTTTACGCCGTGCTTGGCCGCATCTTTGGCGTAGCGGTCCAAGGTTTGTTCCAAGAGTTTAAAAAGGCCGTCTATTTCGTCCTGCGGGCGCGACCAGTTTTCGGTAGAAAAGGCGTATAAAGTCAAAAATTCCACTCCGGCCTTTTTGGCGGCCTGTATGGTGCGCTCTACGGCGTTGGCCCCGGCGCGGTGCCCGGCCAAGCGCGGAAAGTGGCGTTCCTTGGCCCAGCGGCCGTTGCCGTCCATAATAATAGCGATGTGGCGCGGAGTAGCGTTTTGTGTTTCTTGGGACATATTTATATTTTACTTTATTTAGGTGCTTATCGGGGCAAAGGGAGCCCTGTTTTAGGGGAAAAGACGGGTATTTATGGCGTTTGTTGGCTGGTACACTTTAAAAGGGCTTGACTCGTTTTTTTTTTTTGATAAATTTTGAGTTGTAGCAAAATTTATCAAAAATGGTGGGTATAATGAAAAACGCGAATATGGGCCGATTAGGTGGGTTATTGGAAGGTAAAGAAAAAGGTCATTTACGAACGGGTAAATGTGCTGTCATTCCCGAGTGTTGTAGTCGGGAATCTGCCGTTATTAAAATAAGCAACGACAACAACGGATCCCCGACTAAATTCCTCGGGAATGACAACCACGGCAACAACAGATCCCGTATAAAGACACTACGGGATGACGACGACAACAACGGCTCCCGTAACCCTGCGGGCCGCTTTCTCCGGGATGACGACGACAACAACGGATTCCCGTGTGCTCTGCATTGCTATCACACCCTCGGGGCTGACAATAAAATAAAAAGTAATCCTGAACGGGCGGCCCGCAGGGTTTCAGGATTTACCGCTTGTGTTGTTAGCCGTGGCTTTACCTTAATAGAACTGTTGGTAGTCGTACTTATTATTGGCATATTGGCGGCGTATGCGGTGCCGTCCTACCGGGTGGCGGTGGGCACCAGCCGCGCGACTACAATGTATGCGTTAATCCGCTCGGTGGACCAAGCCCAAGAGCATTTTTATATGCAAACTGGGCACTACGCCAGCAACTTGGATTCCCTTATTGTTGCTATACCCGCAGGATTTAAGAAATCAGACGAAACAATTATTTACAGCACTGATGTTCGTTGTTGGATTATGAATACCAGAGGGGCGGAGAATTTTTCTTTTAATTGTTCCAGTAAAGATAACGTGCGTATAGAAAAGTATCATAAACAGAGTTTCTATATTTGCTGGGCTCCGCAAACAAATGATTTGGCAAATAGAATTTGCCAGAATTTATCGGGGCTGGACACTTATAATAACGCCAGTTCGGACGGGACCACTTCTTATGCTTACCAGATAAAGTAATTTTTGCTACAAAAAACCCCGGACTTATTAGCCCGGGGTTTTTACGTATATCAAATCAGCCAAAAAACTAAATCTTCATAATTTCGGCTTCTTTATTTTTGATGATTTGCTCAATTTTGGCAATGTGCGCATCCGTCGCTTTTTGCACGTCGGTTTCGTAGCGCTTCAAATCATCTTCCGTAATTTCAGCCGCTTTTTGGGCTTTTTTCAATTTTTCCAGTACGTCGCGGCGTTCGTTGCGCACGGCTACTTTAAAATCTTCGCTCATTTTGGAAATGTTTTTAGCCAACTGTTTGCGGCGGTCTTCCGTCATAGAAGGCAAGGTAATGCGGATGACTTTGCCGTCGTTTACCGGGCTGGCGCCCAAGTCGGCCTTTTGCAAGGCGCGGTCAATATCGTTTAAGGAAGAAATATCCCACGGTTGGATTTCCAAGGTTTTGGCATCCAAAATATTGATAACGGCCATTTGTTTAATCGGGGTTGGCGTGCCGTAGTAGTCCACGCGGATGTTTTCCAATAGCCCCGCGCTGGCGCGGCCCGTGCGGATAGTGGCCAAGTCGCGTTCCAAGCGCACGACGTGTTCGCCCATATTGTTTTTGGTTTTGTTTAACAGATTGGTAATCCCTTCCATATAAAAATCCTCTTAATAGTGAAATGTTACTTTATTATAGCAATTCCGTACCGATATGTCAGTCGGCATTAGTAAATAATGGTGCCTACATCCTCGCCGCACAGGGCTCTTTTAATATTGCCTTTTTTGTGCAAGTTAAATACTTGTACGGGCACTTTGTTTTCCAAGCACAGCGCAAGGGCGGCAGTATCCATAAACTGCAACTGACGGGCGATAGCGTCCTTGTACGTGATTTTGTGGATGAGTTTGGCATCAGGGTTTTTGCGCGGGTCGCTGTCGTAAACACCGTCAACTTGCGTGGCTTTTAACAAGACGTCTGCGTTAATTTCGCTGGCACGCAGGGCGGCCGCGCTGTCGGTGGTGAAGAACGGGTTGCCCGTGCCGCCCGCAAAAATAACGATGCGGCCCTTTTCCAAGTGGCGCAAGGCTTTGCGGCGCACAAAAGGTTCGGCTAACTGGTAAATGTTAATAGACGTAAGCACGCGGGTGGGGACCCCGGCTTCTTCCAACGCGGACTGCAACGCGAGCGCATTAATTACGGTGGCGAGCATACCCATATTATCGGAGTTTACGCGGTCAATTACGCCGCCTCCGTCGCGCACGCCACGCCAAATGTTGCCGCCGCCCAGCACAATGGTCAGTTCGCAATTACCGCAACGGTACGCATCGGCAATCTCTTCGGCGATTTCCTTTAAGGCTTGCGGGTTAATCCCGCGGTGGCCTTCGTTAATCAAGGCTTCGCCGGATAATTTTAATAACACTCTTTTTTTGTGTTGGGGTTTGCAGCAGCACGTTTCCATACAAATTCTCCTCGCTTATGAGCGGACATTTTTATTATTCTACCACAAAACGGCGCCTAAATACTGCGGGCGGGTGGGCTTTTCTTTGTGCCGCGGGGGAAAAGTGCGCGCCACGGCATAAAAAAAAGCCCCTCGCAAGAGGGGCTTAAAAACTAGAAGCGTACAAAGCGTACAACTTTCAGTTCGCAACCAAGAGCCTTGGATTCTTCGTCCAAATAAGCGGCAACGGTTTTCTTGTTGTCTTTAATGGTCGGCTGTTCTAAGAGGCAGTTTTCTTTGGCAAACTTTTTAACTTTGCCGGGCAACATTTTTTCAATGGTGGCGGCAGGTTTTCCTTCGTTAATGGCTTGCGTTTTGTAGATGTCCAATTCGCGGTCAATTACTTCCTGCGGAATATCTTTGGCATCTACCCAGCCGGTCTGCATACCTACGGTGTGCATCGCTAGGCCGCGGGCAATTTCTTGCACTTTGGCCAAGTCGCTGCAATTACCGGTAACGGACATTTCCAGCAAGGAGGCTTTTTTATTGTCGGAGTGGACGTAGTAAGCCATCACATTGCCTTCGGCCGGGGCCCAGTTGTAACCGCCCTTAAAGGTGGTGTTTTCGCCAAATTTGGGGGCTTGTTCCAAAATCATATTTTTGATGTTTTCGTCTTTGGAATAATCCAAACCGGGGTGTTCCAATACATATTGGGCGAGGTCATCGGCCAATTTAATGAAGGCATCGGTCTTGGCTACGAAGTCGGTTTCGCAACCCAAGTAAATCATCGCAAAGTTTTTGCCGTTGGTCTTAACGGACACTCTGCCTTCTTTGGTTTCGCGGTCAGAGCGTTTGGCCATATCCGCCAAACCTTTTTTGCGCAAGAATACAATGGCTTGTTCCATATCGTCTTTGCATTCAATTAACGCTTTTTTGCAGTCCATCAAACCGGCGCCGGTTTTTTCTCTTAAAATCTTAATATCTGCGGCTAAAGACATTTTGTTCTCCTGTATATAAGATAAATCGGATAGAAAGTTCCCGGACGGACCGGGAACTTTCAAGATTATTTGGCTTCTTCCGCGGGAGCCGCTTCCGTTTCGGCTTTGGCCTTTACGGTTTTTTTGGCTTTCGGGGCGGATTTTTTAGCAGCCGTTTTCTTTTTGGCAGCGGGTTTCTTTTCCGCTTTTTCTTCGGCGGCTTCTTCGGCCACTACTTCTTCGGCTTTTTTGTCAAGCGCTTCGTCGGCTTTGACAACTTCCTTCACCGCTTCTTTTTCCACGGCGGCGGGTTCGGCGTTTTCGGCGGCTAACATAGCAGATTCAAACGCTTGGGCCATTACCGGGTTTTCGGCGGGTTTGTTTTCAGCGGCTTTAACGGCTTCCAGTTCGGCCTTGCCTTCCAAGATAGCGTCGGCAATCGCGCCGCAGAACAATTTGATAGAGCGGGCCGCGTCGTCGTTACCGGGCACGGGTACGCTGATCATATCGGGGTCGGCGTTGGTGTCGCAAACGGCTACCACCGGGATACCCAAAGCGTGGGATTCGCGCACGGCGCCGGCGGTGTCCACCGGGTCAATGACGAAGACCACATCCGGCAATACTTTCATATCGCGGATGCCGCCCAAAAGTTTTTGCAAGCGTTGCATTTCTTTGGTCAAGCGGCTGGCTTCTTTTTTGGAAATGGCTTTAAACACGCCGGAAGCTTCCCATTTTTCCAATTCGTTCAAGCGTTCAACGGATTTCTTGACGGTTTGGAAGTTGGTGAGCGTACCACCGAGCCATTTTTCGTGGATGCAGTAAGCACCGCAGCGGGCGGCTTCGGCTTGGATGGCTTCTTGGGCTTGTTTTTTGGTACCGACGAACAAAAATTTAGCGCCTTTTTTGCTTTCTTCTTTGATGAAAGCGCAGGCTTTTTTAAGTTCTTTGGCGGTTTTTTGCAAGTCTAAAATGTGTACGCCGTTTCTTTCTCCGAAGATAAAGCGTCCCATTTTGGGGTTCCAGCGGGAAGTTTGGTGGCCGAAGTGGACGCCGGCTTCCAGCATAGCCTTCATAGATACATTGCTCATTATTATTCTCCTGTGGCCGCTGCCTAAATTAGGGAAGGGCTCCCCGGTGGCATTGGCCTGGGTGTCGTCGGGACAGGCTTTGATTTACGAACTTTTTTCGCTCTCCCGCTCAAATTACACCTATGGCTATTATAGCATATAATAGGAACCCGCGCCTAGCGGGCCTTGGCTTTTGCGGCCACAAAACTGACCGACAGCCCCGCACACCCCATAATAAAAAACGCCACGCGCATATTGGTAGCCTGCGAGATAAAGCCAATTAAAGGCGGGGTAAACAAAAAGCCAAAGAAACCGATGGTGGAAACCGTTGCCACAGCCATACTGGGCGGCATACGGGTTGTCTTTCCGGCCAAACTGTAACACAGCGGCACAATGGACGAAAACCCAAGCCCCACCAAAAAGAACCCGATACACGCCATATAAAAGGAGGGGAAAAGCACCGCCAGTACAAAACCTGTAAACAGGATAACGCCGCTGCCCTTAATAACTTGCGTGGAGCCAAAGCGGGTGGCAAAGAAATCGGCCGAAAAGCGGCCTATCGTCATAGCCGTCATACAGGCAATATATCCGGCGCGGATTAAATTATCTGCCGGGTGGACTACCTGCATAAAATATACGCTGCTCCAATCGTACATAGTACCTTCGCAGGACATAGAGCAGAAGGCCATTGCGCCCAACAGCGCAATATATAAGGACGGCATAACAAAGGCCTTTTGGCGTACTTCGCCCACCTTTATTTTGCGGTCGCGCGGAAGCATAGAAGCGTACATAGACAGCAAAATGGCAATGCAGACAAAGAACGTCATCAAAAAGTGTTCCTGTGTAGAAATATTATGCGCGGCCATCCACGCCCCCAAAAGGCCGCCCACGACCCCGGCCAGGCTCCACATCCCGTGGAACGAAGCCATAATACTGCGGTTGTAGAGTTTTTCCACGCCTACGCCCTGCGTATTAACGGAAATGTTGGACAGGTTGGACGTTATCCCAAAGATAAACAGCGCAGCCATTAACTGCAACTTGGTGGTTACAAAACCTAATAACACCAAGGCCAAGGGGTAAATGATGGAAGCAATCGTCAGCATTTTGCGGCTGCCAAAACGGTTGACGAGCCAGCCGGAGAGCATCATTGCGGATAGTTGCCCGGCAGGGATTAAAAACAGTACGCCGCCCAACTGCGCATCGGACAAGGATAAGGCGGATTTAACATCGGGGATGCGGCTTGCCCAACTGGAAAAGACTATCCCGTGAATAAAGAAAAAAGACGAGGCCGCCAAGCGGTAAAAACGCTGGGTACGGCGCGGAAGAGATACGGATGACATATATAAAATTATATTTTTTTTAAAGCGTTTTAAAAAGAAAAACCGCGGACAGCATTTGCCCGCGGTTTACTAAAAACAACAATTAGAAGCGGCCGTTTACGATAACCATTACCGGCAAATAACCGTTGCCCGCAATGTTTACCAAACCAACCTGCAACCCTTTAATGGTGTTGACCTTGTTGACGAAGCCCAACTGTACACCGTGCAATTCTTCGGCACTGTTGAAGAAACCGAACTGCGCACCGGTTACGTAGCCGTCGGAAAGGTTGATGGCGTTGAATTGTACGCCGGTTACGTGGTTGGCTTTACCCAACAACGCACTCTGTACACCTTTGAGTTCATTGGTTTTGGAGAAGACCAAATCCAACTGAACGCCCTTGACGGAGCGGGCGGCGGAACCGATACCGAAATCAATACCCGTAATTACCTGCGTATTGTGCGGTACGGCGATAGCCTTGGTGCCCCAAAGGGACAGTTTCAAAACGCCGGATTCACCCGCAAATACCGGGGCGGCGCACAACAAGGCGGCCAACAATACTGCTAACTTTTTCATTTATTTTTCTCCTTTAAAAGGCTTTTCCTGGTGGAAAAAGCCAAATTAAAATCTGCCGTTTACTAATACCATAGCCGGGAACCAGCCGTTTTCGGCAATATTAATAATCCCGAGTTGTAAACCTTTTAAAATGGTTGCTTTATTAATAACTCCTAGCTGTAACCCAGTTATTTCATTGGCTCTATTGATAAAGCCAACTTGCATACCTACTGCGTCCTGATAAGACACATTAACAAAGTTTGCTTGGATACCTGCTAATTGCTCTGCCTTTCCCAAAAAGGCTGTTTGAATCCCCCTTACTTGTTCTGCTTTGGAAACTAGAATATCAGCCTGCAAACCATTTATGGTGGTTGTATTAGACCCCATACCCAAAGATAAACCAGACACATTATTTGTATTGTAAGGGAAAGAAACTGATATTTTGCCCCACCAAGATAATTTAAGAACATTTTGTTCTGCATAACTGGGTAAGGAAAACAGCAAAATTCCCCATAACAGAAAAAGATATTTCATATGTTTAAAATCTGCCGTTTACTAACACCATAGCCGGGAACCAGCCGTTTTCGGCAATATTTAAAATGCCTACCTGCAAGCCCTCAATCGTGCGCGCGTAGTTTACAAAACCCACTTGCGCCCCGTGGACGTATTCGGCTTGGTTAAAAAGGCCAAACTGCACGCCGGAAATCGCCCGGTTGGAAATATTTACAAAGCCCAACTGCGCACCTGTGGAATTTTCGGCCTTGGCCAAAAGCCCAAATTGGGCGCCATATACTTCGTTTGCCAGGTTGATAATCCAAGCAAAACTGGCACCTTTTAATTCGTATTCCGTTTGCGCAAAAATCAGGTCCATTTGCACCCCGGTTACAGTGTCCGTTTTGGAACCGATACCGAAATCAATCCCCGTGATGTCGTGTGTGTTGCGCGGGGTGGCGATAGCCGTTTTGTCCCAAAGGGATAATTTAAAAATGCCCGTTTCTGCGGCCGCAGGCAAGGAGGCCAGTAAAGCCAGCGCTAAAATCAAAAGTTTCTTCATTTATTACTCCTTATTAAAAGTGTCCGTCAATTTAATTATTGTAGCAATTTCTAGCCTTGTTTTTAAGTTTAAATTTTAGGCAAAAATTGTACAATATTTTAAGAGGTGCTTTTATTATGCAGATAAACTTGGCTTCCTTTAACCCGTTAGCGGCGGACCTTGCCGCCAATGCCCAGGCAATTATAGATTTGCTCCGCGCACCCGCCCCCAAGGCGGATTTGCTCGTCCTGCCGGAAGCCGCCTTGTGCGGTTGTCCGCTCTTTGATTTGTTTGACGATAAGCGTTTGTTGGCGCAAACGGCCCCGGCACTTAAAAATATTGCCAAAGAAACCAAAGATACCGCTGTGGTGCTGGGCATAGCAGACCGCGTAAATAAAGAAGCCGCCACCGCGCTGGCGTTTATATATAAAGGTAAAATTACCAAAATTTACGATTGCGAAACGGTGGCATTTAAAGGCCTTAACCTGCAATTTGTATTAGGCACACCTACGGACGACACCTTTTCGCCGGACCCGGATGCGGATATGGTGCTGTTTTTAATGGCCCGCCCATATTTAAAGGGCAATCTTACCCCGCGTTTGGACGCGCTTAAAAAATATGCCAAAAAGCACGCCCAGCCGTGCCTGATGTGCAATTTATTAGGCGGCGGGGACGGGATGATTTTTGACGGCATAACCGCCGCTGCCGATAAAAAAGGCAACCTTGTTTTGTTGGGCGAACCCTTTAAAGAGCAGGTGCTCACCTACGATACCGAAGCCGCCTATAAACCCGTATCTTATGAAACCGCTTGGCAGGCCGAACTCATTAACGCGCTTGTATTCGGCTTGCGCGATTATGTGCATAAAAGCGGTATGGATAAGGTTGTTTTTGGCCTTAGCGGCGGGATTGATTCTGCCTTTACGGCCGCGTTGGCGGCTAAGGCCTTGGGGGGAGAAAGCGTGTATTGCGTATCCTTGCCGTCTTACTGCACAAGCGATTTAAGCAAAAGTTTGGCGGGGCAGTTGGCGCGCTCCCTTGGCGTAAATTTGGAAGAAATTGGCGTAATGCCCGGCTTAAATGCGCTGAAAGAATCCTTTGCGCATATCGTTTCGCACCCCAAGGATGCAACGGAACAGGAACTCCAATCCCGTTTGCGCACGACCATTTTGTGTGCCTTGGCCACCGAGTACAATGCAATGCTCTTATCCACGGACGATAAAAGCGAATCCGCGGTGGGTTCGTTTGTGCTGTACGGCGACGCGGGCGGCGCGCTTCGCCCGATTGGGGATTTGTACAAGAGCGAAATTTACGAATTGGCCGCCTATTTGAACCAAGCGCAACCGCTAATTCCGCAGGGTATTATAGAGCGCGCGCCGACATCCGAATTGCGCCCCAACCAAAAAGACGAGGACCAACTCCCGCCCTATGCGGCCTTGGATAAAATTCTGCGGCTGTATTTTGAAGACCAACTGACGGCGGCGGAAATTGCCAAAAAGTGCCACATTAAATTGGAAACCGCTGAGGACGTTTTAACGCGCATTAACGCCGCGGATTTAAAACGCAGCCAAACTGCGCCCGCCTTGGAAGTGAGCGCGCATCCCATTAGCGGCGTGCGCTGGCCGGTAATTAAAAAAATTAACTTATAATATGAAACGCTTACTATTTTTATTTGCTTTGTGTTGTCTTTCTCTGCCCGTAATGGCGGACCCGATGTTGTTGGGCCCGACCAACTTACGCATTAGCGACGACGGGGAATTTTCCGCCGCGCCCAAGGAGCAAAAGCCCGAGGACCCCTTTGATAATTTTTGGGCATACCGTTTATATCCGCCCCATAAAATTTTGACGGGTAAAGGCGTAAAAGTAGCGGTGGCGGACAGCGGAATTGTTTCGCACCCGGAATTTAACGGCAAGCATATTATGGGCCAAGATTTTACAATGTCCGGTTCGTTTACCGATATCAAAAACCACGGTACGGGCGTAGCCGGTATTATCGGCGCGCGTGGCGTAGAGTTTACGGGTATTGCCCCGCAGGCTTCGCTCGTGGTGTATAAAATTGACGACGGCAGCCGCTTAATCGGCCCGCAGGCGGTAACCTCTGCCGTAAATACCTTGCTTTCCTATAATAAGGAAAATCCCGAGGATAAAATTACCGTTTTAAATTTAAGTTACGGCGTTTCCGCGGGCGGTTCTATTCCGCTGACGAACGCCATTAACCAAGCGCACGATTCCGGCGTAACCGTTGTATGCCCGGCGGGCAATTATCCCTATCCCGGTGTGTTTTATCCGGGAAAATTATCTACGGTCATTGCGGTAAGCGCCTTGTCCGCGGACGGCAAAACCATTTATCACCAATCTTCTTACGGCCCCGAGGTAGATTTTATCGCGCCCGGCGACAAAGTGTTTACTGCGGCGGCCGACGGCGATTATACGCTGATGAGCGGTACCTCCGCCGCGGCCGGATTTGTCAGCGGTGCGGCCGCCTTGGCAGTAGAAGGCCTTAAAAAGAAATTGGGCCGTTATCCGACCGCTGAGGAAGTAAAGGACTCCTTAAAAAAGGCCGCCGTCAAAATCCCCGGCCTGCCCGATATTGCCCAAGGCAACGGGATGATTGATATCAGTAAGTTGGAAAAACAATTTAGTGTAACCAAATGACGCAAGCAAAAACCAAAAGACCCCGCAAAATAGTCCGCAAGCAACTGTTTAATTTGGCCAGCCCTATTTTTATAGAAACGCTCCTGATTATGTTCACGGGCGCGACGGACGTTTTTATGCTCAGCCGCTACTCGGACGAAACCGTAGCCGCCGGGGGCGTGGTCAACCAACTGTTAAACCTCGTGTTTATTTTGTACGGCATTACCACCTTGGGTACGTCCGTGCTTTGTTCGCAATATTTGGGGGCCAAACAAAAGAAAAACGTCGCACAAGTGATTGGCGTTTCCCTGCTGGTGAACCTGATTATGGGGGGACTGGTTAGCGCGGGACTGTGGGTGTTTGCCGCACCGTCCTTAAAATTAATGGGGCTGGATGATAACTTGGTGGGGTACGGTGTATCTTATATGACGCTCGTTGGCGGGTTTTCGTTCTTGCAGTCGCTGGCGATGACGCTTTCCGCTATTTTGCGCAGCCACAACAAAGCCTACTACCCAATGTTTGTTACGTTCCTTATTAATATTATTAACGTAGTGGGCAACTACTTTTTGATTTTCGGTAACTGCGGTGCGCCGCGCTTGGGGATTACCGGGGCGGGTATTTCCACCGTTATCAGCCGCACGGTGGCGGTTATTTTGCTGACATATTTACTCTTCCGCAAGGTTTCCCCGGTACCACCCTTAAAGTATTTTAAACCGTTCCCGTGGGATAAAATTAAAAATTTACTGCTTGTCGGCTTGCCGGCGGCGGGGGAGCAGGTGTCCTACAACTTATCCCAAGTGGTGATTACTTATTTATCCGTAATGATGGGCAATGCCGCCCTGACGGCGAGAACATATGCGATGAGTATTGTGATGTTTTCGTATGTGTTTTCTATTGCTATTGGTAACGGCGCGGCGATTGCTATCGGGCACTTGGTGGGGGCGGACAAAGGCAATGCGGCCTTCTCGCTTGAAAAATATTCTATACGCCTTGCGCTGTGGGTTACGGTGTGCGTGTCCGTTTTAACGGCCCTGGTGGGCACGGATATTTTTAAATTGCTTTCCTCCAACCCGGAGGTTATCCGTTTGGGTGCAATGGTTTTGTATATTGATGTGGTGCTGGAAATCGGCCGCGCGGTCAATATTACCTCGGTGGACTCTTTGATAGCCGCGGGCGACGTGATGTACCCGTTTATTACGGGCATTATTGTAATGTGGCTGGTGGCTACATTACTCTCCTATGTGCTTGGCATTTGGTGGGGCTGGGGGCTCAACGGTATATGGCTTGCGATGGCGCTTGATGAAAATATCCGTGCCGTGGTGTTTGAGCGCCGCTGGAAGAGCCGCAAATGGATGAGCAAAGGCTTTACGCGGTAGGCGCGCTTTTTGCTAAAATATATATATGAGCGAAAATTCCTTTTATCAAGAATATGATGTTCCGCAGGACTTGCAGTTTAAAACTGCCGATATTTTGCGTATGGGCGGGTTAGACTGCTCCGCACAGTTAAGCACAAAATATTTTGAAGATGTATTTTCCGCTCCCAATAAAATTACCAAAGTGGCGGTGGCGCTTTCGTTCTCGGTGGCCTCCAAGGAAATCTTGGTACGGGGCACCGTGAAGGGGGAAAGACTTATCCAATGTGCCCGCTGTTTGAAAATGAGCACACAGCCGTTTGCCGAAGAATTTATAGAAACATATAGCACCAAGCAAGAAATAATTGATATAATATCAGTTGTACGGCAAACGCTGGCGTTGACGGAAGATATCCGTTTTCTGTGCAAGCCCGATTGTAAGGGGCTGTGCCCGACGTGCGGACACGATTTAAACGATGGCCCGTGCGACTGTAAACCAGCAAATTTGTCTCCTTTCGCAGCATTGAAAGGAAAATTTAAGTAACAATTCTTTTTGAATTTTACTATTAAGTAACAGGAGTATTACCAATGCCCAATCCAAAGAAAAAACACACTCGTTCCCGCCGGGATATGAGAAGATCCCACAATTCCGGAGTAGAATTGCCGCAGTTAGTGGCCTGCCCGAATTGTAAATCTCCCCGGCTGCCGCACAATGTCTGCCCGACTTGCGGGTTCTATAAGGACAGAGTGGTAGTGGCCCAAAAAACCAAAGCCGAAGAGCCCGAAGCCAAATAACGGTCCGTTATGAAAATAGCCCTGGACGCATTAGGCGGAGATTACGGCGCAAAGCCCAATGTATTGGGCGCTTTGAAAGCCGCCAAGAAACTGGATGTTGAGGTTATCTTGGTGGGGGACGAAGCCGTCTTGCGCCGTGAACTCAAAGCGTTAGGTTATACGGACGTACCGAAGAATATCTCTATCGTCCACGCGCCTAACACTATTGATATGGGCGCGGAACCGGCCAAAGAGTGCCGCCAGAAGAAAGACGCCAGCATTATTGTTTGCGCCAACTTGGTTCACAAGGGGGCTGCTGACGCTTTTGTTTCTGCCGGGCACTCCGGCGCGGCGATGGTGGCGGCCCTGTTCGGTATGGGGCGCATTAAGGGTGTACAACGCCCGGCGATTGCTACCCCGATGCCCACCTACAAGGGCGTAAGCCTGCTCTTGGACGGCGGTGCAAATGCCGACTGCAAACCGATTCATTTACTGCAATTTGCGGTAATGGGTTCGGCTTATATGCAAAAGGTGTTTGATATTCCGGCTCCGTCCGTGGGCGTGTTGTCCATCGGCGAAGAGGAAACCAAAGGTAACTTTTTGGTTAAGCACACGATTCCGCATATGCGCGAAATCGGCGTGAACTTTAAAGGAACCGTGGAAGGCCGCGACGTAAACACTGGCGATACGGACGTGATCGTCTGCGACGGCTTTGTGGGAAACATTGTTTTAAAAATGGCCGAAGGCTTGGCTAAAACAATGATTAATATGATTAAACGCGAAGTCAAAAAGCGTCCGCTTGCATTGTTGGGCGCGCTTTTGTCAAAGGGTGCGTTTAAAGCCGTAAAGGACCACACCAACCCCGATTGCTACGGCGGTGCGCCGCTGGTGGGGGTGAACGGCGTGGCTATTATTTCCCACGGAAAATCCAACGATTTTGCTATTTTTAACGCCATTAAAACGGCAAAACGCTTGGTGGAAAAAGATTTTATCGGCGACATCGCCGCCAAAATGAGCGCGTTGAAACCGACTTTTGATGAAATTGAAAAAGAAATTCATCAGGAGGAAAAATAATGGCGGATTTTAAAGGTAAAAACGTAATGATTACCGGCGCCACGCGCGGTATCGGACTCGCATTGGCGGAGGAATTTGCCAAAGCAGGGGCCAATTTAGCCGTGTGCGGTACGCGCGAAGAAGCCTTGGCCGCGGCCGCCCAAAAATTGGGGGCTTACGGCGTAAAAGTCTATACGCAAAAAGTAAATGTGGCGGATGCAAAGGATTGTGATTCCTTTGTAGAAAACGCTGTAAAAAACTTGGGCGGTTTAGACGTGCTGGTAAACAATGCGGGCATTACCAAAGATAACCTGACCGTGCGTATGAGCGAGCAGGATTGGGACGACGTAATCGCCGTCAATTTGAAAGGGACGTTTTTAATGTCCAAGGCCGCTTTAAAGGTAATGTTCAAAAAAAGAAGCGGCAACATTGTAAACATTTCTTCCGTAGTGGGGGAAATGGGCAACCCCGGCCAGGCCAACTATGTGGCCAGCAAAGCGGGCATTATCGGTTTAACGAAGACGCTGGCGAAGGAGTTTGGTTCCCGCCACGTCCGCGTAAATGCGGTGGCCCCTGGGTTTGTTCAAACGGCTATGACGGACGCTTTGCCCGAAGAGGTAAAAAATAAAGCGTTGGAAGCCGTACCGCTCAAAAGATTTGCTACGACGCAAGATATCGCCAAAGCAGTAATGTTTTTGGCCAGCGAAGACGCCTCGTATATTACGGGGCACGTTCTCGCCGTCAATGGCGGGCTTTATATTTAATTAATTAGTACAAGGGGAAGCCCCTTTTTAAAAAACCGGAGGACTAAAATGTCTGTAGAAAATGTGCAAGAAAGAGTAAAAAATATCATCGTGGAACAGTTGGGCGTAGAAGCCGACCAGGTGAAACCGGAAGCGCAGTTTGTAAACGACTTGGGCGCCGATTCCTTGGATACTGTTGAACTTATTATGGCTTTGGAAGAAGAATTTGATATTGAAATTCCTGATGAAAAAGCCGAAAAAATCAAAACGGTTGGCGAAGCGATTGACTATATTCAGCAGAACGCCAATAAATAATCGTGTACACGGACATAGAGCATATCATTGGATATTGCTTTAAAGATAAGGCCGTTTTAAAGGAAGCACTCACTCATAAGTCTTACGCCGGTGAACACCGCAGCGTTAAACACAACGAACGCTTGGAGTTTCTGGGGGACAGTATCTTGGGCGCCATTGTTGCAGATTACATCTACAACCAATGTCCGCACGTAGAAGAGGGGGTGCTTTCTAAAATTAAGTCTAACTTAGTTTCCAGACGCAACCTTTATCTTTGGGGCAAACAACTGGACCTGGGCCGCTATATGAGCCTGGGCCGCGGTGAATTGGCTACCGGCGGCAGAGAGCGTGACAGCATTATCTCCAACGCGGTGGAAGCCGTTTTAGGCGCCGTTTATATTGACGGCGGCTATCCGGCCGCGGAGTCGGTTATCTTGCCGTGGGTAAAAACGCAGGAACTCACGCAAGACGAAAAAGATTTCAAAAGTTTACTGCAAGAATACTTGCAAAAATCCGGGCCCCATACGCCCGAGTACGAAGTTATCCAAACTGTCGGCCCCGAGCACAACAAGGTGTTTACCGTGCGCGTGAGCCTGGACGGAAAAGCCCTGGGGGTGGGCAAAGGCCATAACAAAAAACTGGCCGAACAAGCCGCCGCGCAGGATGCTTTTTCCCACCTGAAAAAATAAACGGAGAAGCGGATGTTTCCGGGTAAAAAAAAGAACACGACCATCATTTCCGCACCGACGGAGCGGAAGGTACCGCAGGCCCTGTCCCGCGCAGCCGGTAAGCCTTGGCTTATCATCGCGGTAATAGCGGCGTTGCCGCTCGTGCTTCTTTTGGCTTTTACCTTTAAAAGCGGTTACACACCCTCTTCCAAGGGTGGAAAGTTTGATAAAATCGTTTCCGTCAAAACTTCCGCCGAACTGGCGGACGAGGCCACCTCGGCTTTGCAAAAAAACGACTACCAAACCTTCTCCGATATTCTGCAAAATAAAATCAAAAACGATGTAAATATCGTCAACAGCAAGGGCGACCCGCTTATCGTAATGGCGGCCACCTTTGGTAATTTGCAGGCGGTGCAGGATTTGGTGCTGGCAGGCGCAGATGTGAATAAGGCCAATTCCTTTTCCAAGGATACGGCGCTCCTGCGCAGTTTGTATGGCAACTTCCCGGAAATTACGCGCTTTTTGGTCTATTCCGGCGCGGATATTAACGCGAAAAATAACTATAACCACTCTCCTATGTATTTGGCGTTGGAAAAACGACAAGGCGAGTTTATTGACTTATTTCTTTCCAGCGGCGTGAGCGAGGGGCTAAACAGCGATTATTTGTTCCGCGCCTCCGCCACTAAAAACGCAATGGGCGTGCTGGCGATGCTCAAAGGCGGGGTGGACCCGAACGTAAAGAACGAAAAGGGCAATACTCCGCTGATTATTTCGGCTTCGCTGGGCGATGTGCCGAGCGTGCGCTCTTTAATGGCTTACCGCGCGGACGTAAACGCCGCCAATAACGACGGCAACACCGCGCTTATTTACGCGGCCCGCTACAACCACCCGGACACTATCCGCGAACTCTTAAAACCGCAGACAATGCAAACGCCTATTGACGTAAATATGCAGAACAAATTGGGGCAAACTGCGCTTTATTGGGGGGCTTCTAAGGGCTTTGAAGATGTCGTCCGCCGCTTATTGGCCGCCGATGCGGACCCGACCTTGGCCGATAACAATGGCGTAGTGCCTTATATTGCCGCACAGCAGAACGGCCGTGGGCAGATTTTGCAATGGTTTAATAAAGATTTGCGCGAAGTAAAAAACAGCGTGATTGAAGAGGACAACAAGGCCTTAATCGCACAGGCCAAGGCCGAAGGGCGCGAACTGCCCGACCCGAACGCGGCCCAAGCGGAAAAACCGTTGACGGATGACGATATTTTTACGGCGGCCGCACAGGGCGATATGGACTTAGCCAAGCGCGTGCTGGATATGAATAAGGCCGTGGTGTTTAACAAGAACAAGGCCGGCTTTACGCCCCTGCATTTGGCGGTGGAAAACGGTCAAATTGAAATGGTGGATTTTTTGATTACCAAGGGCGGCCTGTTGTTTGAAGCCTCGCCCAAGGGAAATATTTTGCATTTGGCGGTTTTGTCTCAAAATGTGGATATGTTAAAGCACCTCGTCGTGCTGGCCCGCCGAGAGGGGCGCCTAGCGATGATGCTTGAATATAAGGCTGTGCCCGCTGGCTATAAACAGGCGATGACGCCGCTGGCCTTTGCCGCGATTGCCTGTAACCAAGAGATTTACAATTATTTGGTGTCCGTGGGGGCCAAGCCGGGCAATTTGACGACGACTCCCAATATGCTTGGCTATGTAACCCCGGCGGACCTAATGGCGCAATGCAAGGCCAAAGTTACGCAGGCCAAGCAACTTACGCCCACGCCTCAGCCGAAGCAACCCGCCAAAAAAGCGGCTCAAACACAACCCCGCCGCCGCAGATAATTTTTTAGTGGTTAGATTTTTACAACTCCCAGGGAACCCACCCCGGGAGTTTTTTTGTGCGCTAGTAGGCGCGCGGTGGCCAGCAGGGGGCCGTCATCCCGGAAGGTTTTTATCCGGGATCTGTTGTTGCCTAATTGTCATCCCCGAGGAATTTAGTCGGGGATCTGTTGTTTTGTAAGAGTACAACACCAGCAAAGACAGATTCCCGACTACGACTTTCGGGAATGACGACTTTACGAAACAAGAGGGCACCCTTAATTTATTTCAGGGTCCAGCCGACCATTGACTCTCTTACGCTGGATCCTGAAACCCCTTTTTTATAACGGCAAAAGATGTATTTTTTATTATTGCTGTTTTATTTGCCCGAGACATTGCCAAAACAGTGTGGCTCCATTAATCAAAAGAGTGCGGAAAATCTGCGGCCTGCAAGGTGCGGCCCGCAAGGTTTTCAGGATCTACTTTTGGAGTTTTTAGTTGTTGCTTTTCCGTTATTCTTTATAAAGGGCTTGTATCGTTTTTTTTTTTTGCTAAAATTTTGATATTCCTCGTCGGATATACCCGGATGTATCCGCTATATAAAAATGTGTATAAAAGGCCGTTTTGCTCAAATATAAAGGCCTTAACAAGGAGAAAAAATGA
>CAVKWQ010000022.1:0-23686 GCA_963660385.1 Muribaculaceae bacterium
GGCTGTTATATTTGGGTTACTTCGCTAGGCTCAAATATAGCAGCCGTTTTTTATGCGCATTTTCTCCAAAACCAGAACAAGGAGAAAATAATGAAAGGATTTAGAGATGTTTGCCGTGCGGCCACTTGTGCTAGTGGGGTCATTCCCGAGTGTTTTAGTCGGAAATCTGTTGTTGCGAAACGACAAGATTCCGTAACCCTGCGGGCCGCCAAACCTTACGGAATGACGTCTGCTTGGGGTGCCCGCACGGTTAATTATTTTTGTACGGCAAGCGCAGGTTTTACCCTTATAGAACTTTTAGTAGTCGTTCTCATTATCGGTATTTTGGCGGCGGTGGCCTTGCCGCAATATAATAAAGCGGTTTTTAAAGCGCAAATGGTAGAAGTGCGGAATTGGGCGGAATATGCGCGTAAGGAAGCGCAAGTTTTTTACTTGGCTAATGGGCGTTACCCTACTAGTTTTTTGGAAATGGGGGTAGAAATCCCCACCTGTAATCATACGGAAAGTTATATGAATTTTTGTTCTTCCAAGAAATATGGTTTGGTACAAATTAGTGGCGGTGAAATTGGCATCCAAACTGCTAAATTGCGTTATAAAGTGAATATTAATTCAGGCAAGCGTTATTGCCAAGTTGGCACCAATAACCCGGAGGGTTTGGCCTTATGCCGTTATTTAAACGGCGGACAAGGTACCTTCAGAAACATTGGGGGAGACTTGGTTATGGAATTTGATAATTATTGATATCTTTTAGACTTCGTGCCACCGTTGTAGGGATAGCCTAAATCGCGGCGGATGAGTTCGTCCGCCAGGTTTTTGCCTTCGCCATTGGTTACGTCGCATAGCAGGCGGAAATATTTATCTCTTCCGCAGTCGGAAAGCGTAACAGGTTTTTGGTCCAAAAATGCTTGGGTAAATTCCTTGGCCTGTTGGGCTTTGCGTTTTTCTTTTTCGGTCTTGCCCTTCATTTCCGCGCAGTCCACCCCACGCACGCGCACGGGTACTTTTTCGCAATACACGGCTAGGGAGCAATTTAAATTAATTTTAAAGGTATCCCCGTCATATACCGAGGCGATAGACACATCCCTAAATATCGCCCCGTTCTCCACCTCGCCCGTTTGGGTAAGCGGCTTGCCTTGCTGCTGCATAATGTACAGCACGGCGGTGGCAATCACGGTCGCCCAAAATTTTACCTGCTTATTTGTTTTGCGGGTGGAGGTTCTTCTTCTGCGGGCCATTTATTTCTCCGGGAACATTACCTTTAACGCGCCGGGCTGTATGGCAATTTCCAGTTGGTCTTTGGTTTTGCGCGGTTCGCCGTCAATGTGATAGACAATATCGCCTGGCACGCGGATAACGGCGTGTTTGGCGTGTGTGGTTTCCGTAATGCCGAAGGGGCGCCAGTTATCGGTAAAGAAAGACGGTGCGGCCAACGCCAATTTCCACTTGGGGGCATCCCGCACGATAACCATATCCAGTTCGCCGTCGCTTAAATTGGCCTTGGGGGCAATTTTGAAGTTACTGCCGTATTGGCGGCCGTTGGCAAATACCAAGGTCAAAGGGGCCAAGGTAAGGGGTGTGCCGTCTAAATCTACTTCCAAGGTTTTGGGCTTATAGGAAAAAACAGTTTTCGCGCCGATTTTGAAATAAGGCCACATCCCGCGGTTGCCCGTTTTGCCCTGTTCCATAAACTGCCAGGCAATTTCGGCTTCAATGCCGACCCCGGCCAAATTTAAAAAGAGTTCCCCATTGGCGCGGCCAGCATCGCATTTGTGGATTTTAGCGCGTTGCAACCGCATTACGGCTTCTTCAAACAAAAGTGGCATACCCAACTCGCGCGCAAAGCCGTTGCCGGAGCCTTTGGGAATTACGCCCAAGGCCGTATTCGTGCCCACCAGCCCGCGGGCCGTTTCGTTAATGGTTCCGTCTCCGCCGATTGCCACCGCGGCGTCGTACCCGTTGGAGGCGGCTTCTTTGGCCAGTTCAGTGGCGTGCCCGGCGGCCTTGGTCAGGCGCATATCCGCCCCCGGAAAGTTCAGTTGGATACATTTTGCCATTGCTTCCAAGCGGTCTTGGTTTACTTGGGTTTTACCGCTTTTGGGGTTTAAAATAAAAAGAATTTTCATAATTTTTTCAGTTCCTCTTCTGTGTTGCGGCTGTTTTTTATGGTTTCGCATAACCGTTCGGTTTTTAAGAGCCCGTTGCCGATTTGGGCTACCTTGCTTCCGGCGGATAATACAAACATCATAAGTACCGCAAACAAGCCCAGGTTCGCCAGCGTGCTGAGGTTCTTCATCGGCAGGAGCATCGGCCCGTATTGCGTATTAATTTGCATATCCGCAAATTGCATAACGGGCATTACGGCCCCGCCGTTTACAAAAACTTTGTACATCCCGGTCAGCGAAAAAAAGATTAAGCCTAACCCGGCGCAAATCAGTAAATATCCAAAAATTTTGTTCATAGGAAAATTATAACAAAACAGGCAGCAGGTCTGTTGCCCTATTCGGGGGGAGGATGTCTCCACGCGTACAAGCCCCTGTATTTGATATACTTTATTATATATGTTTTAAACGTTACGTTAAGAAGGTTTTATGAAAACAAGTACAGAAATCAGAAACGGTTATTTGCAATTTTTCCACTCCAAAGGACTGCCGATTATCGCGTCCAGTTCCCTTATCCCGCACTCGGACCCGACCTTGCTTTTTACCTCTGCCGGTATGGTGCAGTTTAAAGCCAACTTTTTAGGCATTGACGACTCCCTCAAAAACGCCACCACCTGCCAAAAATGCGTACGCACCACGGATATTGACAGCGTAGGCTTTACCGAACGCCACCTCACTTTTTTTGAAATGCTCGGCAACTTTTCCTTTGGCGACTATTTTAAAAAGGAAGCCATTGATTGGGCGTGGGAATATTTAACCAAGGTACTTGGCTTATCCCCGGATAAACTCTACGTCAGCATTTACAAAGGCGGCATTGCCCCGCGCGACGAAGAAGCCTATAACCTGTGGCTTAATTACGTGCCCAAGGAACGCATTTTTGAATTGGGCGAAGCGGACAACTTTTGGACGATGGGCTCTACCGGCCCGTGCGGTCCGTGCAGCGAAATTTATTACGACTTTGGCGATAAAGGCTGCAAAAATCCGCATTGCGACATCACCTGCGACTGCGGCCGCTTTGTAGAAATTTGGAACATTGTATTTGAAAGTTACAACCGCCAAGAGGACGGCACCTTTAAACCCTTGCCGCATAACAACATTGATACGGGTATGGGCTTGGAACGCTTGTGTATGGCGATGCAAAACGCCAAAAACGTGTTTGAAACCGACCTCTTTACCCCGCTCATTAACCGCGCCAAGCAGGATTTGCATATTGCGGGAACCACCCAAGAGGAAGTTTCCGCCCTGCGCATTATTGCGGACCACGTCAGAAGTTCCAGTTTCTTAATTGCCGAAGGCATTTTGCCCTCTAACGAAGGACGCGGGTACATTTTGCGCCGCTTGATTCGCCGCGCCGCGCGCTATGCCAAATTAATGGGCAACGAAAAACCGTATCTTTACACCTTGGTCCCTGTGGTAAAGGAAATTTTTGCGGGCCTGTACCCGGAAATTGATAAGAACCTTTCCCACATCCAAGACGTGCTTAAATTGGAAGAGACCACTTTCTTAAAAACCTTGGTAAACGGCGAAGAAAAACTTTCCGCCCTGCTCGCTTCTTGCGGCAAAACCTTGCCCGGCGAAGAAGCGTTCCACTTGCACGAAACCTACGGTTTCCCGTTGGAACTGACTAAGGAAATCGCGGCTTCCAAGGGCGTAACCGTGGATGAAAAGGGCTACGAAAAGGCCAAATCCGCCGCGCAGGAAAAGAGCCGTTCCTATGCGGACGAATTTACCAAGGATAAAGCCTATATGATGCAGCACGTGGAAACCCACAACCCCGCCACCGTATTTACGGGTTACGAAACGCTGACGGACGAGGGCACCGTACTGATGTTGTTAAACGGCAAATTTGAACTGACGGACGAAGTAAACGGTGAAGGTTACGCCGTCTTTGACCGCACGCCTTTCTATGCCGAATCCGGCGGACAGGTGGGCGACAAGGGCGTTATCACGCTGGACGGAAAAGAAATCGCCCGCGTGGACGATGTGCAAAAGCCCGTTGCCAAGGTATTCTTGCACAAAATTTCCGGCACGCTGAAAAAAGGCCAAAAGGTTACGCTTACGGTCAACGCGGCTCTGCGCAAACGCTGTATGGCCAACCATAGCGCTATCCACTTGGTAAACGCGGCCTTGCGCCAGGTGTTCGGCACGTCCGTACACCAGAGCGGTTCTTATGTGTCGCCGGAACGCTTCCGCTTTGACTATACGCTCTCCAAAACGCCGACTGCCGGGGAATTAAACAAGGCGTGGGCGATTGCCAATAAAGCCGCCGAAGAGGCACTGCCTGTTACCTGCGCGGTTCGTCCGCTGGCCGACGCCGAAAAATTGGGCGCGGTAACCTTGTTGGGCGAAACATACGCCGACCCGGCCCGCTTTGTGTTAATGGGCGGCAGTTTTGCTCACCCGGAACAAAAGTACAGTTTGGAACTGTGCGCGGGTACGCACGTTAAAAATACGGCGGACGTAATGACGGTTTTGGTGCTTAAAGAAGGCTCCGTTTCCGCCGGGGTGCGCCGTGTGGAAGGCGTGGCGGGTTATGCCGCGCTGGACTATTTAAAGAACGTCAACCGCCAAGCCGAAGAATTGGCCGCGCGTTTGGAAGTGCCGTCCAAGGACGTTTTTACGCGCGTTAATGCGATTGCGGACGAACTGAAAGAGGTCAAAAAACGCTACTTGCAATTCCGCGAAAAGACCTTGGCCGCCGGCGGCATTAACGAGATGAGTTTCACGCTGAAAAATGGTACGGTGTTGGTCGTGCGCAACGCCGAGGGCGCCGAACCCAAAGAACTGCGCAACATCGCTGATACGATTGCCCAAAAGTACAAGCAGGCCTTGATTATTGTGGCTTGTGATAAAGACGGCAAACGCGCGTTTGTCGTCAAAACGGCGGGCAGTCTGCCCAATACCAATGCGGCCACGGTCGCCAAGCAAATCGCGGCGGACCTGAACGGCCGCGCGGGCGGACGCGCTGACTTTGCCCAAGGCGGCGGCGAGGCAAAACGCCCGTGGCAGGAGTTTATTGACGGCTTGAAGATGTCGTTATAAACAAGTGTTGGGCTCTAACGCTGCGCGGCGCAAGCCGCTCCCGCGGCACGCAAAAATTCTAATGTAATGCAAAGCACCCCGGGGATATTCTCCCCGGGGTGCTTTTTACTGTATAAATATATAATAATCGATATAAATCTATATAAATTAACATAAATACTGACAAATCAATATTTATATCATATAATAAATAATATCCTTATTGGGGTTAATTTATGCCTACATTAAATCGATGGATTTCTTTAAATGAGTTATGTTCCTATTTAGGAGTAAGCCGGGAAACTGCAATAAAGTGGGTTTCTCAAAAAGGTTTACCTTGTGCTAAAGTGGGAAAACTATGGAAATTTCATTTGTCAGAAATCGATGCTTGGATGAAATCGCAAAAATAATATTTGGAATATTTTTTATGAATTATTTTCAAAGAGGATTTAAGTTTATTGATTTATTTGCTGGAATAGGGGGATTTCACCAAGCAATGCTTTCTTTGGGGGGAAAGTGTGTTTTTGCGTCCGAGATAGATCCTTTTGCTATAGAAAGTTATCAAAGAAATTATTCGATGAACGCGGCGTTTGATATTACATTAGTTTCTAATTCGGAAATTCCTGATTATGATGTTTTGTGTGCGGGGTTCCCGTGCCAGACATTTTCCAAGGCAGGCAAACAAAAGGGTTTTGCCGATGAGACAAAAGGTACATTGTTTTTTCAAATAGTTAGAATTTTGCAAACGACTAGGCCGAAATTTATTATTTTAGAAAATGTAAGAAATTTAGTGTCTCACGATGGCGGAAATACTTGGAGAGTTATTAAGCATACTTTAGAAGAACTTGGGTATATCTTGCCACCTACCCCTCTGATTATGAGCCCTCATCAGTTGGGCATTCCTCAGCAGAGAGAACGAGTATATATCTTAGGAATACACAAATCTTTGGGAATAAAACATTTAAACTTTCAGATTCCAACTGGGCGCAAGTCGGATTTAAATATTTATAATTCAGGTATTTTAGAGAAAAATGTTGACCCTATTTATAATATTTCCAAAGAGGAAGAAAGAGTTTTAACGTGCTGGAATGAATTTTATCAAGGTATCAAAGAAAAGATTATAGGATTTCCAATTTGGGCAAGTGAGTTTGGAAAAACATATTCCCTGAATGAATTGCCAGAATGGAAAGCCCTTTTTTGTATGAAAAACCGAACTCTTTATTATAAGAACAAAGAGTTTATAGATTTTTGGTTAAAGAAATGGAATTATTTAGCCGATTTTACCCCAACACAACGAAAATTTGAATGGCAGGCGGGTAGTGCTATTTCATCAATATGGGAAGGGCTTATTCAAATGCGCCCTTCTGGTATTCGTGTTAAACGTCCAGATACATTCCCGGCCTTAGTTGCAATGGTTCAAATTCCTATTATTGGTAAATATAGGCGCCGCCTTACAATAAGGGAAGCGGCTCGCCTGCAAAGTTTCCCGGATGATTTTGTTTTAAATGCCAACATCCATCAAGCCTACAAACAATTAGGTAATGCAGTAAATGTAAAATGTGTTGAGTTTTTAGCAAAACAATTATTTAATTTGTCTCAACATAGTACAGATACATATGAGTGTTATCCGTGTTCGGAATTAGCCTTGTTTGCTAATTATTAAATAGGATATACAATTTTTTCTATTCTAGAATTGTTTAAATCAAGCATAACTTTTGCTTTGCGTGGTTTGCCATTAGCGTTACGCATTCCTTTTTGAAATTGCGAGCAAGTTTGAATGGTCTCTTTATTAAGAAAAGCAAAAACAATTGATTCGAGTGTGAATATCGTTTTTCTTTTTCTGGATGTTGCCCCTCTTTGTATTCTCTTTAATTCGTAATCAGAAGCCTTGCCTTTTAATGCATCGTGCCATTTTTTAAAAGTTTGGTTCATATCATCAAATTGGGCAGAACCATTTGCAATAATAAAACCCACTTCTCCATATTGTAAAATTGCCTGCGATGTTTCATCCCAACCATTAGTAGGAATCTTTTGAGGGCTTTTATTAGTTTGTAAAGTATGTGCTTTAAAGTCCCAAGGAATGTTTTTTACTCCATCAAATTCTACTTTTCCATACTTGGGACCAGGAATTTTAAAAAAATTGTTTTGAGCAAGAATTTCTTCACATTTAAATTGAAAATACCACCCGGGCCATTCTAATTGTTTCCAGTTGTGGCAATTATTTTGTTTCATTTCCAAAATAGAAAGTTTTCCTTCCCAAACTTTTGGGAGACCTTGTTTTAATTTATTAAAAATTTCTTGTGTTACTTGTGCTTTGTTCATAAAAACCCCGTGGGAATGAAAAATGTTTTATAGAGTGTAGCAAAAAATGAGGCATAAAAAAACCCCGCGGAAGCGGGGTTTAAATAATAGGGCGGATTCGCCTTCCAGTAAAATTCCTGACGGAATTTTCTTGCAGGCCGGGCTCGCGGTTTTTGCCTTTCAGCGCCCAGCGCTTCAAACAAAAACATCGCTGCGCCTTTCGAATCCTAACGCAGGCAAAGCAGTTTGCCTGCTTTCCTACCTACCCAATAAAAAACCCCGCGGAAGCGGGGTTTAAATGGTGGTAGGAATAGGATTCGAACCTATGTAGGGCGTAGCCCGACGGTTTTACAGACCGTTGCTTTTGACCGCTCAGCCATCCTACCAAACTAAAACATTAAAAACGCCGGAACTTAAAAGCCCCGGACCGTAGTTATTACTTAAACAACTAGGTACAAATATTATAACAAAAATTTACGTTTCTGTCATTTCTTTATCTGGCGGCTTTGCCCGGCCGCGTTACTTGCTTTGCCGTCGGGCCATAAACGGGCAAAAATTGCTAGAATATCACTATGCAAAAGACTGGTCTTACCCCTTTAATGAAGCAATATTTTGACACCCGGGCCAAATATCCCGACATCGTGTTGTTCTTCCGCCTAGGCGACTTTTACGAAATGTTTGACGACCAAGCACGCGAAATCAGCGCGCTCTTGGGCCTTACGCTTACCGCGCGCAACGGTATGCCGATGTGCGGCATCCCCTATCACGCGGCCAATAACTACATTGTCCGCTTGTTGAACGCGGGCAAAAAAATCGGCATTTGCGAACAAACCAGCGCGGTAATGGATAAAAATACTAAACTGTTTGAGCGCAAAGTAATCCGCGTGATTACCCCCGGTACGCTAATGGAAGATACCTTGTTGGATGCAAACCAATCCAACTATTTGGTATCCATCAACACGTCGCCCGCGGGGTGGGCAATGGCGTGTGTGGAGGTTTCCACGGGTGAATTTTGGGTAAACCAGAACGATAAAGACGCTTCTTTAACCAATCTAGCCGCCGCCTTGGCCGCGGTCAACCCGTCCGAAATCATCGCGGACAAAGACACCCTTTTGCAACTTAAAACCAAAATCGTTTTACCCTCTAATTTAACGCTTACCGAGCAGCCCGCCTTTGACGGGGATTATACCCTGCCCGAAAATTGGCCGGCCTTGGGCGCGTGGGGCAATAAACGCAACGCCTTGGCGTGCGCGCTACTAATTATGCGGTATTTGAACGTAACCGAGCCCAGTTTTAAGCGCGTGCTGATTCCGTCTTACCGCGAACTGAAAGACTGTTTGCAAATTGACGAAAATGCCGTAGCCTCGTTGGAACTGGTAAAAAGCCAAGAGGGGGGCAGAAAGGGCAGTTTGTGGGCGTTATTAGACAAAACCAAAACCGCTGTGGGGAGCCGCAAATTAAAGGAGTGGATTTTGCACCCGTTAATGGACCCGGCGGATATTGGCGAGCGCCAAAACGCGGTAGAGGGGTTTGTAAATAACCAATCCGCGCTGGCCGATTTGTCGGCGCTTTTAGAAAACATTTCCGATATTGAGCGCATTATGACGCGCACCGCCACGGGCACCGCTTCCCCGCGGGATATGTCCGGTCTGCGCAATTCCCTTTTAAATGTGGACCCGATTGCCCGCTGGTTTGAAGAATATGGGCAAATTGTGCCACGTTTGGACGCTTCCTTAAAGGAGCATTTGCCTGTCCTGCGCGATATGGCGCGCGTGCTGTACGACGCTATTAGTGAAAATCCTCCCTTAAAAATTTCGGACGGCCACGTCATCCGCCAAGGCTACAACGCCGAATTGGACGAACTGCGCTCGCTCAAAGCCAACAGCAACAAATGTATGGAGGAAATCTGCGCGCGCGAACGCGAAAAAACAGGCATTACCACCTTAAAGGTGGGATATACCTCCGTTTTCGGTTATTATTTTGAAGTTACCAAAAGCCACATTTCCAAGGTCCCTTATAATTATGTGCGCAAGCAAACCTTAGTAAACGCCGAGCGTTTTATTACCGAGGAACTCAAACAACTGGAAGATAAAATTTTAAACGCCGAGCAAAAAATTATCCGCTTGGAGAGCAGTTTGTTTGACGAGGTCCGCAAGACCTTGGCGGCGCAGATTAACCATTTAAAGGCGTTTGCGCATATCGTGTCGGAACTGGACGTATATATGTCCCTTGCGTTAGACGCAATGAAGGGCAACTGGACCAAACCTCAGGTAAATAACGGTACCGAACTGTATTACGAAAACGGACGGCACCCGCTGGTGGAAGACACCTTGCCCGCGGGCAGTTTTGTGCCTAATAATTTGGATATCGGCACCCCGCAAACCCAAATTATGTTGATTACCGGCCCCAATATGGGCGGCAAGAGTGTATTTTTAAAGCAGACGGCTATCATTACGATTTTGGCGCAAATGGGCAGTTTTGTGCCCGCCACCGTGGCGCGTTTGGGCGTGGTGGATAAAATTATGACGCGTATCGGCGCGCACGACGCGCTGGGGCGCGGCAACTCTACCTTTATGGTGGAAATGAACGAAACCGCCCACATCTTGGCTTCTATGACTCCGCGCAGTTTGATTTTGCTGGACGAAGTCGGCCGCGGAACCTCTACCTTTGACGGTATTTCTATTGCGTGGGCCATTGTGGAATATTTGTATAAGCCACACGGCGGCCCCAAGGTGTTGTTTGCCACGCACTATTTTGAACTGGTGGACTTGGAAAATAAATACGCCAGCGTGCGCAACTATCACGTGGAAGCCAAGGAATACCAAGACGCTTCCGGCGAGAGCAAACTGGCGTTTCTGTACCAGATTTTGCCCGGTGCGGCGGACCGTTCGTACGGGATTCACGTGGCCGAGATTGCGGGCTTGCCCGCCGCCTGCACCTTGCGCGCTAAAAAGGTGCTAAAAGATTTGGAAGCCAAAAAAGGCTCCAAAATTTCCGCCAAGGAACACGATATGGTAAAGGATTTGTTTTCCTCGCCCATTGTGGAGGAAATAAAACTGGCCGATACCGACCAGTTGACCCCTATGGCGGCGTTGCAGTTAATTTGCGAGTGGAAGAAACGGATTAATGAGTAATATTCACGTTCTGGACGAAAAAACAGCCGGAAAAATCGCCGCGGGCGAGGTGATTGAACGCCCGGCGGGCGTGCTGAAAGAACTGCTGGAAAACGCGGTGGATGCGGGCGCGACGGCTATCAATATTGATATTGAAGGCGCGGGCCGCACCTTAATCCGCATTAATGATAACGGCTGCGGGATGAGCGAGGAAGACCTGTTGTTAAGTATCCAGCGCCACGCCACCAGCAAAATTAATTCGTTTAGCGATTTGGAGACCTTACAAACCTTTGGCTTCCGTGGGGAAGCCTTGTACTCGGTGGCGGCGGTATCGCGGATGACGATTACCAGTTGCCAAGCGGGCGGGCAGGGCCACCGGGTGGAAATCCACGCCGGAAAAGTATTTGCCCAAAGCCCGGCGCCGTCTATCAAGGGTACGACGGTGGAAATACGAGATTTGTTTTATAATGTGCCCGCGCGGCTTAAATTTTTAAAAAGCGATTCGTACGAGCGCGCCTGCCTGTTAAAAGTAATTGAAGAAAGCGCGCTTGCCAATTTAACGGTGGGCTACCGCGTGATGATTAACGGCCGCTCCGTGTATGACTTGCCCGCACAAAAAGGAGATTTGCCGCAAAGCGCCATTAACCGCGCCAAACAAATTTTAGGGGACGAGGTGGCGCAGACGCTTTTATTTAAAGAATTTGACGAACTGGGCCTGAAACTCTTTTTAACCCCTGCGGATAAATTGGTTTCCGTTCGGGATATGCAGTACATTTTTGTAAACCGCCGCCCGATTGATTCCAAAACCGTCCAGCAGGCTATTTATAAGGCCTATCAAAACGTCCGCCCCAAGGACCGCCACCCGGCGTTTTTGGTGTATATGACGCTAAACCCCTCCGATTTTGATGTAAATATTCACCCGCAAAAGCGCGATATCCGCTTTGTAAACGAAAGCAAGGTGTTTGGTTTTGTGATGAACGCGGCGGGCGAAACCATCTTCAAAAATGCGCGCCCGGTGGAAGTAACGCTTGCGCCTAAAATAGATTTGCCTGCCTCCGCGCAACCGGCGGCGGAAAAATTATTTACGCCCTCGCCAATGGAAACCTTTGCCAAAGCGGTGGCGGAGCCTTTAAAATTGGGCGACTTTAAACCTAAGAACTCCTTTACCCTGCGGGAAACCGAGGAACCCGCCGAATATGTGGCCCGGCCAGAGGAACTTAAACCGTCGGGAGCCCCCGTTCAGGTGGCCCCGGCAGAGCCTGTGGAAGCCCCGCAACAAACGGATTTTGTTTCCGCCGGGGCGCCGGAGTGGTATCACGGCCCGTACCGTTATTTGGGCCAGTTGCAACGCAGTTATTTACTGTTTGAAAACCCGCTCGGGCTGGTGGTAATTGACCAACACGCCGCGCAGGAGCGCGTGCTTTTTGAGCATTATTTGGAAGCGTTTGAAGCCCGCTCTGTAAAAGTGCAAAAACTCTTGTTCCCCGTTCACGTGGATTTGCCGCCGTCCAATGCCGAAACGCTTTTGTCTTGGGCCGGGTGGCTCAAAACGGCGGGCTTTGAGTTGGAACCCTTTTCCGCCCGCACCGTGCTGGTGCGCACAATGCCGCATATGATTCGCTTTAAAGAGGATGATATGAAGGAGTTTATCATATCCCTCTCACAGGTGGTGGGCGACCCCTCCAAATCCACCGAAACCTTAAAGCGCAAAATGGTGGCAATGCTGGCCTGCAAAAAAGCCATTAAGGCGCACGACCAAATATCGCCCGCCGAGGCCGAAGGCCTTTTGGAAAATATGAAGAAGTGTAAGGACGGTATGCACTGCCCGCACGGCCGCCCGTGCGTGGCGCAACTGGATATGAAGCAGTTGGATAAACTCTTCGGCCGCTAATTTGCCAAACGCTTAATAAAAAGCCCCGCTGGCAAGCGGGGCTTTTTACTGCTAAATGTAACTTTTGTGTTTGGGACCCATTGGCATAGTTTTAGGCGCAGGGCAAACTTCCGGTTGCTGCTCTTGCTCTACGCGGGGTTCCGCCAAAATTACTGTATAGGAACAATGCTCTGGATTAGCGAGTTCTGTTAGTTCGGGGTTGGCTTTCAAAATATCTTCCCGAGTAGAAACACCCCAAAGCGGCAATTTGGTATTTTTCCAATTTTCTATTGCTTGATTAGTGCGTTCTGTTTGTTCTTGTATGGAATTTGTCCATTTGCTTTCTGGTTGCCTTTTCAAATAAATTTTCTTTTCTTTGTACACTTTGGCATTGTTTGTTAGTCCGCTTTTTTCTCCTTTTTTATATCGGGCTTGGCACCAGGTGCTATTTTCCGGGATATCAGTGGGTATTAACTCAATATTGGCAAAATCTTTGCAGTTAAGTAAAGTTTGCAGATCATTGGAATAGGTGCTATTTAAATGGCCATCCCCAGCATACACCAAAATTAAATCGTAATTATCTTCTACCGCTTTAAGACGTCTAGCCCATTGTTTGTTGCGTTGGGACATTCCAAATGGGGATATCCCAATAAATTGGTCTGCGGATGCCCAACGGGTATATAAGGCATCGCACCCTTTATGCTTTAAAAGGGGCAGTTTGTCCTGTGGTGTTACCCAAACGATATATTTCCCTATTTTTACAGCGACATCTTTTTCATCAGCCATATAGAGACCATCATCCAAGGCTAGTTGGTCTATCCCCAATTGGTCGGCCGCTTTGGTTACTTCCGGATAAAATGATTCTAATTTGGATTCTTTGCCTGCTTTTTTGCGTAAAGAGGTGTGTTCATCCCCATTCCACATTAAAAATTCTTGGGCGAGCAAAATTTTATCGTTGGGGCGTGCTTTACGGGCCGCCTTTAAAATATTAATTACTTCTTGCGGTGCGGATTTCGTGCCGTGAGAAATATACTCTGCGATAAAAATATATTTGTGCGTAAAGGCGTGGGAGTAGTCCGGTACAGAATTATGCATAGTAAAAACTGGTGCAATTATATTGGGATAGTCCTTAATCCATTGCCCTTGTTGTTGGATTTGCTCTCGTACGGCGGCCAAGGTTTGTTTTTTTGCCTCTTCATTTAAACGCAAAAAATCCTTCCAAGTAAGAGGTTTCCATAAATTGGAATCCGTTTCTTGTTTTAAGAGGAAGGTTCTTTTTTCTTGCGGATCCGTTATACTATTGGCCTGTATTTGCGCCTGTGCTTCATACAGAGCCTGCATTAGAAGGATTCTTTGATGAAGACTTTTTTCTAAATCCGCGTTTTTACCGCGCTGGCCCCACACAGGGGCGAGAATAACTAAAAAAGCAAATAAAAGGGTGATTAGTTTTTTCATATTTATATTATAAGGTTTTTACCTGCAAAATGCGAGGGGCTAAAAACTAAATTTCCTAGGGCCAGTCCCCTTTCTTTTCGGGCGAAAAAAAGGTATCCTGTATTATATATCTCTATTGGAGGGGTTATGTCTGATATTCCCGTTTTGGAACGTGTTTTATTTTCGCAGGAGCAACTCGCGGCGCGCTGTGCTGAACTCGGCCGCCAAATTTCCGCCGATTACCGCGGCAAACAACCGCTGTTTGTAGGTATTTTGCGCGGGTGCATTTTGTTCTATGCCGATTTGATGAAGAACATCAGTGTAGATTGCAATATGGACTTTATGTGCTTGTCCTCTTATGCGGGCGGTACGGCCAGCACGGGCCAAGTGCGCACGATGTTGGATTTGCGCGAAAGCATTAAGGGCCGCCACGTTGTGATTGTAGAAGACATTGTAGATACCGGGCTTACCTTGGATTACCTGCTTGGCAATTTAAAAAACCGCGGCGCGGCCAGCATTGAAATTTGCTGTCTGCTGGATAAACCCTGCAACCGCAAGGCCGATGTTCACCCCAAATATATCGGTTTTACCGTTGGTAACGAATTTGTGATTGGGTACGGGTTGGATTACAACGAACTGTACCGCAACTTGCCGTATATTGGAGTATTTAGAAAATAATGAAGAATAATAAACGTCCGAACAGCCGCCGGATTGTATCCGTCGGGCAAATTGTAGGCTGGTTGGCTATTTTTGCGCTGGCCGTGTTGCTTTTTAATAAACAAGGCCCCAAACAAGCGGAATTAGACTATTCCGACTTTAAAAACAAAGTAGCCGCGGCCGAAGTGTCGGACTTGACGGTGTCCCCGGGGGTTATTTCCGGGATGTACAAAAACCAGGACGGCCAATTTGCGCCCTTCAAAACCGTGCGTATGGAAGACCCGGACCTGGTAAACCAATTATCCGCCGCCAAAATTAAATACAAAGCCGAAAAGGACAACAGTTGGCTGGGCAATATTCTGTTCAACGTGTTGTGGATTGTGCTGTTAATCGGCTTGTGGTGGTTTATTTTTCTCCGCCCGCAAAGAAGCGACGGAAAAAGCGCGCTTAACTTTGCGCGCTCCAAAGCCAAAATGCAGGACCCTTCCCAGCAGACTGTAACCTTTAAAGATGTAGCCGGATGCGACGAAGCCAAGGAAGAGTTGGAAGACGTTATCAAATTCTTAAAGAACCCCAAAAAGTTCCAGCGCTTGGGTGGTAAACTGCCCAAGGGCGTACTTTTGTACGGGGCGCCCGGTACGGGCAAAACCCTGCTGGCCAAGGCCGTAGCGGGCGAAGCGGGCGTGGCGTTCTTTTCCGCTTCCGCTTCGGAATTTGTGGAAATGTTCGTCGGCGTGGGCGCGGCGCGCGTGCGCGATTTGTTTGACCAAGCCAAAAAGAACTCTCCCGCCATTATTTTTATTGACGAATTGGACGCCGTTGGCCGCCGCCGCTTTGCCGGTATTGGGGGCGGACACGACGAACGCGAACAAACCTTAAACCAACTGTTAATTGAACTGGACGGTTTTGAAAGCAAACAAGGCATTATTTTAATGGCTTCCACCAACCGCCCGGACGTATTGGACCCGGCGTTAATCCGCCCCGGTCGTTTTGACAGACATATTTCCGTCCCCGCGCCGGATTTAAAGGGCCGCGAGGAAATCTTAAAAGTCCACGCCAAAAAAGTAAAATTGGGCGCGGATGTGGATTTGAAGGTAGTTGCCAAGGGTACGCCCGGCTTTGTGGGGGCGGATTTGGCTAACGTCATTAACGAGGCCGCCATTTTGGCCGCCCGCGCGGACGAAGAAGCCGTAACCGCCGCCGATATGGACGAAGCCATTGAACGCGTGATTGCGGGCCCGCAAAAAAAGAGCCGTATTATCTCCAAGCACGAACAGCGCGTTATTGCCGCGCACGAGTGCGGGCACACCATTGTGGCGCGCCTGACAAACCACTCGGACCCTGTGCATAAGGTTACCATTATTCCCCGCGGACAAGCCTTGGGTTACACCTTGCAACTGCCGCTGGAAGATAAATTTTTAACCAGTAAGTCCGAACTGTTGGACAAACTGTGCATCTTGCTGGCCGGACGCGCCGCCGAAGAAATTGTATTTGGCGAAATCACTTCCGGCGCCAGCGATGACCTCAACAAAACAATGGCTTATGCCCGCAAAATGGTGGTGGAATTGGGAATGAGCGAAAAACTGGGGCCGATTGCCTTGCCTAACGGCGACGACGGCGAAGTGTTCTTGGGCCGCGACCTTTCGCGCCACAAAACCTACTCCGAAGAACTCGCCCGCACCATTGATGAGGAAATACTGACTTTGATTAAATCGTCCTATGCCCGCGCGAAAGAGATAATCTCTTCCCACCGCGTGGCATTTGATAAATTGGTAGAAACCCTGCTTGCCAAAGAAGTGGTGGACGCCAAGGAAATTGACGAAATTTTGGGCTTGAAACCCGTCGCGAAGGAGGATGCTTCGCCCAAGCCCGCAGAGCAAGAACCCGTAAAAGAGGAACCGAAGGCGCCGAAAGCCGAAAAGCCGGAGGCTAAACAGGCGGAACTCTTTTAAGGCGTTTAAACTTTGGGACGGGACTAACCGCGCCGGGGCCGCTTTGCGCCCGCCGGTGCAAAAGGAAGTGTGTATGGGAAAGTATTTTGGAACCGACGGGGTCCGCGCCGTAGCAGGACAGTTCCCGTTGGTGGATGATTTCATCCAAAAATTGGGCTATGCCGCCTTGCGTGAATTGCAAGAATACGCCAAGGCCGAGCATTTAAAGCCCCAAGTAATTATCGCGCAGGACTCCCGCGCCAGCGGCCCGGCTATTTTGGCTTCGCTGGAAAAGGGTATCCGCGCCAGCGGGGCGGACGTCATCAGCGTAGGCATTGCCCCGACGCCTTGTGTGGCGTACCTCGTTAAAAAGACGGGCAGTTTGTGCGGCGTGGTTATTTCCGCCAGCCACAACCCGGCTGAATTTAACGGCATTAAATTTTTTACCAACCACGGCACGAAACTCCCCGAAGAGTTGGAAAACTCCATTGAAGCCGAAATTGAATCTTTAAAGGAAATTCCGGCCCCCAAAGGCGCCCTTAAAGAAGATTTATCCTTGGTTAAAGAATACGAAAAATTTTTGATGTCCACGGTGGACGGCTCTTTATTAAAGGGCACCAAAGTTGTCTTAGACTGCGCCAACGGCGCCAGTTCCAAGGTGGCCGTAAATGTGTTTGCGGGGCTCGGTATGGAGGTGGTAGTAACCGCCGCCAAGCCGGACGGTACCAACATTAATAAAAATGTCGGTGCGCTCCACACGCAGTTTATGCAGGATCTTACCAAAAAGGAAGGTGCGTTTGTCGGGTTTAGTTTTGACGGCGACGCCGACCGCGTGATTGCATCCGACGAAAAGGGCCGACAGTTGGACGGGGATAACATTATCGCCGCTTCCGCGCTGTGCCTGAAAAAGGAAGGCCGCTTAAATAACAATAAAGCCGTTTTAACCATTATGGCCAATTTGGGCTGTATTAATTATTTAAAGGAAAACGGCGTAGAAGTGGAACTAACCACAGTAGGGGATAAATATGTCTCCGAAGCGTTGGAAAAGGACAACTTGTCCGTGGGGGGCGAAACCTCCGGGCATATCATCTTCCGCCACTTTGCCAACACGGGCGACGGCATTTTGTCCGCTCTTCAATTTTTACAATTTGTCAAAAAATCGGGTAAACCCGTCAGTTGGTTTGCCGACCAATGGTCCAAATACCCCAGCCAATTAACGGCTGTGCCGGTAACGTCTAAACCGCCGCTTGATTCCTTGCCCGGCTTTTTGCCCGGCGTGGCCGAAATTGAAAAAACGATGAACGGCCAAGGCCGTGTAATCGTGCGGTACAGCGGAACGGAACCCAAACTGCGCATTTTGGTAGAAGGAAAGGATATGTCCGCCGTCAGCCGCGTAATGAAAGAGGTGGAAGCCCTTTATAAGCAAAAAACGGAGGCGTGCAAATGAGTTTAAAATTAGGTGTAAATATTGACCATATCGCCACCTTGCGCCAGGCCCGCCGCGCCGCGTGGCCGGACCCGGTGGACGCCGCCGCCGTATGCTTGGAAACGGGGGCCGATTTTATCGTGGTGCATTTGCGCAAAGACGAACGCCACATTAACGAGAAAGACATTGCCCGTCTGTGCAAAACCTTCCCGGGCAAAATCCATTTGGAGTGCTCCTATACGCCGGAACTGGAAAAGGCGGCGTTAAAATATAAACCGTATTCCGTGTGTATCGTGCCGGAAGAACCGGGCGAAGTAACCACCACGGGCGGCTTGAAATTTACTCCGCAGGTAGAAAAGCGCTTGCTGGAAATGATTGAACGGCTGCATAAAAAGGGCATTTTGGTAAGCCTTTTTGTCAGCCCGGATGCCGCTTCTATCCGCACCGCGGCCAAACTGGGCGCGGACATTGTGGAACTGTGCACCCGCGATTACAGCGAAGCCACTACTGCCAAACAAACGCAAAAATTATTGCAAGATTTAGCCCTTTCCACCTTGCTTGCCAAGGAATTAGGGCTGGAAGTCCACGCCGGGCACGGGTTGGATTACCACAACGTGCTGGCGGTAGCCGATATTGGCGGGATGTCTTGTATGAACATTGGGTTTTCCATTGTTACGCGCTCCGTGTTTGCGGGTTTGCCCGCCGCGGTGAGCGAGATGAAGGAACTTTTATAGGAGCGTATTATGTGCGGAATTATCGGCTATGTAGGGAATAACAACTGCGTCCCCTACATTATTGACGGTTTGAAAAAATTGGAATACCGCGGATACGACTCCGCCGGGTTGGCCGTATTGCAAAACGGCAATTTGGTTACGGTTCGCGCCGTAGGCAAAGTGGCGGAACTGGAAAAAGCCACCCTGCTTGCCAACCCCAAGGGTACCACGGGTATCGGCCACACGCGTTGGGCCACCCACGGCAAACCCAGCGAGGAAAACTCCCACCCGCATACCGACTGCACGGGCGATATCGTCGTAGTGCATAACGGGATTATTGAAAACTATTTAACCTTGCGCGCCAAATTGGAAGCGCGCGGCCACCGCTTTAAAAGTGAAACGGATACCGAAGTAATTGCCCATTTAATTGAAGAAAACCTGCTTCACGTCCGGGCGTCTAACGACCAGGACCGTTTATTAAAGGCTGTCCAAAAAACCAATAAAGAAATTTCCGGCGCATACGCTTATGGTGTTTTGTGGGCGCGCACGCCGGGGCTTTTGATTGGCGTTAAAAAGCAGAGCCCGATGGTGGTGGGCGTAGGCAAGAACGAAAACTTTTTAGCCTCCGACGTTCCCGCTTTCTTAAAGCACACCAATAAAGTGCTGTTTTTGGAAGAAGGCGACGTGGCCGTCCTGCACGTGGATGGCGTAACGGTGCTGGATAAAGACGGTAAAGAGAAAAAGATTAAACCCGTTAAAATTTCGTGGGACCAAAAGACCGCCGAAAAGGGCGGCTATGCCCACTTTATGTTAAAGGAAATTTACGACCAGCCCCAAGCCATTGAAGATACCCTGCGCACCGCGCGCACGGACTTCGGCAAAATTTTAGGCTTGGATACCGAGGGCATCCGCCAACTGCGCAATATCCATATTATTGCGTGCGGTACGGCATACCACGCGGGCTTGGTTGGCAAATACTATATTGAACAGTTGGCCGGAATCCCGGTAAGCGTGGACCTGGCGAGCGAATACAAATACCGCACTGTGCCGCAACTGCCGCATACGCTGGCGATTGCTATCAGCCAATCGGGCGAAACCGCCGACACCATTGGCGCCATTAAAAAGGCCAAGGAGTTGGGGTTCCGCACGCTGGCGATTTGCAATGTGCTGGGCTCGTCGCTCACGCGCACTTGCGACAGTACCTTCTTTACCCATTGCGGGCCGGAAATCAGCGTGGCCTCCACCAAAGCCTTTACCAGCCAAATTACGTCTATGTATGCGCTGGCGGCGTTCTTGGGTCAGGCCAACGGTAATTTAAGCCCGGCTACCTTTGAAAAATTATATAAGGAACTTTTAGCGCTTTCCAAAGCGATGAGCGAAGCCGTTAAATTGGAGTACGACGTGCGCCATTTAACACGCAAAATTTACAAGGCGGACCGTTTTATATTTTTGGGCCGCAACGTAAACTTTCCGATTGCGCTGGAAGGGGCACTTAAATTAAAAGAAGTTTCTTACCGCAGTGCGGAAGGTTTTGCGGCGGGCGAAATTAAACACGGGCCGATATCTATTATTGATAAAGGCACGCCCGTAATTGTGATAATGCCGCACGATGCGTTGTTTGAAAAAATGCTTTCCGCCTGCCAAGAGTGCCGCGCGCGCGGGGCTTTTGTGGTGGCGGTAACTACCAAGGCCGGGGCTAAACTGGCCACGGACGTGGCGGACAAGGTGTTTATCGTGCCGCAAACAAATGAATTTTTACAGCCGGTGGTGGACGTGGTCCCGCTCCAATTTTTGGCGTATTGGATTGCCAAACGCTTGGGGTGCGATATTGACCAGCCGCGCAACTTGGCTAAAAGCGTAACGGTGGAATAATGCAGGTAATTGGCCTGGGCACGGATATCGTAGAAGTAAAACGGATAGAAGCCTTGGTCCAAAAGCCGGGCGCCTTATCCCGCCTGTTTACGCAGGAAGAGATTCAATATTCTTTGGCGCGCAAAAACAAGTACGAGCATTTAGCCGTGCGTTTTGCCGCCAAAGAAGCCGTTTTTAAGGCGCTGCCGTTTGCGGAAATTGCGTTTAAAAATATCCAAGTAACCAATTTGGAAAACGGCCGCCCGCAGGTAACGGTAGCGGACGAACGCGCCAAAGATTTAATTATTTTGATTTCGCTCTCGCATACCAAGGAGTATGCCGTAGCAACGGCGGTGGTGCAAAAATGAATTTACTTACGCCCGAAATAGTCCGCTCTTGGCTGCCCATCCGGCCCCAAAATGCTAACAAAGGCACCTTTGGCCGGGTGTTGGTGGTGGCAGGTTCCCGCACGATGTGCGGCGCGGGCTATTTGTGCGCCAAAAGTGCGCTTTTGGCAGGGGCGGGGCTTGTGTTTTGGGCGCTTCCCCAAAGTATGCAGCCCGCTTTTGCGGCCGCTCTGCCGGAAGTAATTACGCTCCCAATGCCGGAAACGGAAGAGGGAGAATTGTCCGGCGACGCTCTTTATGAACTGACAGATTTTATAGTTGGTAAAAAGCCGTCCTTGGCGGTAGTGGGGCCGGGGATGGGCAACAGCCCACTGTTAATTCCGTTTTTGCAGGCTTGGAATTTGCCTTTGGTAGCCGATGCCGATGCTTTAAATGCCCTATCCAAAGAGCCGAATTGGCCCATTTGGTGGCCCAAAAACCGCCCCTGTATTTTTACGCCGCACCCCGGCGAAATGGCGCGCTTGTTGCACACGCAAATAGCCGCCACGGCGCAGGAACGCGTTAAACAGGTGGAAGCGTTACAGCAAAAAACGGGCAATGTGTGCTTGTTAAAAGGAGCAAACACCTTGGTAAGCGGCCCCGAAAAAACCTATCAAAACACTACGGGCGGCCCGGCGTTAGCCAAAGCGGGCTCGGGCGATGTGTTATCCGGCGTGATAGTCGGGTTGTGGGCCCAGGTGGGAACGCAAACAGATTTTGCCGCCAGCGCTTTAAAGAGCGCCTGCTGTGGCGTATATTTGCACGGACTAGCCGGGAATTTAGCCGCGCGCAAGCGGTCTGATTATGGTGTTTTGGCAAGTGATACGGCTTCGTGTGTGCCGGAAGCAATTTGTGAACTTTTAAAATAAGGAGGACGTATGAGTCCCGTCTTAACTGTTATTGTAAGTATTGTCGGTGTATTGGCGCTCTTGGCGTTGTTTACCGTTTGGTTCTGCGTACATTGCGCCAAAAAAGTCTTGCACCCCACGTCCAAGCGCAAACCGTTGGATGCGTGGCCGGACCAGTTTGGTCTGCCATATGAAAATGTTTATTTCAAAACCGAGGACAAGGTGCAACTGCGCGGATGGTTTATCCCAAGTGCGGAATACTCCAATAAAACCATTATTTTAATGCACGGCTGGGGGATGAACCGCGCCGATATTTTAAAGAATACTTATTTCCTGCGCGATTTGGGTTTCAACTTGTTTTATTTTGATTTCCGCGCGCTGGGCGAAAGCGGCGGCAAGACGAGTTCTATCGGCTATTTGGAAATTAAAGACGCCGCGGCGGCTATCCGCTTTTTAAAGGAAACGCGCCCGCAATTTAGCGAAAAAATCGGCCTCTACGGCCTTTCTATGGGCGGTATGGTGGCCATTTGCGAGGCCGCCCGCAACCCCGAAGTAGCGTGCGTGGTGGCGGAAGCGTCTTATTATTCGTTCCGCCGGGTAGTGTCCCGCTGGGCGTGGGTGCACAACAAGGTGCCCTATTTCCCGCTTATTCCCATTATCTTGCACTATATCCGCAAGAATTTGGGCGTAAACCCGGAGCGGTACAGCCCCAAATATAATATCCCCAAAATTGCGCCGCGCCCAGTGTTTATCATCCACGGACGGTATGACAATTTGGTCCCGGCCGCGCAGGCAAAAATGCTGTTTAAAAAGGCGGGCGACCCCAAGGAAATTTGGCTCGTGCCCGGTGCGCGCCACAACAAATGCGCCGAGGTCGGCGGGTTTGAATACAAACAACGCTTGGCCGATTTTTTCCGCCAGCATTTATAATTTTACACCCGCCTTTTGGCGGGTATCTTTTGTAAGGAGCAGATATGAAGCAGTTGGTAATTTTTGATTTGGACGGTACCCTTTTAAATACGATTGCGGACCTGGCGGCGGCGGCCAATCACGCCTTGGAAGCGTTGGGCCTTCCGGTGCGTTCGCAAGCGGAGTGCCAAAGTTTTGTAGGCAACGGCGTGGGCAAATTGTTGGAGCGCGCCCTGCCGGAGGGGAAAAAAACGCCGGAGTATATGGCTAAAATCCGCCCGGCTTTTTTTGAATATTACGATAAACACTTGGCCGATGCTACACTACCTTATACGGGTATGGTGCAGTTGCTGGTTCAGTTGCAAAAGCGCGGTGTTAAACTGGCGGTCGCCTCCAACAAATACCAAAGTGCTACGGAGCGCTTGGTAAAGCATTTCTTCCCGGATATTCATTTTACGGCGGTGCTGGGCCAACGCGAGGGAATCCCCGTAAAGCCGGACCCGACGATTGTAAACGATATTTTGTTTGCGGCGGGTTGCGCGCGCGAAGACGTGCTGTATGTGGGCGATTCGGACGTGGATATGCAGACGGCCAAAAACGCCGGGGTGCGCGTATGCGGCGTGCTGTGGGGCTTCCGCACACGCGAGGTATTGGCTGAATACCAGCCGGATTATTTAACCGCCACGCCCAACGAAATTTTGGATATGGTGATGTAGTCCTTTATTTTTACACGGTAATAAAAAACTCCGCAGGCAATTTGTCTGCGGAGTTTTTTGTGGCCTATTTTTGGCGTGCTTCCCTAACAGATAACGGCTTTTGTTTGTTACTTTTTGTTGTCATAAAAAAAGGAAGTCATCCTGAATTTATTTTAGGATCTACCGCACGGGTTGTTGTTTGTTGCTGTTGAACCTTAACGGCAACTAACCAAGATGCAGATTCTGAAAACCCTGCGGGCCGCCAGTTCAGGACGACGGGCCTTGTTTTATTATTTTTCGTTGTCATCCCGGAGTGCTTTTATCCGGGATCTGTCGTTATTATTGTTGTCATTCCCGAGTGTCGTAGTCGGG
>CAVKWQ010000023.1:0-23540 GCA_963660385.1 Muribaculaceae bacterium
TAACAAAAAAAAAAAACGAAACAACCCCTTTATGAACAACTACCAAAAAGACAACGGCAAAAACGACAGATCCCGTATAAAGACACTACGGGATGACAAAGAAAAACAATAAAACAAGTCCGTCGTCCTGAACTCGTTTCAGGACCTACCGATTGTGTTGTTGGTTGTTTATAAAAATAAAGGTCATACTGGAAGGTTTCTGTCCAGTATCTGTTGTTTTCCTTTTTTTATAACACCAGATCCTGGACTACAACTTTCCAGGATGACGGCAACGACTAGCGACACAAGCGGTAGATTCTGAAACCAGTTCAGAATGACCTCTTTTTTAATAAAGTCGTCATCCCCGAGGAATTTAGTCGGGGATCTGTTGTTTCGGTGGAGAACAACAACAGCAAAAAACAGATTCCCGACTACGGCACTCGGGAATGACGGAAAAGGCAAACGACAAGAGCCCGTATAAAAACACCACGGAATGACGACTACACACAAAAAGGGACAGCCTGAAAAATACAGGCTGTCCCTTAAATCACACTACTGCTAAACTAAAACTTAATTGCCGGAAGCAATTAACGCATAACCGTCAATTTCGCCGTCGGAATTTTTGCACGCATACACGTCCCACGCCGTATCTTGGTACAGGCCGTTTTCGTGCAATAAGTCCATACGCACCTGAAACGCATTGCCGGACGCGGAGTGCTCTGCGGACTTAAACATTTGCTTGGACAAATCGTCGTTGCGGATGACCGCGGCGAAGAAATCGTGCCCCAGCATATTGCCAATGCGTTTGCCCGTCGTTTGCAAGAGAGCATTATTAACGAAAGTGGTTTGATAGTCCAGGTCAATAATGGCGGCGGGCATTTCCACATATTCCAGCGTCCGCGCCAGCGAGCGCGACGCTTCGCCCAACTGTTTGCCCGTTTGGCGCAGTTCTATGCGAAGTCCAAGCAGCCGCGCCATAATGCCCAAAAGTTCCTCTGCGCCGTCGTCAAAACTGCGGCGGGCGGCACGGGAAGCAAAACACAGCGCTCCCTGCACCTTTCCCCCCACATACAGCGGGGCCGCGGCCAGAGAGCCAAAATTCTTTTCCTTATGCAAGCACCGCTCGCACGAAGCGTTGCCCAAATCCGGGAACATTACCACGTTTCCGTCGGGCACGTCTATCAGGCACTCCTCTACCGGGAACTCCATATGGCGCTGTAAGTTAAAATCATTTTTCGTTACATACACCATGTGGCTTTCCAAGCCGTTTTTGCCCTGTTCAAAGCGAAGCACCAGCCCCACATCGGCGCGGAACGCCTTTAACCCAAAAGCCAAGACTTTATTTACTTGGTCGGTAATGGATAGGCCGGGCTCGCTGGTTAAATGGTACAGTTCGTGGATTTGCTCGTCATACGCGTGGGCGTTGGAAACGTCCTTCACCCACAGAACGGCCTCATCCCGTCCGGAAATGGGCGTTACGCTGGCCTCAAAATGGCGCAGTTTATCGGGCACCGTCCACGAAAATTCAAAGTTGGAACTTACATTAATGGATAAAGATTCCTTAATGGCAAACAACGCACGTCCGGCGGCTTCCTCGGGCCAATATTCGGCGGGCTTTTTATCCAAAAACAGTTCCGCGGCCTGCTGGTTATTCAAATAGTCCAAGTTGGAATATACTTCCAATACGCGGCCGTTGTTGTCCGTCTTTAAATACAGCCCGGGTAACGCTTGGCGCACGCTCTTTAATTCCTGCGCTTCTTTGGAATCCTTGGACATACGGTCCATTTGCTCGGACAAATCGTGCACGACCACCAAAGCCGAATCCTTGCCCGGCATATCCAGCGCAGTTAGCACGGTTTGCGCTTCAAAGGTGGTTCCGTCCTTTTTGCGCACGGGCAGTTTGAAGGATGTTTTGCCCTGCAAGGCCAGTTCCTCTTGCGCGCGCTCCAATACGGAGGAGCAGTATTTTTCGCCGCGGGCTTTATCATAAAACAGTTCGCCAAACATTTTATGCACCAACTCATCCTGCGAAAAACCCAACTTGTGCGCAAGCGGTTTGCCCGCCTGCTCAATATGCCCAAAGCGGCCGTTTTCAAACATAACGGTAAAGACCACACCGTCGGTGGCTTCCAACAGCGCATTTAACTGGGCGGAGCGTTCCTCTAAAATCTTCATAATTTGGCGGTGGAACGCCATATTGCGGAACACAAACAAATACCGTCCGTCCGTTTCCTTGATAGCCGTCAGGCGGACGGCGGCGTTTTCCGGGCCGTCGCCCAATAAAACGTGGTATTCGCGGTTTACCAAGGTGCCGTCCTGCAACAAATCCTTTAAATCCGTTTCCAAGCGTTTGCGGGATTCCTCGTCAAACACGGTGCGGATGTCCTTGCCCGTCAATTCGTCCTGCGGCTTTTGGCACAGGGAAGAGAACAACTCGTTGCACACGTCAATTTGCCAAGTATCCTTGCACAGGGCGTAAGGTTCGCTGTTGGGCAGAACGAGCATTTCCTGCGGCGTTTTGGTAAGCACCTCGGCCACGGGCGGCGCAGGCGGAGTGGGCGTTTGCGCTTTTTGGGGCTCCAAGAAAACCACATAGTCGGCTTCAATGGAACCGTCCTTAGCGTCGCGCTTGTTTATCGGCACGAAACTGACGGAAAGCGGCAATTTGCCCGTACCTTTCACACGGCCGGGGAACATCCGCGCGGCGCGGTCAAAATCAAAGGTATAGTTCATTTGGGCAGGCTGACCCGCGCGCAACAGTTTGCGCGCCGCCAGCGAAATAGCCGGTTTTATATAAACGTTGCGGTAGAAATTCTTGTCCGCTTCCGTAAAGTCAAATAACCCGCGGCAGGCCTCGTTCATTACGCTAATGTAGCCTTTATGGGACAAGATAAACGCAGGCGTTACGCATTTTTCAAACGCGGCGCGGAAGTTGGCGCGCTCGTTTTTTACCTCACGCAGGGTGCGGTTAGCGCCCGTTACGTCGCGCACGAAGCCCAGCACAATGCGCCGGCCCAAATAAGTGGAAGCAACGGCGGCAAATTCGGCTTCTATCTCCGCCCCGTTCTTTTTAATCATACGCAAATCAATGGCGGATGAAGCGTCATCGGCCCCGGCTACCACGGCGTCGTATTTATCCTTTAAGAATAAACGGTGGTCCTCAACCGCCAAATCCAGCAGGGCCTTGCCTTTTACGGCGGCTAAATCGTCATATCCCAGCAAGCGGCACAAGGCACGGTTGGCGTAGATAATTTTGCCGTCCTCCAAAATAGCAATCCCCTCGCGGGCGTTTTCCACCAGCAGGGTGTTCTTGTCGCTCGCTTCGCGGATTTGCTTTTCCATACGCGTTTTGGCGGTGATATCCTCCGACACGGAAAGCAGACAGTTGGGCGTGCCGTCCTCGTTAAACAGCGGCGTTTTGACCGTGTGCATAATCTTTACGCCCTCGGTAGCAGTGGAAATGAGTTCCTGCGGAATATTTTGTTCGCGCTTGTTATCAAATACGCGCAAATCGGACTCGCGGATGAACTCGGCCTGGTCCTTGTTCAAATCCGCGCGGTACGAAGTTTTGCCGATAACGTCCTGGGCCAGCGCGCCAAAGATTTCCTCGGCCTTTTTGTTCCACAAAATATATTTGCCCTCGTAATCTTTTACGGACAGAGAAACAGGCAAGTTGTTAATAACCGTCTGCAAGAAGTTGCGCGCGTTGACGATGGCTTTTTCCTGTTCCTTCTTTTGCGTGATATCCTCGGCCACCGACAGCACCATAAAGGGCTTGCCTTCTTTATCAAACACAGGGGCCTTGATTAAATGCAAGAGGATTTTATTCCCGCGTTTGGTGGTGTACCACTCCTCGGGGAATTCCACCATTTTGCCTTCGTGGAAGATACTGTCCTCACGCTGGATGTAGAAGGGGTCTTCCTTTTCCGGGTTTTCGTCGGGGAACAGTTCCAAGGCGCGGCGGTTTACATACGCAATTTTTTTATCCGTTCCGCGGGCGTAAATAGCCACGGGCACTTGGTCCAGCAAGGTTTGCAGGAAGTTTTTATTTTCAATTAAGGCTTTTTCCTGCGCCTTCTTTTGCGTGATATCCTCTACGAGCGTAATCACCATATTGGGTTCGCTCTTGGTGCCCGTAATCGGCACTTTAATCATATGCAAAAGTTTCTTTTCGCCGGAGGCCAAGGCGTATTCTTCCTCCGGGATATCCAAGGTTTTGCCTTGCTTTAACAAATCGTGTTCGCGCGTGATGTACCCGCTGACCTGCGTGGGCGTTTCGTGCGGCAGAGAGCCGTCGGCGGAAAAGGCTTCCTTTTGCTCGCCAAAAATCACGCAGCATTGTTTGTTGCGAAGCAGCATTGAGCCGTCCTCTCCGCGCGCATACAGCCCGATAGGCGCATTTTGCAAAATGGCGGAAAGAATACTGTTCATACGGGAAATTTTTTCTTCCTGCTGGCGGCGTTCGGTTACATCCTCTACAATAGAGAGTACCAACGGCTTCGGCCCCGCATCCATAAGCGGCACCTTAATTAAGTGCAAAATCCGTTTGTTGCCGTGGTGGTCCACATATTCTTCTTCGGGGTAATCCTTAATTTTCCCCTCTTTTAATACTTCTTGTTCACGGTGATAATGTTCGGCCACTACATTTTTATCTTGGTACGGGTGGGCGGTGTTGACGCATTTGGCGTCCGTTTCGCCCAAGACCGTCATACTCTGCCGGTTGTAAAACGTCATTTCGTTATCGCAGTCGCGCGTGTAAAGGCCCAAGGGGACGTTGTCCAACACCGCGCGCAATAAGGTGCGGTTTTGCAACAGGTCCTGCTCGTAATTGCGCCGCTCGGTGCAGTCTTCAAACGAGGTTAAAATAAATTGCGGTTTGCCGTTTTCCCCTTTTATCAAAGTTTTGCTTACGCACAGGGCGCGTTCCTCGCCTTTGGCGTTGCGGTACGTTAATTGCACGCCCTCGCGCGGCTCTAATTTGGTGCGGACTTGCTCGTCCACGCGTTTGACGGACGGGATGATTTCCTTGGGCAAAAAGTCATAAATGCTTTTGCCCGTTACGTCCGCCGCCTTGTGGCCAAACAACGTGGCCGCCGCGTTATTCCACAGCGTGCAAACGCCCGCAAAATTTTGCAAAGCCAACGCACAGGGATATCCGTCTAAGAGCGAGGATAAAAAGTTCTTTTCCGCCGTTAATTGTTTAAAAAGCGGCACCGCTTCAAACGTAAGCATAATAAACGGCGTAGAGGCCAAATTGCTGGCCCCGGCGCTGACAAAAACAGCGTCCGCATCACGGTTGACAAGTTGTATGACCACCTTTTTAGCCGTTTTATCCTCAGCCATAGCGCGCACCTGGGGCATCGTCAGGCCGAAGCGGTCCACCTTGGCCCCGGTCAAAGAGGATACCTTGCTATGGAGCAAATTGGCCGCGCTCTCGTTGGCAAAGGCGATTTTGCCCGTCGCGTCCAACAAGAGTAGCGCCGTAGGGAACTGGCTTAAAAACGAAAACATTTCCGGCGTTAAGGTATTAATTTCAACGGAAGGTACTTCTTTTTTGGAGAAAAAGGAAAAAAAGTTATTGGACATAAGCCCTCTTTACGCTAAAAGATGATAATACGGATATATCTTAATAAATTCCGCCCGGACTTGCAACATAAAGAGGTACGCGTGCGTACGGGGATAAAACTAATTAATTTTTTTACCGGGATAAAAACCCAAATTTGCTACTATACCTGTATGAAGAAACTTTTAACCTTATGCCTTGTCCTGTGTGCGGTTTGCCTGCAAGCGGCGGACGGGAAACGCCAAACGGTGCGCGAAACCCCGCAATATTTATCCACCGACGGCGCCGCCGTGGAGGACACCTGCCCGGGCAACGATATTTTTAAGCAATTCTTCTGCTCCGCCAAAGAGGAGCCGGGGTTCAAATGTTTTGACGTGTACCGGGTACAGGGCGACCCCATAGATACCGAACGCTATACCTTGCTCGCCCAAACGCTGACAACCGAAAACTCCTCAGCCGAGCCCGCCTGCACCTTTGAGGGCGAACTGACGTGCGATAATTTTTTAAAGGCGCTCAACTATAATTTATCCTTTTCGTGGTTTATTGATAATTTTCCGTCCTCGTCTTTTCCGGAGTGCGGAAAGACGTATTCCTGCACGCGCGTGTCGTGTTTGCGGGCGTTGCCCCCGTCAGCCAATACTCCCGTGCAAGCAGCCAAACTTACTTGCGTGTTTAAAAAGAACCAAATCTACTTTTTGGGCACCCCTCTCACCTGTCAGAACAAAAGGTAACCCCCAAATTGCTATAATGGACGTATGATTTGGTTGCATATAAAAAGTATTTTATCCTTCCGTTTTTATCACCGCTTGGCCTTTGCCACGCGGGGACAAATGATTGCGTTCGGCATTTATCTGTTTATGCTGTCGCTGATTGTTTTTTACTTTTTTGCAGGTTCGTATATTGATAAAAACCTGCCTATCCTGCTTAAAAACTTCCCCGAGGTTACCTTTGAAAAGGGCGTTTTGACGGCCCCTAAAAATGCGGTCAACGTTACCGTACCGGGCAGCGGCGTAAAACTGGTGTTTGATGCTTCGCGCACCACGCCGCCCACACAAGCGGATATGCTAAACGGGCAAATTTTAATGCTCGTTAGCGGCAACAAACTCTATATGCCCGCGGCTAATGGGGTGCAAAGCCGGGAAATCCCCCCGCAACTAAACTTTGTAACCTCGCAGGATAATTTAGCCAAGCAAAAGGACACCTTGGCCTCTGCACTTACGGCGGTGGCGTTTATGTCGGCACTTTTTGCTATTCCGTTTATAATGCTTTTTGGCTTTTGCGTGGCCGGAGCGGTGGGGATGTTTTTTAAACTTTTTACCCGCAGCGCCCTGCCGCGCAAGATTGTTTTAAAATGGGCGTTTTTTATGCTGGGGCCGCTGTCTGCGCTGTGGTACGCACGGCTGTATTGGAACATCCCGCTTTTTACCTTTGCCCAAATTATTTTGTGCCTTATTTATATGCAACAGATTTTTAATACACTTCCCGAGGAGAAATAAATGTTAGTAAAACTTATCCGTTCTTTCAGTTCGGCCCACCGTCTGCCGCATTACGACGGCCCCTGCCACAATTTGCACGGGCACACGTGGAAGGCCGTCTTTGTGATTGAAGGCGAAATCCGCCCCGATGGTATGGTCTGCGACTTCAAGGTCATCAAAAAACTATTGGACGAAAACCTGCCCGACCACCGCTTTTTAAACGATTTGGTGGAAAACCCCACCGCCGAAAACTTGGCCAATTACCTGTTCCAAAAAATTGGCGCGGAACTGGCCAAAAAGGATTTAAAATTAAAAACCTTGGAAATTTGGGAGAGCGACAATGCCGCAGCCGTCGTGGAAGGTTAGCGAAATTTTTTATTCTATCCAGGGCGAAGGGCAACATACGGGTATGCCCGCCGTATTTTTGCGCCTGTCCGGGTGCAGTATGAACTGCTCCTTTTGCGACACCAAATACGCCTTTGGTTCGGGCAAAGAAATGGGGCAAGAGGCCCTGTTAAAAGACCTTGCCCAATACCCGGCCAAGGCCGTTATTATCACGGGTGGAGAACCCACGGAGCAAGATTTGCCCGCCCTGATTGCCCTCTTAAAGGCCCACGGCTACACCGTCCATTTGGAAACGAACGGCGCCAACGACTGCGACGTAAGCCAGGCGGATTTTGTTTGCGTATCGCCCAAGAAATACGTCAGCCCCGAAATGCTCAAAAAGGCGGACATTATCAAAATTGTCGTCGGCCAAGACACCGATTTAACAGATTTAAAAAAATACTACGCGTACGAAAACGCGCACACCCGTATTTATCTTCAACCCGAAAGTAACAAACAGGAGAACATTGACTTATGCGTAAAATTGCTAAAAGAACATCCCTCAGCCCGGTTAAGCCTGCAAATGCACAAACTGATAAACATCCGCTAACCGAAGAAAAGATTTTGCAAAACCTGCGCGAAATTTTAGCCTACATCGGCGACGACCCGACCCGCGAGGGGCTTTTGGAAACGCCAAAACGCATTGTGCGCAGTTGGCAGAAACTCTTTGGCGGCTACAAAATGAAACCGCAAGATGTGTTAAAAACGTTTACCGAGGGCTCCTGCGAGGAAATGGTGGTACTTAAAAATATTGAGTTTTACTCCACCTGCGAACACCACTTGCAGCCGTTCTTCGGCACGATAAGCATCGGCTACCTGCCCAAGGGGCGTGTGCTTGGTATTTCCAAATTGGCGCGCTTGGTAGAGGTGTATGCCCGCCGCCTGCAAATCCAGGAAAAACTGGTGGCGCAAATTGCCGACAGTTTAATGGAAACCTTACAGCCCTACGGCGTAATGGTGGTGTGCAAGGCCAAACATATGTGTATCAGCGCGCGCGGCATTGAAAAGCACGACGCCGTAATGGTAACGAGCGCTATCCGTGGTGCGTTCAAAAAAATGGAAGTGCGCAGCGAATTTTTGGAAATGATTAAATAGGCCCGCTTATGACAAAACCGCTTTTAATGGGAATTGTAAACGCTACGCCGGATTCGTTTTACGACGGAAATCCGCAAAACAATCTGCCCACCTTGCTGGCCAAATGCAAGGATTACGCGGACGGCGGCGTAGATATTTTTGATATTGGCGGCGAATCCACCCGCCCGAGTGCCGCCCCTGTTCCGGCGGAAGAGGAAATGAACCGCGTTTTGCCGCTTATTAAAGAGGTTCGCAAAACTTGGCCCAAAAGTCCCGTTTCCTTGGATACCGTCAAAATTCCGGTGGCGTTAGAGGGGTTAAAGGCGGGCGTTTCCATCATCAACGACGTAAGTGGCACGCCGGATAAGGAAATGTTCAAAATCGTCAAAGATTTCAACGCGCAAATTGTGGTAATGCACACGCGCGGCACGCCGCAGACAATGCAAACAATGACGGACTATACCGATTTATTGGGCGAAATAAAGGAATTTTTGGCCCGCAAGATTGACGAGGCCGTTTCGTGCGGGATTGCCAAGCAAAACGTGATTATTGACGTGGGATTTGGCTTTGCCAAAACGCGCGAACAAAACTATGAACTCTTAAAGCATTTAGCCTTTTTTAAAGATTTAGGCGTGCGGATGCTCGTCGGCTTGTCGCGCAAAACCTTTCTCGCGCAAAAGCGCGAACTTCCCCCCAAACGCAAGGCGCAAACCCTGGCCGCCAATTTGGTGGCGTTGCAGGGCGGGGCGGATATTTTGCGCGTACACGATGTAAAGGACACGCGCAAAATTATGGACTTTTACCAAGAATTACAGGGGGCCAAATGAGCAAGGTCTATTTGACCCAATGCGGCGATTTTACCGCTTGCCACGGGCACGGCGGCACATTAGCCGAAGCGGTCCACACGCACCGTTTTCACTACGAGGTTACCTTTTACGGCCCCACGAATAAAGAAGGCTACCTGATTGATTTCCGCCTTTTAGCAGACACCTTTCAAAAGGAAATTAACGCCAAACTAAACGGTTGCAACCTCGGCACACTCTTTAAAAACCCTACCACCGAGGAACTGGCCGTATGGATGTACAACCGCCTAAATGCCCTGTTGCCGCACTTATTTAGCGTGAAAGTAGGCGAAGAGCCCGACCGCTGGATAGAATACAGAGGAGAAAACTAATGCCCCGCGCCGTAATTGCTTTGGGCAGCAACATTGCCCCCGCCAAGGAACACATAGACCGCGCCATTAAGGCCCTGTCTGCCGCCGGCACGGTAAAAGAGGTGGCCCCGTACATTATTTCCAAGCCGGAAGGGTACTCTCACCAAGAGGATTTTATCAACACCGTGCTGATTTTAAGCACGCCCTTTCAGCCAATGCCGCTTTTAAAAAAATTAAAAGCGCTGGAAAAGGAACTCGGCAGAAAGCCCACCTTTACCAACGGTCCGCGCGTGATTGATTTGGATATTTTGTTTTATGACGATTTAGTCCTGTTTGAGGACGACCCGCAATATCACTTATTTTTGCCGCATCCGCGCCTGCACGAGCGGGAATTTGTGTTAAAGCCGCTTTCGTACCTGTTGCCGGACTATGTCCACCCCAAACTGGGAAAGCCCATTTACCGCCTGTACCGCGAGTTAATGAAAAAAAAGGGCGCACCCACTTGCCGGATTTTGTAAAATATAAGTAAGGTAGTAATACTATACACTATAAGGAGACCCCAATGAAAAAAGTAGTAACCCTGTTGGCCGCCGCTTTATTTTTAGGCGCGTGCCATTGCACCTGCACCAAAAACACCTGCAAAACCACCCAGAAGCCCGTTCAAATCCAGGCTGCCGCTAAACCGGCCCCCAAGCAAGAACCTGCTAAACCCGCTAAAACCGTAGTGGAAGACAAAGATTTTACCGAAGTCGCCAAAGTCAACCGCAAGGCCGACCGCGTTGTTTTGACCTATAAAGAACCGATTAATTTCCGCTACAACAGCGACGAAATTGACCCCGCTTCTTTAAAACCGATTAAACAAACCGCCCGCGCCTTGAAGAAATACCCGGACCACACCGTCCGCGTAGCCGGTTACACCGATTCCTTCGGCCCCGCCGATTACAATATGGACCTGTCCCAGCGCCGCGCCAAAGCCGTAGCGTTGGAACTTGTGAAAGAAGGCGTCCCCGCTAAAAACGTATCCTTCATCGGTTACGGCGAAGCGAACCCGGTTGCCTCCAACAAAACCCGCGAAGGCCGCGCCAAAAACCGCCGCGTGGAATTGGAAATCAAATAGTTTACCAGTTATATGACAAAAGCCCCGCCCCAAGCGGGGCTTTTTATTTTTATCCGTTAATTGCTAAAATTTTGATATGAAAATCCAAGCGCTTTGTTTTTTGCTTCTATTTTTTCCCCTTTCGTTAGGGGCCGAATCCTTGCAAAATTTTGTAAACCAAGCCGCCGCGCCACTTGCGCAAGAAGTGGGCGAAAAAACGCCCGTTGTATTTTATTTGGAACGCCCCCAAGTCCGCGGGCAACTGGCCCGCTGGAATAGGCAAAAAAAGCGCTTTTATCTCTCAAAAACGGCTCTAAAAAACTGGCTCAAACAAACCCAAGCCCCCACGCCCGAACTTTTGGCACGCTGTTTGGCGCCACTCTACCAGCACGAAAAACTCCACGCCAAAAATGACATACTTGCCGCGCAAAACGGTTTTATATGGCCCCTTACACTAGGCGATGAAGTGCTGGCTACCGCCAAGCAAGTGGCTTTTATACAACAACAGACGGACAAACAGCCCGATTATTACCAAAATTGCGCTTTTCTAACACCCCTGCTACCGGCCGAAAGAACTGCTGCAAAACAGAAAAACTGGCCCGCGTTTGAAACGGCTGTTCTTACGCGTTATGCAAGCCTGCCTGCGCAAAGACTCCCCCCTCCACCGCTAACGCCCGAATTTATCCGCCAAGCCCAAACGGGCAAAATTGTCTATGGTCCTTTAATGTATAAAGTTCGTGCCAAAGGAGTTACTTTGCAAAAAGTTTTTTCTAACGGACGCCCTTGGACAGAAGTTAATACAAAAGAATTAGATAAAATCGCCGATTCTCCGTTTTTTAAAATCTACTTAAAAATTTTTGCCAACCAAACAAACCAAACAAAAAGAGAACTATTCAGACGGTAGAAGTGCTTTTGCTTTTGCTTTTGCTTTTGCTTTTGCTTTTGCTTTTGCTTTTGCTTTTGCTTTTGCTTTTGCTTTTGCTTTTGCTTTCTGTATGCTATAATTTTATTATGTGGCGGACGCTTACGCGTCCGCCGTTGTAATTCCCCGTGAGGATGGGCTGACAGTTTGCTTCTCGTTTTTGTAGGAGAAATGAAAAACAAGCCCAAGATATCCCCATACTCGCCTGGTTTTTGGAAGCATTGAGGCGTTCTTCGTTCTACCCCTCCAAAAACTTGATTTTACACAGGAGACATAATGAATCCTATTTTGCACAAAACGCTGGCACTTACGTTAAGCGCGTCCTTGTTAAACGCCTACGCTGTGCCGGCCTTTGCAGCAGAAACCATTTCTGCTGACAAAACCATTACCGGCGAAACTTTTAAAGGCGAAACTGGTAATCAAATGGGTGGCGTGTTTGTTTTAAACGAACCCACCGCGGCGGCTACTGGTACCCGTGGTGATATGGTTGTAAACATCAAAGACAGCCACTTTACCAACAATAGCACCTCCGCAGAGGGATATGGTGGCGTCATTTTTCAATATACGGGAACCTTGAATATTGACAATGCCACCTTTACTGGAAATACTGCCGATTGGGACGGTGGAGCCATTTCTACCGCCTTTCCTGACAAGTCTAGACAACCCGATGGAGCCGGTAAATTAGTAGTCAAAAACTCTACCTTTGACTCCAACTCGGCTACCGTTTATTCAGCCGGGGCTATCGGCCTTTACTCCGAGGGTGAAATTTCTAATTCCACCTTTACAAATAACAATGCTGGCGGGCACGATCCGGCAGATGCTACCGACGGTGGCGGTGCGCTTTATTTAGGTGGGTGGGGCCAAGCAACCTTAAAGGGCAACCTTTTTGAGGGCAACACTTCCAACCGCGGTGGCGCCATTGGCACGACGGCTGGTGGAATCAGTCAATATGCCTATCTGCGCTCCACAGGGGATACCTTCAAAAATAACACGGCTACCAAATTTGGCGGTGCTATTTTTAACCAGTTTGCTACGGCCAACAACTATGTAAACGATGCTACCTTTACTGGCAACAAAGCCGGTAAATATGGTGGAGCCATTTACAATAGTGGGGTATTGACCGTAAACAACAGTAATTTTACTACCAATACTGCCGATGCTGGCGGCGCTATTTTTAATGGTGGGAATATGGATATTACAAACTCCCGCTTTTCAAATAACACGGCGTCCAGTTTTGGTGGTGTATTGGTTGTATCTGATGCCAAAGCGGCAAAGGATGAGCGTGGAACGGCTGTTACCAACATTACTAATTCCGTTTTTGAAAACAACTATGCTGACGAAGGTGGCGTAATTTTTCAAAACAACGCAACTATCAAAATTGATAACTCCAAGTTCCTTAATAACAAAGCGGGTTGGATGGGTGTAATTGAGCAAGCCACGCCTTACCCGGGCCCGAAAGATTCTGCTGGTAAACTCATTATTTCTAACTCTGAATTTACAGGCAATGCGTCCGAACAATGGTCCGCAGGTGCGATTGGTGTATTTTCCGAAGCGGAAATTTCCAACACCACCTTTAACAACAACTCCATTTTAAGCGACGCTCACGCCGAAGCCCGCGACGGTGGCGGTGCTATTTATGTTGGCGGTTGGGGCCAATTAGCCGTGAAAGATTCCTCTTTTACGGGCAACAAAGGGAACCGCGGCGGCGCGATTGCCTCTACCAACGAAGGCCAAGGAACCCCAGAGGATCCGGTGGCCTATATTAAACTGGATAATGTAACCTTTGCAGATAACACCGCTTTGGATGAGGGCGGCGCTATTGCCAACTACTTAATTGGCGGCAATGGCAACCCCAACACCATTAAAAACTCCACCTTTACCGGTAACAAAGCCGGCACCAAAGGCGGCGCTATTTTCAACGCTAACAAAGCCGTGTTAAACCTGGAAGGCGACAACACCTTTGCCGATAACACCGCTAACGGCGTTGCAAACGATATTTACAACGACGGTACATTAAATATCAATTCCGGCACCACCACTTTGGCGGGTGGTATTACGGGTAACGGCGCTTTGAACGTAAAAGGTTCGTCCGTGCTGAACCTGGGCCAAAGCACCGCGGAAGCGGACAGCATCGCCTTTGACAACGGCTCCACCTTGGCCGTGGAATTTGGCAACGATGCGATGGGCAACCTGAAAGCCAACACTATTACCATTGGCGAAAACGCCAGCGACAGCGCCAAACTGCTGGTTACTTTGTCTCGCGACTTTTTGACCGATACCACGGGCATCAGCCACGAACTGACCAACGGCAGCGATGTTAAAAACGGTTCCTTTGCTATGGCAGATGCGTCCAACGCGCTCTACAATGTAACCTTTGATAACAACATTGTTACCGCTGTACGCAAAACGCAGGAAGAAACCAATCAGGAAATTGCCAACGCGGGCGGTAACGCCAATAACACTAATGTTATCAATGCGTTTACCAATTCGTCCGATATGGGTTCCGATGCTGCCAACCAAACGGCTGACGTCATTAACCGCTTGGCTCAAACCGATGTTTCCGCTGCCGTAGCGGCCACCAACGCCGTAGCGCCGGAAGCGGCTTCCGCCAAACAGGTAGTACACGGTTCTATTGCGCGCGAGGTGTTTAACTCCTTGCAAACCCGTATGGACACCGCCGACAACGCGGCCCCGCAGGCCTTTGCGTTGGACGACGAACAAAAGGTTCAAAAGCAAGGTTCCTGCTCCGTTTGGATGCAGGGATTACTCAATAAATCGCACAAAGAAGCCACCGATACTACCGCCTTTACCGGCAGCAGCACGGGCTTGGCCTTTGGTGCCGATACCCGCGTAAATGACGATATTTTACTCGGCGCTGGCTATGCTTACACGCATACCAATGTTTCGTCCGACGGTCGCCACGACCGCATTTTGGGAGATAATTTCTTTGTCTATGGGCAATACCGCCCCAGCCGCTTCTATGTGCAAGCGTCCTTGGGTTACGGCGATTCCAAATACGAAGAAGCCAAATATCTGCCCGGCTTAAAGGTGGATGCGGATTATCACGTTAAATCCTATTCTGCCCAAGCCACCGCAGGGTATGAACTGACTGATATGCTTACCCCCACCTTGGGCTTGCGCTACATCAACCTGCAACAAGAGGGCTATAAGGATTCTTCCGACCAAGCCGTTGCGGCCGAGCAAAATTCTTACCTCTCTGGCGTGTTGGGTGTAACACTTAAAAACGAAGTGTATGCCTCGTCCGCCTTGCGCTTATTGCCGCAGTTGCACGCGGGCCTGTCGTACGATTTCGTAAGCGACAGCACTCAGGGCAATGTGGTACTGCCCAACGGGAGCAACTACTCCATTTCCGGCGAACGGTTGCACCGCCTGGGTGTGGAAGCGGGTGCCTCTGTATCGGCCTACTTGTCCGATAATTGGGAAGCGCTCCTTGGCTACGAAGGCAACTTCCGCCAAGATTACAATTCCCACACGGGTACGCTTAAAGTGCGCTATTTGTTCTAACGCAAGTTAAGTTTTTTCAAACCGGTCTCCTTTTTACGGGGGCCGGTTTTTTTATCAAAAATACTTTGAAGCAAACGTCAAAAAAAGTAAAATATATATACTTTAAAAAAGTTGTACAAGGAGATACATCTAGTATGAAGAAAGTTGTTTTGCTTTGCACGGTTTGCGCCCTTTTGAGCGCGGCCTGCACCACTCCCGGCAAAAGAACCGCTTGGGGCGCCGCTGGCGGCGCTGCCGTAGGTGCGGCTGCCGGCGCTATCATCGCCAACAACTCCGGCCACAAGAGCGAACACGGCGCTATTTACGGCGCGCTCGCGGGCTTGGCCGTAGGCGGTGCGTTGGGCAACTACTACGACAAACAAGCCAAGGAACTGGCCAAAATTGCCGAAGTAGTTAAAACCGACAACGGTATTCAAGTTTACTTGAAGAACGATATTTTGTTCGCTACCGGCAGTTCCGAACTGAGCGCTGATTCTATGCAGACGCTGACGGACCTGAACAGAGTGTTCAAAAAATACCCCAAAAACCGCATTGTGGTACAGGGATACACCGATTCTACCGGTTCTGACGCGATTAACAACAAACTTTCCACCCAACGCGCCAAAGCCGTGTATGATTTCCTCTTGGGCAGCGGTTTAAAGACCAAGAGCATTACCTATGTGGGCTATGGTTCTTCTAACCCGATTGCCAGCAACGCTACCGCTGCCGGCCGCGCGCAGAACCGCCGCGTAGTCTTACAAATCACCGCCAACGAAAAAGATATCCAATAACTTTTTTGAAGCAGGCTAGAAAAACCACCCCCGGGGGCATAAACCGGGGGTGGTTTTTATTATGGGAACAAATTTTTCCCCCGGCAAAGCCAAAGGATAGTTATGTTAATATCCGTTTATTTCGCGGCAAATTACTTGTCCGGGGTCTGTCTTATTATGATTAAAGCAGCGCAAAATATCCCACTTGGCTGGGCCGCGGCTCTGAGAAAGAGTGTACAATTCCGTACTATATCCTTCGTTCTTCCTAGCCGCGCTAATATAACATACCCCTTCCCCAGATGTGGGGGAAGTGCCGCAATAGGCAGAGTAGGTAAAGTATTTAGAAGAACAGGAACTTGCCTGACATTTCAAATGTTGAAGACTTACCCCCATATCCACGGAAGTGTCGCTGGAATTTCCCAATAAATTTATGTTGGTTCCAGGAAATCCATTGGACATAAGGTACAGTTCTATATTGCTTTTAAGGGAAGCCATAATGCTTTGCGCCTCTCCCATACGGCTTTTTTCAACAACTTTATTATACTGCGGCAAGGCCACCGCGGATAATATTCCAATAATCAGCCCCACTACCAATAGTTCAATAAGCGTAAAACCAGCACTTACCGTGCGGACCTCCGCTATTTTATTTGTTCGGTTAGCACACTTTTCTCCTTTCAACAATAGGCCGTCTAATCGGCCCACAGACGCATTTTTCACTTTACCCTCCTTTTTTGGTAAATTTTGAATATACTCAAAATTTACCAAAAAAAAAAAACGATACAACCCCCTTTAAAATATACCAGCCAAACAGCCCTTTTTCCCCGTCAATAAGGACTCCTCAAAAAACAGTAGAAAAAACACCCCCAATTTGCTATCTTTTATTATATGGCTATTCTCGGTTACGACGGTATCAAGGCACTTATTAAACTCTTGGAAACGGAAGGCGACACTTACGGCCCCGTTTTGAAGAACGCTTTGGCCGCCGCTATCAAACAAACCCCCGACCAGGTGGAGCGCGTAATGCAAGAGGAATTCCAATCCTCGGCTCCGCGCACCGTCGTACGCACGCTGGAAGAAATCTGCTGGGAAGACCTTTCCAAAGCCTTGGCGCGCTACTGTGCCAAAATCAACCCGGACTTGGAGGAAGGCCTTACGTTACTGGCCAAATTCACCAGCCCCACCACCGCGCGCGGGGATATTGCCGCACCGTTAGACCGTATGGCGCAGGACTTGCGCCCGGCCTTACTAAACGCCGCCAATTACGGCGAAATTGCCGCCATTTTGGGCCATTATATTTTTAATGTCCGCCAATTTTCCGCCTTATCTACCAGCGCAGACATAAAGGATATGTCCTTTTCGCGCTTTTTAGCCAAAAAACGCGGCTCCGGGCTGTGTATGGCTTGCTTATATACCGTCTTGGGCCAACGCTTTGGATTAGACGTAAACCTCATTGATTTAGCCGGGCGGATTTTGGTAAATTTACAAAATCCCGCCACGGGCGAGGCCTTATTCATTGACCCCTTGGATAACGGCAAAGTATTAAGCGAGCGCGACTGCCGCCAATACATTGAGGTCCGCCAACTGGCTTGGAATAACGCCTTTTTAACCCCGCTTTCCTCCCGCTTGATTATCCGGCGTTTCATCGCCAATATGATTTATGCCTTAAACAAAATCCGCGACGAAAGACGTTTAAAATACCTGCGCGGCTATTTGGATATTATCAAGGGCTAACCCCAAGGAGAAAAAAATGAACTATTATGTATGGTTAATTATCGCCGTGGGTTGTTTCGTGGGCGAGATATTTTCTATGGAGTTTTCGCTCGCGTGTTTGGGCACCGGTCTGTTGGGCGCGGCCGCGGCGGCCTATTTTGGGCTTGGTTTATGGGCCCAAGTGGGCGTATTTGCCGCCATTTCCGCTATTGCTTGGATAGGCGTGCGCCCGTTTGCCTTAAAACACCTCTACGGCAAGGCAAAGGCCGTTAAAACGCCCGCAGAGGACGTGCTTGGCAAGCCCGCCGTGGTGGAAATTGCCATTGACCCGGTAACCGGGGCGGGGCGCGTAAAGGTAGAGGGCGAAAGTTGGAAGGCCACCGCAAAAGAACCCTTAAATGTGGGCGTTAAATGCGTGGTGGAAAAGTTGGACGGCGTAACCTTAACGGTACGCAAACAATAATTTGGCAGGAACGCCTACGGGCGTAACATAAAAAAGGAGCAGTCTATGACAGAAACAGCAGGGAACTTCGGGCTGATTTTTTTAGCCGCTTTTATCTTCTTTGTCATCGTCATCATCGCCAAGGGCATTGTGATTGTGCGCCAGGCGCAGGTGATTATTATTGAGCGTTTCGGCAAATATTTGGAAACGCTGAACCCGGGCATTAACTGGATTATCCCGCTTATGGATAAACCGCACTTAATGGAGTGGCGCAACAGCCGGGAATATTTGGACTCCACGGGCCGCACGCGCTCCGTGCCGTTTATGGAAATGCGCGACACGATTGATATGCGCGAAACGGTGTATGATTTTCCGCGCCAGAGTGTAATCACCAAGGATAACGTAGGCATTGAAATTAACGCCTTGCTCTATTTCCAAATCACGGACCCGATTAAAGCCGCCTACAAGGTGGAATCGCTGCCCACCGCCATTGAAAAATTAACGCAAACCACGTTAAGAAACATCATCGGCGAAATGGACCTGGACCAAACGCTTACCTCGCGCGAAATCATCAACAGCAAATTGCAGGTAATTTTGGACGACGCTTCCAACAAGTGGGGTGTAAAGGTCAACCGCGTGGAATTGCAGGACATTATTCCCCCCGCCGCCATCCGCGAAGCGATGGAAAAACAAATGAAGGCCGAACGCGACCGCCGCGCAATGGTAACGGAAGCCGAAGGTACGAAAACGGCTCAAATTTTAAAGGCCGAAGCCGTGCGCGAAAGCGAAATTAAAAAAGCCGAAGGGTTAAAGCAATCCGCCATTTTGCAGGCGGAAGGTGTGGCGGAAGCCAAAATCAAGGTGGCGCAGGCGGAAGCCGAATCCGTCAAGATTGTAGCCGCCACGGTGGCCCAATCCTCCAACCCGGCCAGTTATATGATTTCGCTCAAATACATTGAAGCCTTAACCAAAATGACCGAAGGCAAGGACAACAAAATTGTCTATATGCCCTACGAAGCCTCCAATGTGTTGGGCGCGGTAGCCGCTATTAAAGATTTAACGGGCGGCGTACCCACCAAATAAGTTTAACAGGCAAGAGATTATACCACCCCGGGAATTTACCTTTCCCGGGGTGTTTTTTATTCTAACGGTCTGTAACGACTTTTTCCTTTTAGTTGTCATTCCCGAAGTTCGTAGTCGGGAATCTGTTTTTGTTGTTTGTTTTTTGCTTACAACACGACAGATCCCCGACTAAAACACTCGGGGATGACGGTTTGTGTTACCTTTTCTTTTGCCATAAACTTTACCGGTTTCACCAATCGCCGCCCTGCGCATAGAGTGGCGGCCTGCAAGGCCGTTTCGGGAGAGCGCGGCATAACAGCAACAGTGTGGCCCAAGTAATCATTACCCAGCGCATTGAGTGGCGGCGCGCAGCGTGCCGCCTGCAAGGCGCAGGATTTACTATAATAATTTTATGGGAAAAATTAACTGGCATCAGGTATATGCCGAAGTAAAAGAATTTACCAAAATCACACTCAAAAAATATTCGCTGTTTCTCGTGCGCCTAACCCCGCACCAAAACATCGCCCAAACCGTTTTGTCTTACACGCTTATCGGGTGGATTATTCTTTCACTGCCGTTTATGAATACGGTACACGTTTCATTTTTGGATAACCTCTTCACGGCCGCGGCCGCCGTATCCACCGCCGGACTTAACAGCGTAAACTTCGCTGACTCGTACACTTTTTTGGGTAAGTTGGTGGTGTTAATCCTTATCCAAGTAGGCGGCGTGGGATATATGACGTTCGCCTCGTTTGTGTATTTATCCTTTTCCCAAAAGCACCGCCTGCGCAAAAGCCAGCAGGACGCCCTCACCGCCGAGGTAGCCTTGCCCAATACATTAAAACTGTCCGACTTTCTGTGGGCGGCGCTGGCGTTTACGGTCATTGCCGAAAGTATCGGCGCGGTCTTTTTGTTTAACTATTTCCGCCACCACGACTATACGATTTTGCAGGCGGCCTGGTATAGCATTTTCCACAGCGTTTCCGCATTTTGTACGGCGGGTTTTTCGCTTTGGAACAACAGTTTGGAAAACTTTGCCGACAGCAAAACCGTCAATTTGGTAATGTCCTGCCTGATGTTGGCGGGGGCAATGGGCTTTATTGTGGTAACGGACCTGTTTAACTTTATCTGCCGCCGGACGAAAGAGATTTCCTTTACCACCAAACTTATATGTCTTTCCACGCTTGTAATGGTTGCGTTCGGCACGTTTACGTTATTTGTAACCACGCCGGGGCTGTCGTTTTGGGAAGCCTTCTTCCAGTCCGTCGCCGCTATGACGACCGCCGGGTTCAACACGGTCAACATCAGCATAATGTCCTCGTGCTCCTTGCTTATTTTAATTTTGCTTATGAGCATTGGCGGCTCCCCCTCCGGCACGGCGGGCGGTATCAAAACAACCGCCTTTGTAAGCGTAATGGCGATTATGTACAACCGCCTGCGCCTGCACGAGCGCGTGGAAATGATGGGCCGCCGGTTGCCCTTGGTGCGGATGTACGCGGCCACCTCCACCTTTTTGCTCTATGCGCTAATGCTGTTTGCCAGCATTTTCCTTTTAACGTGGACGGAAAAACTGCCGTTTTTGGATTTGGTGTTTGAAGCATCCGCCGCACTTAGCACCTCGGGTTTATCCACGGGGATTACGGCCCACCTTTCGTGGCTGGGCAAGTTAATTATTATCGGCACGATGCTTATCGGGCGTATCGGCGTAGTTACGTTTGGTATGGCGCTACTCGGCAACGATGACGAGAACGACGACGATAAACCCGCCGAAAAAGAGGACGTAGCCGTCTAATCGAAAGGCCAATTTAGTAAAATATAAGTATGAAATTTTATCTTATCAGTTTGGGTTGCCCCAAAAACTTAACCAATAGTGAAGAATTTTCCGCCCGGCTTTTAGCCAGCGGGCACGAACTCGTCTTCTCGCCCGAGGAAGCCGACACCGTTATTATTAACACCTGCGGCTTTATTTCCTCCGCCGTCAAAGAAGGCACGGCCGAAATACGCCGCGCGCTGGAACTAAAAAAAGAGGGCAAAATCAAACGTGTGGCCGTTACCGGCTGTATGGTGGACCGCTACAAGGATAAAATGGCAAAGGACTTCCCGGAAGCGGACTTAGTTTTTTCTATCGCCGCGCAGGAACATATTGAGGATATTATCGGGCAGAACGGTCTGTTTTTAGAGTCTTTGGCAAACGCCCTGTATATTCCCGAGTACAAAATGAGTTTGACTGCCTCGCACACCGCCTATTTAAAAATTGCCGACGGGTGCAACTACCGCTGCGCTTATTGCACGATTCCTTTTATCCGCGGGGCGTACCGCTCCAAACCGATGGAGCAAGTAGTGCAGGAAGCGCGTCTGATGACGCAAAACGGCGTGAAGGAAATTTCCCTTATCGCGCAGGACACCACGTCCTACGGGATTGACCTGTATAAAAAACCGCAACTGACGGAACTGCTTAAAAAGTTGTTAAAAATCCGCGGGCTGGGACGGCTGCGCATTATGTATGCGTATCCCAATATGGTTACGCGCGAACTGGCGCAACTTATCGCCGGGGAAGAAAAGATTTTCCATTATGTGGATATTCCGTTGCAGCACATTGCGGACCCGGTGCTGAAAAATATGAAGCGCCAATGCGACGGCAAAAAAGTGCGCGCCACCTTGGATATGCTCAAAAAGGAAATCCCGGATGTTTCCCTGCGCACCAACTTTATTGTGGGCTTCCCGGAAGAAACGGAACAGGACTTTGAAGAATTAAAGGACTTTGTCCGCGAATACGAATTTGACAATATGGGCGTGTTTGAATACTTCCGCGAAAAAGGCACCGCGGCCTACGATATGAAGCAAATCCCCGCCAATGTAAAACACCGCCGCGCACGCGAACTGGAAGAAGTGCAAAGCCGCGTGATTGATAAAATCAACCAAAAACTTATCGGCACGGAACTGGAAGCCATTGCGGACGGCGCGGATTTCGGGCGAACCTACAAGGATGCGCCGGATATTGACGGACGGGTAACCTTTACCAAGCCCGTTACGCCCGGCTGTATTTTCAAAGGGCGCATTGTAGCCGCCGAAGGTTACGACCGTGTACTAGAACCCCTAAAAATTATCAAAAAATAAGGCAAACGCCCCGGGCAATAAAAAACCCGGGGCGGTTTATACATCTAAACTATTTGTTTCTTACTTGGGGCAGCAAACTACATTTCCTTTATAGTATTGGTTGCCTTTTTTTACCACGCATACCCCAGCCGTAATAATATACCAATCCCCGGAATTATCATCTATTATCCCTCCTGTGTACATCAAATAACGGCCAGGCTCTTTTCCAGTGCCAAAACTCTTACAAGATGTTTCAAACTTGCTATGATTAACCCCGGAAGCATAGCGATAAGATGGCGTAGTGCCAGAATAAGCCTGTATTACCGCCTCATCCCCAGGGCCATAACTAGAAGACAGTTCCGTAGAATTATTATAGGGCATATATCCGGTATAAGGGTCCCCATAACTATCAGCGCGCGGTAAATATTGTTCCATAACGCTAATGGTATTAATTCTAATATTAGAAGGCTGCCTGCTATAATCTACTTCTCCTTGATTAGGAATTGTAAATTTTGTTTTAGGAGTGGCTTGGTAATAATTCGCTTCCACTTTATCCCCAGTTCCGCTTTCATAATAAGCGTCTATACACTCCTTCTTTTCTGTTAAATTAGAAGGGCAAGAATATTTTATCGGCTTATTATAAAAGGAGCAAAAATTACTACTGTCCATATCCCATAAATTTTCTAATGAAACCTCATCAATTTTCGTATAGGAAGCCGTTGGCGTACACTCGTCCTTAGAAGTTTCCGCTTCCCCACAGACCAAGTAAACCTCGTCCTTGTTTTTTAATTTGAGTTTCTGCCAACTCATCGTTTCCCCACTGCAAGCCGGGAACTTATAGCCAAACAAATTAAGTTCGCTCAAATACATATTGTCCGCTTGGAGCGTATAACCTTGCTTGTAATTGGCCACGCGCAAATTAGTTTCAAAGTCAAAGTCCGCAGTTCCGTTGCCGCTACCCATAATAGCCGTAGAGCCTACAATAGCAGGTGCGTCGTTAAGTTCCAGTTTTCCCCCCGCTATTTTTAAAAGGTTATTTACGCGCAAGGATTTACCCGTATTAAAACCCTCGTCTGTTGTACAACCCAAATTCATTTGGCAAGCGGATGTTAAGCCGACATCCATTTGCTTCATTACATCCACTTGGCTGTATGCCACATATTTTACGGGAAAATATGTTACCATTGTCATCTTATTGGCACTTGCGGCAAACAACACATTTGTAAGCAGCAGCGCACTTAATACAGAAAGAAGTTTTTTCATTTTTTCTCCTTGTTAAGGCCTTTATATTTGAGCAAAACAGCCTTTTA
>CAVKWQ010000024.1:0-23265 GCA_963660385.1 Muribaculaceae bacterium
GGGGATCTGTCGTTTCGTAAGAGAACAACCACGGCAAAAACAGATTCCCGACTACAACATTCGGGAATGACAACAATAATAACGGCAAATCCTGGATAAAAACTCTCTGGGATGACATTAATATAAGATTAGAGACTTTGCAGTTTCGCAGGAATTTGGTTTTTTTGCACAGAGAAAAGCCCTAGGTTTTTGCCTAGGGCTTTTTGTTAGTAAAAACAAATTAATAGTGTGTCCGTTCGGGGTCTTCGGGCAGAGGTTCAATGGCTTCCAAGCGGCTCCAAAACTCGTCAATGGACTGGATACGCTGTTTGGGGTCCTCTTTAAGCGCATCTTCCAGCAACTGGTCCACCGCCGGGGGAATATCCGGCGCGAGTTTGGAGACAGGCACAATCTTTTTGTTGGCAATATCAAAGCCCTTTACCGTCCACGGCACTTGGCCTACCAAGGCTTCATACAAGCACAGCGCCAAGGAATACACGTCGCTCTGTTTGCGCATAAAGCCCTTCTGCTGTTCCGGCGCCATATAGGCAGGCGTTCCGGCCACGGTGCGGGCGCCCGTTTCGTGGTCCACAGATTTTTTGGCTACGCCGAAATCCATTACCTTGGCTTTGTCATCGTCAAAAATCATAATGTTGCCTGGCTTTAAATCGCAATGGATAATATCCTGTGAGTGCGCATAATGCAGCCCGCGGCAGACATATTCAAAGATCTTTTTAGCCTTGGAAAAGGGCAAGCGTCCGTCAATATCCAAGCGGGTTTCCAAGGTTTGCCCGTCCACATATTCAAACACTAAGTAGAGCGCGCTTTCGGACTCAATAACCGTGTAAATTTCCACAATGCACGGGTGGCGTAGTAAAGCCACCATACGCGCTTCGGACAGAAATTGCTCGCGCACATACGAACTGCGCACCAGTTCGGGGCGTACGCGCTTGATAGCCACCTTGCGCTTTAACACCTTATCATACGCCTCGTACACCTTTCCCATACCGCCTTCGCCGATTTGGCGGATAAAATCGTACTGTTCTTTTACGTCCACCTCGCGGCGGTTAAAGGCGTTTTTGGGCTGGCGGAAGACATCTTCATAGCGCCAATACACAAACAATAGTACCGCCACAAACACCGCTAAAAAGTACAGCGTTACCCAGCGCGGAGCGGGCTTTTTGGCCGCTGGCGCGGCTACATCGTCCACGGTTTTGGTGGCGGTTTTTTCGTTTAATTCCAGTTGCAACTTTTGCGCCAAACGGGAGGAGGGGTTCAACTTTAACGCCGTATCCACATCCAGACGGGCGCGCTCGTAATTTTGCTGTTGCAAATAGGCGCCTGCGCGCAAGATATAGGCACGCGGGTCTTGCGGGGCAACGGCAATCGCCTGTCCGGCGGAATAAATCACGTCATCGTATTTGGCGAGGCCATCGTAGGCAATCGCCAAGATTAAATGGAAGCGGTTATCCACAAAGTTTTTGGCGGTTAAATCGTTTACGCGTTTGATAGCCTCTTGGAAGTTCTGCTGGCGGAGCATATCGTTTAAGCGTGCAATTTCCGCATTGCGGGCGGCTTGGTTGAAAACAGCCGCATTGGGCGCCGGCGTTGCGTGCGACGAAAAATTGCCCCCCACCAAAAGCGGAGCGCTTTGGTTATTGGGCGCGGCAAAGGCGCTTGCGCACAAGCACAAGCCCACCATTAATAGAAACAACGCCTTTTTCAGCATAAGGATATTCTAGCACAAAGAAAGGCCTTTGTTCCAACCGATATATAATTACTATAATAACCGTATGACAAAAAAAGCGATTGGCGTGTTTGATTCCGGGCTGGGCGGACTGACGATTTTGGACGCTCTGCGTCGCACCCTGCCGCACGAAGATTTGATTTATTTCGGCGATACGGCCAATGTGCCGTACGGCTCCAAATCTAAGGAAGCCGTAACACGCCTGTCGCTGGCAATAGGCCGTTTTTTACAGGAGCAAAACGTAAAACTGATTGTAGCGGCCTGCAATACCGCCTCCGCCCAAGCATTGGGCGAACTCAAAAAGCAACTTTCCGTACCCGTTATGGGCGTTATAGAGCCCGGCGCGGCCAAGGCCGTAAGCGTTACCCGCAACGGGCATATTGCCGTACTCGGCACCGAGGGAACCGTCAAAAGCAAGGCCTATCCCAAGGCCATTTTAAAAAAGAAACCAAATGCCCAAATTATACAGCAGGCCTGCCCGCTGTTTGTGCCGCTTGTAGAGGAAAACTGGACAAATAAACCAGCCGCACAATTAATTGCGCGCGAATATTTGGCCCCTGTTCTTCAAAGCGGAGCCGATACCGTCATTTTAGGCTGTACGCATTACCCGGTATTAAAAGGGGTTCTAGCCGACATTTTAGGCAAAAAAGTAACCCTGGTAGATTCCGCCGACACCTTGGCCGAAGCCGCGCGCGTGTTTTTGGACAAGCACCATTTGGCGGAAACCAAGGGCAAGGGGCGCGTAACTGTTTACGCCAGCGATGCCCCGCAACGCTTTAAAAAATTGGCACAAACCCTATTGGCAGATAAAATTTCCACCGTGCATTTAAAAAAACTTCTATGAAACTTTACACCGATAACCAACTGCTTGCAACGGGTTTACGCGGTGGCACGCTCCCGCGCCATACGGGCAATATGCGCGAAACCGCCGTCCAAACGCCCGTTTATCAGGCATTAAATATCCCGGCGGACAAGATTTTGCATCTCCACCAAACGCACAGCGACAAAATTATTTCTATATTATCCCCCGCCGAAGCGCAAACATTAGCCCAACAACCCGCGCAAGAAGCCGATGCGTGGGTGCTGGCCAACTGCCCGGGCTGGGGCGCGGCCATTTTAACAGCGGACTGCGTGCCTTTATTCTTATGGGACACAACGGGTAATTTCTTTGCTCTTGCCCATTGTGGCTGGCGCGGGGTAGTGCGTCAACTGCCCTACAAAACAGCCGAGGCCCTCAAACAATCCGGGGCAAAAGGCCCCCTTTTTGCCTATTTGGGGCCGCATATCCAAAAGTGCTGTTTTGGGGTGCAAGCGGATACCGCCTGCCAATTTTCGCCCCAAAGCGTGCGAACCCAAAACAACAAAATTTTTGTAGATTTAACTGCCGAAATCCGCCTGCAACTGGAAAAGGCCGGGCTAACCGCCCAAAACATCCACGCTCCCAACTATTGCACTTGCTGTGATAAGGACAATTTCTTTTCGTGGCGGCGCGACCACATCCGGCAAAATTTGCTTTCCTTTATGTACAAACCCCTGTAAAAACGCCCCTGTTACGGGGCGTTTTAAAGTTATTTGTTTTCGGTAGGCAGTTGCGTCTGTGGCTCTGCGTGCCGGTGGAAGAGAGAATTACTTAGCCATTTAAGCCCGCCCTTTTCTATACGGAAGGACATCAGGTTGGAACCGATTACGCTAAAAAAGATGACCGCATAAATCACGTCTTGCACCACGGAGCCCTCCTCGGGCAATTGGGAAGCCACCATTGCCGCCAGCACCGCGCTGACAAGCCCGTTCGGGCACATCGCCAGCACGGCGGAGCAATCTCCGCGCGACAAATTTTTAGACAGACAATAATTGACCACCGGGGCGCGGAAGATAAATTTGGCCACCGTTAATATAAAACCAATCGCCACCAAATCAAGCCGCCCCACCCGCATACAAATACCCATATATACAAAGAAAAGTGTTTTAAAGATAAACTCCACTTCCTCAAAGAATACCTTTTCCCCGTTGTTTAGCGTAAGCAAATTGCGGAAATCCAGCCGCGGCAAGCGAAGCCGCTTAATAAGGCGCATATTCCCCGCCACCACGCCAAACGCCAGCGTGGCAATCGCCCCGTCCCCGCCGATAATGCCGCTGACGCTATACACCAGCAACACAAACGCAAACGTAAGCGAAATGGCGTTTTCCAAGCGGCGCACGCGGTTTAAAATACTCATCCAAAATACCCCCGCCGCCAACGCAAAAATAATACCGATAGCAAAGGATTTAACCACATCCGCCGCCAGCAAAGAAGCGGTTAGTTTTTCCCCGTGCGAGGCCGCCGACAAGAGCGCAATCGCCAGTACAATAGAGTAAACACCCGTTAAATTGGCCTCTAAAAACAAAATAGTTTTGGCGGTTTTTGACACTTGTAATTTGGCAAGCAAGGGCGAAATAATGGCCGTAGAGTTATCCGCCACAATTACCCCAATGATAAACGCGTAAATTTGCGGTACCTGCAACAGTTCCTGCGCCAAAAAGGCAATTACCAAGGTTACCAAGGCAAAGCAAACGGTGGTTAATAAAAGCCCCTGCCCTACGGCGCCACGCAGAGATAAAATCCGAAATTCAAGCCCGCTTTTAAACAGCACCACAATCAGCGCCAAGGTAGTAAAAATCTGCCCGGCCTGCCCAAAGGATTGCGGGTCCACCAAGTGAAGCACCGGCCCCATCAGCATCCCTAGCACCATTAGGGGCAGCACGTCCGGCAGACGCGTTTTTTCAAACAAAGACGAAAATATATGCCCCAATACCAGGAGCAAACCGATAAATAAAATGGCGTAGGTCATATACTCATTATACGAAAAAGGGGGTATTGCGCGGGACGGTAATATTTAATTAAATATCCCTATGGAACACAATGCAAAAATTTTACTGGCGGACGATTCGCACGCTATCCGCTTTTTAGTTTCGGAAATTTTAACCAATGCCGGGTTTACCGTAGTTGAGGCTGAGGACGGACAAGAGGCCATTGATAAAACCTACAAAGAAAACCCCGATTTGTTGATTTTGGATTACGAAATGCCCAAAAAGACGGGCTTTGACGTGGTGCGCGAGGTCCGCAGCCGCACGGGATATTTGCACACGCCGATTATTATCTTTACCGCGGTGTCGGACAAGTCCACCAAACTGGAAGGCTTGGGGCTGGATATTGACGACTATCTAACCAAACCCGCCGATGAGGACGAAATCGTCGCGCGCGTAAAACTGCTCTTAAAGCGCAACAAACAAAAAATGGATTGCAACCCGCTTACGCGCCTGCCGGGCAACCCGTCTATCCAGGCGCGCGTAGAGCAGGACATCGCCGCCGGGCACCCCTTTGCCGTGCTGTATTGCGATTTAAACAATTTTAAATCCTTTAACGATAAATACGGCTTTGAAGCCGGGGACCGCGTGCTCAAAACCGAGTCGCAAATTATTGTGTCCGCCGCTATGCAAGACCCTACTTCTTTTGTAGGGCACATCGGCGGGGACGATTTTATCGTCGTTTGCTCGTTTGATAAGGCGGAAGCAATCGCCCAGGAAATCACCTCCAAAACCGACGCAGTCGCTCCGTCCTTTTACAACGACGAGGACCGCACCAACGGCTATATGATTTCCACCAACCGCAAGGGCGAAACGGAAAAATTCAATTTCCTTTCCATTGGTATCGGCATTGTACACAACACCAAAAAACCGCTTACCTCGTTTGCTATGGTCAGCAATATCGGCAGCGAACTAAAATGCTTGGCCAAAAAGCACGAAAACGGCAGTTTTTATGTAATGGACCGCCGCGCCTAGCCTTACATATATATAGCAAAGGCCCGCCTCTTACCGAGCGCGGGCCTTTTTTATAAGCAAATTTTTTACCATACTTGGTGCAATTTAAAGCCGCCCCACACCGCCGCCAAACAAACCGCCACATTGAGCAGCACATTTAGCCCGGCCCAAATAAATTCCCGGTTGTGGTACAGCGTAAGCGTATCCAGCGAAAAAGAGGAAAACGTTGTAAACCCGCCCAGCACGCCGACTATCAAAAACAGCCGCCCGGGATGGGTGGAAGATTCAAAATACGGGGCTAAAAAGCCGATTGCCAAACTGCCCAGCACATTGACGGCCAGCGTGGCCCAATGACCTCTCCACAATAAAGCCGCCCCCAACACCGTAACGCCATAGCGCAAAGAAGCGCCCACAAAACCGCCTAACCCAACATATAGAAAATTCATCATATACTTTATTTTACCAAAACAAAAGGAGCGGTCCGTTAGGTCCGCCCCTTTATAAAGGTTTTCCTTTTTACGCCAACAGCCGTTGGGCTTGCTTAATCAGTTCGTCCAAATGCTTTTGGCTGATAAAGGTTTCGGCATAGATTTTTAAAATATTTTCTGTGCCGGAAGGCCGCACCAACAGCCACGAGGACTGCAAATAAATTTTAATGCCGTCCGTATCGCGCACGCGGGTTACCCGTTCACCCGCCACTTGTTGGAGCGTATCAAAATCCGCCGCCTTTAAGCCCTTTACGCGCTTTTTGGTGGCTTCGTCGGTCGGGATATCCACACGCGTATAATACGGCGTGCCATATTTAGCGGTCGAACCTTCGTACAACGCGGCGATATCGCCCTCTACGGCGGTAATTTCCATTAGCAGGCACACGGCCAAAATGCCGTCCTTTTCCGGCGTCCAGCCGCTGACGGACATCCCCGCGCTTTCCTCTCCGGCCAGCACATATTTGCGCTTTACAATGCCTTCTACAAAATATTTAAAGCCGACGTTCACCTCGTCCAATTTGAGCCCGTGGTCCGCCGCAATACGGTCTAACAGCGACGTCGTACCCAAGGTCCGCCCAATGGAATAGGCCTCGCGCACCTTTTGGTGGCGGTACAAGTAATCCGCCATTACGCACAGAGCGTGGTTCGGCGGAATTAAACCGCCCTTTTTGGTGGCGCAACCGAAGCGGTCGGCATCCGGGTCGCTGGCGCCTGCAAAATCGTAAGTGCCATTTTCCACCAGTTTAATAAGCGGCGACATCGGGTATTTAGACGACGGGTCCATACGGATTTTGCCGTCGTGGTCAATGGGGATAAAGTAGAAGGTGGGGTCCTGCACCTTGCTGACAATTTCCACATTGTCCAAGTGGTATTTTTCCTTAATGGCTTCGTAAAACGCTAAACTGCTGCCACCCAGCGGGTGAATAGCAAATTTAAGCGGGGAAGCGGCAATCTTTTTAAAATCAATAAATTTGGCAAGCGCCGTGATATAGGGAGTAACCAAATCGGCCTGCCGGATAAGTCCCTTTTGGCGTGCCTGCGCAAGGTCCAGGGATTTGATTTCGTCCGTATGCGCCATATAGTAGTTGGCGTACGTTTCAATTTGGCCCGTTACCGCCGCATCTGCCGGGCCGCCATTAGACGGATTGTATTTTAAACCCATATCCTGCGGTGGATTGTGGCTGGCGGTGCCATTTAACGAAGCACTGGCGCGGCCGTTAATAATTTCAAAGGAAAAAACGGGCGTAGGCAAGGGCATATCAGGCAAAATAACGGTAAGTCCGTTCCCCGTAAGCACCTCGGCGCACAAATTGGCCGTATCACGCGACATTAAGCGCGTATCTCCCCCCACCAAAATCGGCCCCGTAATATGCTGCTCCTTATGCATACGCGCCACCGCCTGCGCAATCGCGCGGGCGTGCAGGGCGCAAAACCCCGTCCCTAAACTGCCCCTATGGCCCGAAGTGCCAAATTTCACGGGCACGGGCGTACCTTGCGGGTTAAAAAATTGTTCTCTTAATGCGTTTACGTCAATTCTTTCTTTTGTCAGAGTTCCGGCTAATTCGCTTACCATAGTTCACTCCCAGGCGGTTGGCTCGTTGTCCTTATCCGCCGGACGGGTTGCACATCCCCCCGTCATTTTCTATCATATTATATATCTTGCAATTTCGCAACGGAGAAAACTATGAAGAAACTTTTAGCCCTTTTGTTCGCTTTTTTCACCTTGGCAGGTTATGCTTCTGCCACCAACATCGCAGACGATTTCCGCGCGCATTATTCTGCATCGTCCGACTTGTCCGCCTATAACAAAGATATTAACGCTATGATTGGCGTGGCCGATTTTCACACTGGCAGAGGTACTACTTTCCCGGGCTTTGATATCGGGGCTACGTTAAGCGCCGTTAAACCCTCCGACAAGAACAATATTACCTCCGATGATTACCTGTATGTCGGCTTTATTACCGCCGAAACCAAAATCCCGGTGCTGGACTTGGGCGTAGTGGTGCGCGGGACGGATATGAACGGCTTTCAATCCTTGGGCGGCGGTTTAAAATACAATTACAATTTATTTGATACAATTCACCTGTCTTTGGCGGGCTTTTATGACCGCGGCAAGACCGACTGGTACACCACGGACCACTATTCCGCTTCCGCCGTGGCGTCTATGAGCGTACTGTTCTTCACCCCGTATGTGGGCGTAGGCTACGATTACGGCGAACTGAAAACCCGGAATTTGGGCGAAGAACGCTCCACCTCGGACGGCGCCGTGCGCTATACGGCGGGCGTGAACGTAAAACCGTTCCCGTTTGTCTATATGTTTGGCGCTTATACTTACACGGCCGACAACCACGCCTTGCAAGGTGGCATTGGGCTTAACTTTTAACCGGATATGGATTACAAGCAAGAATTAAAAAATTTCTTTGGCGAAAACTGCCTCTTTAACGAACCAATGGCCCAGCATACCACTTACCGGGCGGGCGGTCCGGCGGAGGTGTATGTTTATCCCCAAACGCGCGAGGAGTGGAGTTTTGTTCTAAAACTGGCCCGCACGGGCAATATTCCGCTGCGCATTATTGGCTTTGGTTCCAACATTTTAGTAAGCGGCAAGGGCCTTGGCGGTATTGTTTGCTCCACTAAAAAAATGAACAACATCCGCGTAGAGGGCGACCATATCCGCGCCGAAGCCGGGGCCGCGCTTGATAAAGTATGCGAACTGGCCTGTAAGGCGGGGCTTGCCGGTATGGAAAAATTATCCGGCATCCCGGGCAGCGTTGGCGGGGCTGTGTATATGAACGCGGGCGCGTTCGGGCAGGAAACCTTTGACAGCCTGGAATATTTTGACGTAATAGATTTGGAAGGCCGCCCGGCAACTTTATTAAAAGAAGACGTGAAATTCGGCTACCGCCGGGTGGAAGGCATTGCAAACTGCATTATTTTGTCTGCTTGCTTTAAACTGGCCAAGGGCGAATTTACGCAACTGATAGAAACCCGCAACACCATCCAGCACAAACGCGTGGAAAAGCAACCCTTGGAATATCCTTCGGCCGGGAGCGTATTTAAACGCCCGGTGGGGGATTATGCTTCGCGCCTGATTGACGATACGGGCCTGCGCGGGTTATCCGTAGGCGGGGCCAAAGTGTCTGAAAAGCACGCGGGCTTTATTGTTAATTTCAACCACGCCACACCCGAAGATATTAAGGCGTTAATGGACCAAGTGCGCCAAAAAGTGAAGGAAAAACACGGTGTGGAGTTGGAACTGGAACAAATTTTGTGGGGAAAATTTGATTAATTTCCCTATACAAATAAAGTTTTTTTAAAAAGTGTTGACGGAAACCGCAGAATTAGTTAAAATATATATGTAGCAAGTAAAGGAGTCGTGGTGTAGCCTGGTTAACACGCTGCCCTGTCAAGGCAGAGACCGCGAGTTCGAATCTCGTCGACTCCGCCATTTGAAACATTACCCGCCTAACGGCGGGTTTTTTATTTTTAGTTTTAAAAAGCCGTGTGGAAAATTACTCCACACGGCTTTTAGCAAGTTTAATATCCTCTCGTCCCGTTTAAAGACTCGTCGTTATCCACCCACTCCTGCACGTTAATTACGCGGTAATCATTTTCCGTATCGCGGATAACCACTTTCTCTATCCCGGCGTTAATCACCATACGCTTACACATAGAGCAACTGGATGAATTTTTAATATATTCCCCGGTGTCGGCTTCGCGCCCGGCCAAATACAGGGTAGCCCCCAGCATTTTATCACGCGGCGCGCTGATAATGGCGTTGGCCTCGGCGTGCACACTACGGCACAATTCATAGCGTTCCCCACGCGGGATATTTAATTGCTGGCGGATACAATACCCCAAATCGGTACAATTCTTCCGCCCGCGGGGCGCCCCCACATACCCGGTAGAAATCACTTCGTCATTTTTGACGATAACCGCCCCGTAACGGCGGCGCAGGCAAGTGCCGCGCTGGGAAACCACATCGGCTAAATCTAAATAATAATTTACTTTATCACGCCTGGGCATAGCCCCTCCTAATATCTTTGTTGGTTATTATAGCAAATATGTTTTAAGCAATAAATTACCTACCGGTAAGTATAAAAGATATAATTTTATATATGAAGATTTTTCTCTCTCTTTTACTGGTTTGTTTTTCTCTTTCTTCCTTCGCCCAGACCGTGGGCGAAGTGTCGGCCTCTTCCACGCGGATGAGCCCCCAAACGCTAAAAAAATTATTCCTGCTAAAACCGGGCGATGCGTTTACGCCCGAAGAATATGATAAAGCGCAAGACGATTTACACAATTTGCGCGTATTTAAAAAGTTGGACTTTTCCACCACTGCGCAGGGCGACAAAGTAAACATATCCATTGACGCCCAAGACGGCAGTTATATCTTTCCCCTCGCCTTTGCGGCGGGCGGGGCCAAAAGCGCGGCGGGTGTTTCGCTTGCCGGAGGCAACCTGTTTAAACAAGGCGAAAGCACATTTTTATTTGTGGGCGGAAGCCAAGACGGCATAACCGCCAGCGCGGGGATTACCCAAGGGGATGACCACTTGTCCGTGGGTTACACCAAACTGAATTTTGACCAGCGTTTTTACAGCGGTTACCGCTCCAATATGTTTGGCGTGTTCTCCACCACCGACGACGAGGACGAATACACCAACGATTTAAAGGCCCAAGTCCACTCTAAAAAAGAGCAATTCTCCGCCACGTATTCGCACCGTTTTTTCCGCACCGTCCGCGCGTTTATCCGCCCGGAATACGTCCGCTATGCTTATTCCGCCCCGGGGTTTGATAACGGCAACCACAACCAAATTACCTTGGGTCTGCGCCTGACGGATGATATCCGCCAAGGAACCAATATGGGCGCACTTTCGGGCTACGGGCTAACCGATAAAGAAAAAAGCCTGCGTAATCTCCCCCACGCCCGCCAAGGCTACGCCGCCGATATTTTTTATACGGGTGGCGGAAACTGGACGGGAAGCGATTACGATATCGCCAAACTGGGCGTAAACGCCGCGTGGGTGTTAGAACTGAAAAACCGCCATATGCTGATTGTGCAAGGCAAAGCACAAGATGCGTTTAAGGCGTCTTTTAGCGATGAAGTTTTATCCGCCGATTTACTCACCTTTGGCCGCTATGACCGCCAAATCCGCGGCGAAAGAGGGCTTGGCATTGGCACCTCGTTTGTCTATTATCTTTTGCGAAACAACACGGGGCTTTTGTCCTTGGCGCCATTTTACGAAAACGCCTACGTCTATGCGGGCGGCGGATACCGCGCCCACAGCGGCGCCGGGGCAACTTTATCCTACAAATTGTGGCGTTTTCCGCTCCCGGTGGGGCTGAACTATACCCATAACTTGCAAGACGGCGGGGACCTCATTGGCTTTATCATCGGCGGGGCCTTTTAACTAACCTTTTTTATCCCAAGGCAAAGGCCGCTCCAACTGCTATACTGGCAGTAAGGGGCGGCTTTTTTGCGCACCCGACAATAACCAAACAGGGGGTAAAAATATGGGGATGAAGGGAAAAGAAATCGTACACAGAGCAGGGGTAGATGTGCAAGCGTTGGTAACGGCTTTAAATAAAGCCTATTGCGATGAGTGGCTGGCGTACTACCAATATTGGGTAGGTGCCCAAGTAGCCACAGGCGCGTGCGCCCCGAAACTGATTGCGGAAATGGAAGAACACGCCGCAGAGGAATTGGAACACGCCGGAAAATTGGCCAAGCGCATTATAGAACTGGGTGGCACGCCTGTTTTGGCCCCGCAGGATTGGTACAAGGAAAGCACCTGCGGGTACTTGGTTCCCAAGGACAGCGAGTCCAAAATGCTGCTTGCCCAAAACCTGCAAGGCGAACGCTGTGCCATAGAGGTTTATAACAAACTCTTGGATATGGTAAAGGACAAGGACCCGATTACCTTCCACTTACTGCGCCAAATTTTAGAGGACGAGGTGGAACACGAGCAGGATTTGGAAGATATCGGCCTGGATATTAAAGACATTACAGGCGGCGACTGCGGCTGTTGCGCCGGGTAAACATCTGGTAAAAAGCCCCGCCAATGAGCGGGGCTTTTTTAAATCATTTTCCAACCGGGTGGGGCGTATAAGTCCGTCCGTCTTTTACGATATTTTTGCCTTGTCTGGCGTCCGGGCTGACAAGACGTTTTTCATCCGTCTCCCGCAACCGAAACGGCCTTAAATACATTACCGTCGTTTTAGTATCAAACTTTTTAAGCCAAGCGGAAAATTCCACGGGCTCCTTAAACAAAAATTTATCTATTACCACCGGGACAAACTGCCCGCCCCGCTGGCTTACGGCCAAGGTTGCGGCGTGGTATTCCCATTGTGGGTATTTTTCGCCATTTGGCGAAATGAAATTTGTTTTTCCGTCCGCCGCCGTCAAATACCTGTTCTGCTGCGAACGCATTGTAACTTCATACAAGCGCAAATTGCTATTACTCCGTCCGTTTACTTGGGTAACCACCGCGCGGCAAATTTTGCGGCACGAAGCATAGGTGCAAGCCGCGCACTCGTCCGTGGCCGGGCGGTAGTAATATTGCTTGGCGCTGGAATTATACCGTCCGGCGGTTTTATCCAAAACGTCCAAACTGGCGGTGTTTTCCTCGTACAGCACCACTTGGCGGCTTAATTCTTGCAAGGAGGCTTGCATATATTTTTTAAAGAAAGCCTTATCCTCCGCGGGAATAGACGCCGTCCATTTGGCACGGGCCAAGGTAAAGCCTGCACGCCCGGTTTTCCCGGCGGATTTTTTTAGTGTCGTCAAAAAGGCCGCCTCTACATAGTCATTTTTTAAATCGTCCGCGTTGTATTTGGGCAACCGCGCTTGGCTGAAATAATTAGCCAACCGGGCTTTGATTTCTTTTTTATGACTGTTGTAAAAGGATAAACTATCCTGCACATTAAACGAATCGCGCATATGTTCAAAAGTGTCCAACGCGCCGAAATAGTTTACGTCCAAGTGCGTGGGCGCCTGCGTTTCCCCATACACGGCGGTGGAAATGTACATTTGATACAAATATCCCGCCATCGCCGAAACAATATCGGACGAATCAAACCAATAGCCTATCCGTTCCCAAGTCCCCACCGGCTCCACCACCCGGTTAGAGACCGGATAATAGCGCATCCAAGCCAAGCGGTTTAAGCCCGGGTTCTTTTGCGCGAACACGGAACCCGCCATTTTGCTTTTTAACTGCGTGTAAAAGGGCGACGTAAGCCGCTGGGCCTGCGCCGGAACGCCCAGCAAGCCTAGCGTGCAAATAAATATAAGAAACCGTTTAATACTCTTCATACCGTATAGTATAGAAAACAAACCGACACGCTTCAAGGGGCTTTGGGCCCCCTTTACATAGGTCCAAAGGCCTAATTTTACCCAGCGCCGTTTGGCAGATTATTTATTATAATATAGGGGAAGTTTCACTTCCGTTCAAAAGGAGATACGCTATGTGGTATGGAATATCGGCCCTGCGCACCTTTGAACAATACGCGCTGTTTGGCGTACTGTTTATTGCGGTGCTGGGCCTTTTGTATGCCTTATTTTTGCGCAAGCAGGTCATCCGCGAGGATTGCGGCACCCCGGAAATGTTAAAAGTATGGGGCGCTATTAAGGAAGGCGCCAACGCCTACTTAAAAAGACAACTAAAAACCATTTTGCCGCTGATTGGGTTGCTGACGGTTTGCTTATTTTTATCCGTCTATATTGTGCCCGTCTCGCAGGATTCTATGGAACGCTTTGCCGGGTTATCGCCCGAAAAAGTAAAACTTATTGCCGCTTTTGGCCGTGCGGGGGCTTTTATATTGGGTGCGGTCTTTTCGCTTTTGGTCGGCCAGTTGGGTATGCGTATTGCCGTGGACGCAAACGTCCGCGTGGCGGCGGCTTCCAAACGCAGTTTTGGCGACGCCTTGCGCATTGCCTACCGCGCCGGAACCGTTACGGGTATGCTGACAGACGGCCTAGGGCTCCTGGGCGGAACGGTTATCTTTATTATCTTTGGTATTGCCGCGCCGGATGCGCTGTTGGGCTTCGGTTTTGGCGGTACGTTACTGGCCTTATTTATGCGCGTAGGCGGCGGTATTTACACCAAAGCCGCTGACGTAGGCGCGGACCTAGTCGGCAAAGTGGAAGCAGGTATCCCGGAGGACGACCCGCGCAACCCCGCCGTCGTGGCCGATTTGGTGGGCGACAATGTGGGCGACTGCGCCGGTATGGCCGCCGATATTTTTGAATCCTACGAGGTTACTATTGTTTCCGGCCTTATCCTGGGGATTGGGCTATGGCGGATTACAGGCCACCACGAGTGGATTGTTTACCCCCTCTTGGTGCGCGGTATCGGCGTGTTATGCTCCATTATCGGCACATATGCGGTAAAGGATTCCAAACGCTCCGCCGGGAACGCGATGAAGGCTATCTTTAAAGGATACAGCATTTCCGCCGCCATTTCCGTAGTGATTTTCGGCCTGCTCGCGTATTATTATATGGACCAAGTGCCCGGCGGCTGGTGGAGACCGTTCGCCGCTACCACCATTGGTATTATCTTGGCTATCGGTATTGACCGTTTGACCGAATACTTTACGGGCACGGAAAACAAACCGGTACAGGAAATCAAAAAATCTACCGCCACGGGTTCGGCCACGACCATTTTGTCGGGCATTGCGGTAGGCTTTGAATCGGCCGTATGGACCACACTTGTTATTGCGGCCTCTATCTTCTGTTCCGTCTTTATCTTTGGTACGATTGACGGCCTGACGCCTGCGGAAAAGTTTAACTTTATCCTCTACGGCGTAGCGATGACGGGTATCGGGATGCTGACCCTGACGGGCAACAACGTGGCGATGGACTCCTTTGGCCCGATTGCCGACAACGCCAACGGTATCGGAGAGATGAGTTGGCACGGACAAGAGGACGACGAAACCAAAAAGGCTCGCCAGATTATGGCGGACTTGGACGGCGTGGGCAACACGACCAAGGCCATTACCAAAGGCGTGGCTATCGGTTCGGCCGTAATTGCGGCGGTATCGCTGTTTGCCTCGTATATGGTGGACGTAAGCAACGTACAACGCTTGCTTAATGACGCTTGGGCCGCCGCGGGCGAAAGCAAAGTGCTTACGCTTTTGTCCCAAGTGGGCATTGTAGTTTCCAACCCGGTGGTGTTTGTTGGGATGCTTATCGGCGGGGCGTTGCCGTGGTTGTTCTCGTCCTTTGCTATTAACGCTGTCAGCCGTGCGGCCGCGCTTATTGTGCAGGAAGTCCGCCGTCAGTTTAAAGGTGGAGTGTTGGAAGGCAAAGCCAAGCCGGACTATACCCGTGCGGTAAACATTTCTACTGTTGCCGCGCAAAAGGAACTGATTATTTTGGCCTTGTTAGGCATTGTCTCCCCGGTGGTGGTAGGACTTGCGTTTGGTGTGGAAGCCTTGGGCGGCTTTTTAGCCGGGATCATCGTTTCCGGCCAGTTGCTCGCGGTGTTTATGTCCAATGCGGGCGGCGCGTGGGATAACGCCAAAAAAGTGGTGGAAGACGAACCCACCGATTTGGCGGCAAACTCTGGAAAAGGCTCCGAACGCCACAAAGCCAGCGTAGTGGGCGATACAGTGGGCGACCCGCTCAAAGATACGGCGGGCCCGGCAGTCAACCCCTTGATTAAGGTGGTAAATATGGTAGCCGTTATCGTGGCGCCGATTATTGTCAATTACCACAACGATTTTACCCCCTTGGGCAAAATCGGCTGGGTGATAGTAATTGCGCTTTTGGCGGTGTTGGGCTGGGCCATTTTAACCAGCAAAAAACCCGCGCAAGAAATTAAATAGTTCTTGCTTATTTACAAAAATCCCCGCGGATAAAAAACGCGGGGATTTTTTTGGTATGATATGGATATGACTATTGCGATTATTGTTATTATGCTTGGCGCGGGCGTAGGCCTTTGGGCCACCACGCGCACCCGCACCGCCCAACTGGCGCAAATGGCGCGCCTAAACGGGTGCCGCTTTGACAAGGAAAAGGACACCGTTACCACCGAACTGACGGCAGGGCGGCTGGAATTTTTTACACTCTTCTTCCACCAATACCAAAACGTCAGCACAACATCGGACAATTTGGCCTTTATACGCGTAGCCGATGACAACATTTACACGGACGATAACCCCAAAACCAAGCCCGTCAAATTAACACTCTTTACGGCGGAACTCAAAAAGCGGCAATTCCCCGCGCTTAAAATCGCGCCGATAGACTCGCTGTTTGCACCGTCGCAATATGCCCTGATGAAGACGAACATCCCGGCGGTAGATAGCCGCTACCGCGTACACGCGCCTACTCCGGCAGCAGGGCTGGTATTAACGCCCTTTTTAATCGGGCTTTTAAAAACGCGCGGAAATATTTATTTGGAACTAAATGACAACGCGCTCATTTATCACGAAAACGCCTGTATTTCGGTAGAGGATTACCAATCCTTCCGCTTCCGGGCAATGCAGATTTTGCACGAACTGGAAAATGCGCTGATTAAGTTGGAGCAAACCGACCCCGCCAGCACGGCCACTTTGTCGCCCAAACCGCAGGACGAAGCCGAACTGCGCGCCGAAGCAATGCTAAAAGCGCTTTGCGCCCCGCGCGAAGCAACCCCGCAAACGGAAAACAGCGGTTTCCGCGGCGTGTGGATTATTATGCTGCTTGCGGTACTTTTAGGCATATCGCTTTTATCCTGGTTTGCACTTAATAACTGGGTGCAACGGTAAAATTTAGCACAAAAAATCCGCGCTCTGTAAAAGCGCGGATTTTTTTGTTTTAGTTAATTCCTAAACTCTTTAAAAACGCCTTGTCGTTATACGGGCGGCCCAGGAATTTTTCCACCATTTCGTTTTCGTCATACACCGTACCGGGCGTGTAGATATATTTACGCAACTTGGCGCCTAACTCTTCATTAAACAGCCCTTCTGCCTCAAAGCGCGAAAAGATATCCTGCGCAATCACCAAGGACCACGCATACACATAGTAGCCCACATCATACGGGTCGGTCAAACTCATAATATGCCCAAAACTCGCCTGCGGGTAAGTGCCCTTTGTCATCGGGATACCGCTGATGTCCTTCATCATTTGGCTATATAGTTTGGTGGAATCCACACGCTTGGCGGCAGTGTGCAAGGCCAAGTCGTACTGGCCCAAAAAGTTCTGCCGCAGAAACGCTGCCGCCACGCCCACATTTTTGGACTTTACCAAGGACGCAATCAGTTCGTCCGGCAAGGCTTCGCCCGTTTTGTAATGGGCGGAAATCTTTTTAAGCACTTGCGGCTGCCAAGCCCAGTTTTCCAACAGTTGGGAGTGCGCTTCAATATAATCCCACGCCACATTGTCTCCCGTAAGCGTAGCGTATTTGGACGTAGCCATAGACATTTGCAAAACGTGCCCGAACTCGTGGAACAAGGTTTCCACTTCGCTGTGCTCCAAAAGGGACGGCACGCCGTTGCCCGCCGGGGTAAAGTTAGCCGCAATTACCACCGACGGCGTTTGCATTTGTCCGTCCGGCAGTTCAAAACGGTCCACAAAACTCCAAGTGGCGGCGTGTGTATATTTGCCGTCGCGCGGGAACAAATCCAAGTAAAAATTGGAAATTAATTCGCCCGTTTTTTTGTCCTTAATTTGATAGACAATCACATCCGGGTGCCAAGTGGGCAAAGCCGCCTTGGTAAATGTAACCCCAAAGAGGTTTCCAAACACCCCAAACATCCCGCTAATTACTTTATCCGTCGGGAAATATTCCTTAATTTTATCGTCATCCACCTGATAATATTTCTTTTTATATTGGTTGCTCCAATACGGCAAATCCCACGCGGTCATTTCGTCCGCTTTTTGCCCGGTGGTTTCCTCTTTTAGTTTTAAATAGGCTTGTATGTCCGCCTGGGCAAGGGGCGTAACTTCCTTTTGCAAATTCTTTAAAAACGCTTCCAAGGTTTCGTAATTTTTAGCCATACGCACCGGGAGCACATAATCGGGGTACCGCTTAAAACCGAGTAAGGCAGCCTGCTTGCGGCGCAGTTCCACCGTGTCTTCCAGCAGTTTTACATTTTCTTTGCCGCCGCGGCGGGCAAATTTTTCCTGCAACGATTTGCGCGCTTTTTCACTCTTGGCCGAGGACATAAACGGGTTGTAATCCGGGTATTTTAACGTAACGATATATTTTCCGTCCTTGGTGCGTTCCAAACGGTTAATATATGTTTCGCCCAAGCCTTCCAATTCCTCGCGTGTAACTACCAGTTCATCCTTGTAATTATTCAAATTTACGTTATATTGGGTAATTTTATTTAACCGCTCGGTATTTAATTTGGCATACGCTTCGGCATCCTTTTCACTAAGTGCCATCCCGGCCCGCTCAAAGCGTTCCAGCCATTTGGCCAGCAAGCGCGCGTCCTCGTGGTTTAACTGCGGTTTCGTGTCCGCATACTCCTTTAACGCCTTATACACGTCCTTGCGGGCAAAGACGGAAAGTTTTTTATCTACGCCCTTGGCCTCCAAATTGGCGGCGGCTTCGCGCACGTCCGCGTTTTGGTGGAAATACGATAAGAGCGATAAATTCTTCGGCACGAACCAATAAGATGTATAGGCGTCTTCCAACGCGCGCACCGTATTGGTAAAGTCCCGCTTATCCGCCGGGATAGCGGCCAAAAAATTCAAATTGATGTCCAATTCTTCCGCCGCGCGTTGTTCCAGCGCGGAAATTTCCTGGGGCGTATAGTCAAAGCGGAGGTGCCCGTTTTTAAACATATCGCCGTACGCGCCCGCAAAAGCGGCGCAAGGCAGCGTTAAAGCCGCCACACCCATTATTATTTTGTTCATAGGTAAATTATAGAAAATCCGCCCCCGCCGGGCAAAAAACCGGGCGCGGAATTTCCTATAATATATATATGGAAAAAGAACAAGACGTAACCGTAGCCAAAAGCGCGGGCTTTTGCCCCGGGGTCAAACGCGCCATTGATAAGGTGCTGGAATTGGAAGCCGCCGGGAAGAAGCCTGTTTACACCATTGGGCCGCTTATCCACAACAAGCAGGTAACGGATATGTTGGCCGCCAAGCAAATCACGTCCATTGACCGCCCGCAGGAAGCGGACGACAAATCGGGCGTGCTGGTTATCCGCGCGCACGGCATTACGCCTTCGTTCCAAAAGGAAGTAGAATCTTGCGGTATGGAAGTGGTGGACGCCACTTGCCCCTTAGTTAAGCACGCGCAAAACATTATTGCCAAATATGCCGCCCAGGGCTATCACACCGTGATTGTGGGCGACGGCGGACACGCCGAAGTCATCGGCTTATTGGGCTACACCCAAGGCAAGGGAACCGTTGTTTCCGGGCCTGAGGAAGCCGCCAAACTCCCCCATTTTGACAAAGTAAATGTCGTTTCGCAAACCACGCAAAAGGAAAGCGTTTTTTACGAAACCGCCGAAGAAATTAAAAAACACGCGGACGAGTGCCAAATTTCCAACACCATTTGCCAGCCGACCAAGGACCGCCAAAAGGAAACCATTGAGCAAGCCAAAAACGCCGATTTGGTAATTGTCGTAGGCGGACGCCACAGCGCCAACACCGCGCGCTTGGCCCTTTTGTGCAGAGGCTTGGCCCCTGCCGTGCAACACGTGGAAACCGAGGGCGAAATTGACCCGCTGCCCGTGGTACGCGCCAAAAAGATTTTTATCACCGCCGGGGCCTCTACGCCCAACTGGGTAATTGACCGCGTGGCCGCACGCGTGCGCGAACTACGCAAGCCGGACCCGAAATCCGTTTTATCCCATTTGCCGGAAATGATATGGCACTTTTTGGTGCGCAACTGTTTTTACACCGCGTGCGCGGCTACCGCGCTTACCTATGTATGTATGCGCCTGGAAAGCGTGCCTTTCAGCGGATTATTTTTAGCGTTTGCGGGGCTGTTTGTCTATGCACTCACCGCCTTTAACCGCGCCGCCGAAGCACAGCCCGGGCAAAATAAACGCTTTTTAACGGTTGCCAGCGTAATAGCCGCCTTGGGCGCCGCGGTTGTCGCCCTGCTGCTAGGCAACGGAGCCGCGGTATTGGGGATTCTCTTCTTGGCGTTGGGCTTTGCCTATCCGTTTAGGCATTTACTTAAATTGCAACTTTTATCGCTTCCCGGCACCAAAGACATTGTAACCGCCTTGGGCTGGGCGTATGCGTGCGCCTTTTTACCCGCGTATGCCAACGGGCTTTTGCTGAGGAAAGCCTCGTATGTGGCTATTTTTTACACGGTGCTCCTAGTCTTTATGCGCTCGGTAACGCTGGGATTTACCTCGGCAAACAAGGACCTTATCATCGGGCGCGAAAGTTTTTATAAAGCCTTTGGGATGAAGAAGACCAAATGGGCCGTTACGCTTATTTTGCTTGCCTTAACAGCGGCCTTGGGAACGCTCCTGTCTATGACTTGGAAGCCCGCCTTGGTAGCAATGCTGTTACTGGGGCATTTATACACCGTTTTTATTGTAATATATTATTATAGTAAGACTACCACCCGCAGCGTAAAAGACGAAACGCTGATTGACGGCCAGTTTTTTGTACTGTGGGCGTTAAGCGCAATAGCCGCTTATTTGTAATTTGGAGGGGATAAAATTATGACTATTAAAAGAATCGGTATTTTAACCGCCGGCGGGGACTGCCCCGGTTTGAACGCCGTCGTGCGCGCCGTGAGCAAAAACGCCTTGCGCCACGGCATTGAAGTTTTGGGCCTTAAAAACGGCTTTGACGGCCTCGTACGCAACGAATTTATCCGCATTACGGACGAAACCGTTTCCGGCATTTTGACCTTAGGGGGCACCATTTTGGGCACCAGCAACATCGCTAACCCTTTTAATTACACGCTTCCGCCTTTCGGCTCGCCGGAAACGCCGCGCGATTTGTCTTCCGTAGCGATGCACAATTTTAAAGAAAACCAGTTGGACGCCCTTATCACTATCGGTGGCGACGGCACCTTGCATATGTCCCAGCAGTTTGTGGATATGGGTATGCCGATTGTAGCCGTGCCGAAAACGATTGATAACGACCTGTCCGCCACCGACCAAACCTTCGGCTTTGACTCCGCCTTGGCGATTGCCACCGAAGCCATTGACCGCCTGCACACCACGGCGCAGAGCCACCACCGCGTGATGATTGTGGAAACGATGGGCCGCTATGCGGGCTGGATTGCCTTGCGCTCCGCCTTGGCCGGCGGGGGCGACATTGTGCTCATCCCGGAAATTCCGTACAACGAAGACGTTATCGTCAATTCCATTTTGGAACGCCGCAGCAAGGGCAAGAATTTCAGTATCGTGGTAGCCGCCGAAGGCGCCAAGAACGAACAGGGCGAACAAACCGTTGCCCGCACCTTACCCGGCAGCACGGACCCGATTCGCTTGGGTGGCATTGCAGCCAAGTTAAGCAATATGATTGAAGACCGCACCAAAATTGAATCCCGCGCCTGCGTACTCGGCCACACCCAGAGAGGCGGCACGCCTACGGCCTTTGACCGCTGGCTTTCCACCCTCTACGGCGCCAAGGCGTTGGAAATGGTGTTAGAGGGTAAATTCGGCTATATGGCCGCGTTTAGAGATTTTAAAATTACCGAAGTAAAAATTACGGACGCTATTTCCGATTTGAAACGCGTGGACCCGAACGGGGACGAAGTGAGAGCCGCGCTGGAAATCGGTATGAGTTTCGGCTCGTCCACCATTGGTTGAGGAAAAAATGCAAGATAATTTAGATATGATTTACGGGATTCACCCGGTGATGGAAGCGCTGAAAAGCAAAAAGCGCAACGTTACGCAGTTGTACGTGTCGGACAGCAAGGCCGGCCACCGTGCGGTGGAGGAAATCATCCGCTTGGCCAAACGGTGCAACGCCAAAATTGACCGCATTGACAATAAAACGCTGGACCGCCTGACCCGTAACGCCAACCACCAAGGGGTAATGGCTAAAATCCAGCCCATTAAATTAATGAAACTTTCTACCGCTATGTACGAGGCCGACGGCAATAAAAAGGACCTTTGGCTGGCCGTGGACGAAATGACCGACCCGCAAAACTTGGGCGCCATTATCCGCAGCGCGGCCTGCTTGGGGTTCTCCACTATTATTTTGCCGCAACGCCGCACAGTGGGCATTACGCCTGCGGTGTATAAGGTGGCGTGCGGGGCGATTGAAAACATTAATATCGTGGAAGTAGCCAACCTGTCCGCCGCGCTTAATGACCTGAAAGAGGAAGGTTTTTGGGTCTATGGGGCTGATATGGCCGGCAAACCCATTAACACAATGGATTATGCGTCCCCGGCGGTGTTGGTAATCGGTTCCGAAGGGTTCGGCATCCGCGAAAAGACCGCCGAAAACTGCGATGAAATTATTTCTATTCCGCAAAAGGGCGGCGTGGAAAGTTTAAACGCTTCTGCCGCGGCGGGCATCATTATGTACGATATGATGTCCAAAGTGCAATTAAAAAAATAGAGATCACTCTCTCTGTAAAAGCCCCGCTTCCGCGGGGCTTTTTTATTACATTACTCTGCATTGGTTGCTACCGCAAAGCGATTTACAAAGGCCTTTTTTAGTGGCGGGAGCATCGTCGCCCTCCCAACAAGTCCAATGGATATCCTCGGAATTTTCATTTTCCTCGTCCAGGTCTGGGAGAAAAGCATAGGTGGATATTGCATCATCACATTTACCATTAATCACTTCGGTTACGGCAAAACCGACCCAATAGGCGTGCGTATAACAATAATGATTGCTCTTTACTCCGCCCATAATTTCATTTGTTTCCGGGAAAGGCAAATCCTCAAATAAATCACAATCATCAGTCATACCCGACAAAACGCACATTTTGTAATTATTGGATATTTTACGCAAGGTTACCAATACTTCCGTAACGCGGGCCTTTTCCACCGCTTTATTGTATTGCGGCAGAGCTACCGCCGCCAAAATGCCGATAATGAGGACGACTACTAAAAGTTCAATAAGTGTAAAACCTGCTGTTGCCGTGCGGCCACTTGTTGTTAAGCCGTCATCCCGTAGTGCCTTTATACGGGATCTCGTTGTTATTGCTGTCATTCCCGAGTGTCGTAGTCGGGAATCTGTTTTTGCCGTGCTTGTTCTCTTCCGAAACAACGGATCCCCGACTAAATTCCTCGGGGATGACGGCAACAAACCATTCATAAATCCTTTCATTTTTTCTCCTTGTTAAGGCCTTTATATTTGGGCAAAACGGCCTTTTATACGCGTTTTTATAC
>CAVKWQ010000025.1:0-23074 GCA_963660385.1 Muribaculaceae bacterium
AATCCTTGGTCTATCATTGCGTCGGCTACTTTCTTAAAGCCCGCAATGTTTGCACCCGCCATATAGTTGCCCGTTAAACCGTATTCCGCGGCCGAGGCCAGGCAACTGGTGTGGATGTTGGACATAATGCGCTGTAAGTATTTGTCCACTTCTTCGCGCGTCCAATACACGCGCATACTGTTTTGCGTCATTTCCAGGCCGGAAACCGCCACGCCGCCTGCGTTGGACGCCTTGCCGGGGGAATATAAAATACCCGCCGCCTGAAAGGCCGCAATCGCTTCCGGCGTACAGGGCATATTGGAGCCCTCGCATACGCATTTGCATCCGTTTTTAAGGAGCGTTTTAGCGTCGGCTTCGTTTAGTTCATTTTCGCACGCTGTCGGGCAGGCTACGTCGCACGGAATATCCCACGTTTTGGTACCCGGGCGGAACTGGGCGGTTTTGAATTTTTGGGCGTATTCTTTTAGACTGCCACGGCGCACAAAAACTAAATCCTTTAAGAAAGTAAGGCGCTCTTCGTCCACGCCGTGCCCGTCGTAAATACTGCCGTCGTAATCCATAAAACCGACGACCTTTCCGCCCAACTGCGTTAATTTTTCTATGGCGTAAATGCCCACATTGCCCGCGCCGGAAACGATACACGTTTTGCCCTTTAAACTATCCCCGCGCGTGGCTAGCATTTCTTGCGTAAAATACGCTACGCCGTAGCCCGTGGCTTCCGGGCGAAGCAGACTGCCGCCCCAGTTGGGTTTTTTGCCCGTAAAGGCGCCCGTAAAATCGTTGGTTAATTTTTTGTATTGGCCGAACATATAACCGATTTCGCGCGCTCCGCAGCCCAGGTCGCCCGCGGGAATATCGGTATGATAGCCGATGTGGTGGTACAGTTCGTTAATAAACGAGTGGCAAAAGCGCATTACCTCGCTGTCGGACTTGCCGCGCGTGTCAAAATCGCTTCCGCCCTTTCCGCCGCCCAAGGGGAGTGTCGTTAAACTGTTTTTAAAGACCTGTTCAAACCCTAAAAATTTCAGCACGTCCTGCGTAACAGTGGCGTGGAAGCGCATCCCGCCCTTGTACGGGCCCAAGGCGCTGTTGTATTGCACGCGGAAACCGCGGTTGACGTGGATTTCACCCTTATCGTCCTGCCACGGCACGCGGAAGATAATGGTGCGCTCCGGCTCTACAATGCGTTCCAAAATGCGTTCTTTTATGTATAGGGGTTTTTGTTCCAGTACGGGCTTTAAGGTGTTGACGACTTCAAACACCGCTTGGTGAAAAACCTTTTGGGCAGGGTCCTTTTTGGTTTGTGCTTCCATAAATCCGGCAATATAACTGTTCATATCCATAAACGCTCCTTGGGGTGGGATACCCTCATATAAGCAAATCTGCCAAACAAAAGCAAGAGGATAAAAATATGTTAAGATATACACAAATGTACTATGGGGGAAAGTATGAAATTGCCGTCATCTTTGCGCCTGTTCCGAAAGATTATTCTCAAATGTACTACGGGGGAAGGTATGAAATTAACGTCTAATATGGAAGATTATTTAGAGGCCGTTTCGCTCTGCGCCAACGAGAAAGGCATTGCGCGCGTGAGCGATATCCGCGATATGTTGGGCGTAAAAACCCCCAGCGTTACGGGCGCGGTGAAGGCTCTGGCGGAAGCGGGCTATATGGTTCACCAGCCGTATAAAGGCATTGAACTGACGGCCAAGGGCCGCCGTGCGGCGGAGGACGTTAAAAAACGCCACGCCATTTTGAGCCGTTTTTTAACGCAGGTGCTGGGTGTAACGCCCAAAACGGCCGATATTGACGCTTGTAAAATGGAGCACACCATCAGCCGCGAAACGCTTGAAAAACTGCACGATTATTTGCACAGGCAAACGGGCGAGGAAAGATAATATGAAGGGTTTTACATTGGTGGAAATGTTGGTGGTTGTTTTGATTTTAGGTATTTTGGTGTCTGTTTCCGTGCCCCAATACCATAAGGCTGTACAGCGGGTAAAATATGAGAAAATTCGCTCAGTTGCCGAAGCGGTCTTCCGGGCGGAGAAAGTTTATTATTTGAATAACGGACAATACACGGCCTTTTTGGAGGATTTGGATATTTCTTTGCCGGATTATATTTCGGAGCGGATATTATTTAAGGATGAAGAAAAGACTTCCTCCGATGAATCAGATGACAAGTCCTACGCGGCCTATCGTAAACGCCCGGACTATAAACAACTGCTTATGGTGGAGAACGATGAAGAGGCTTTCCGTATTGTATCGGCAGACTATACCTTGCCCGCCAATTACTGGATTTGGGTGGCAAAGGCGGAAGGTTATACTATCCGGACTTGTAATTTTCCTCCGTCTGACGTTGATGCCCAAGCAGCCGCCGCAGGGGCGCAGTTTTGCAAATTAGTGGGCGCAAAGGTTCCCGAACCCTTGGACGACTATGCGGCCTGGCTATTTTAGGCGGGGCGTTTTCTTTTCCTTAAATTTTCTATAATATAAATATCCTTATATATTGGAGTGAATTTTTCAATGGCAAAAAATAAGTATTCCCATACCGTTTTGTTACCCAAAACGGACTTCCCGATGCGTGCCGGTTTGGCGCAAAAAGAACCCAAAATTTTGGACTTTTGGAAATCTATCCATTTGTACGAAGCAATGCTCAAAAAGAACGAGGCCGGCAGACATTTTATTTTGCACGACGGCCCGCCCTATGCCAACGGGAAAATTCACATCGGCCACGCGCTTGATAAAACCATTAAGGATATTATTTTAAAAAGCCGCGCTATGTCCGGCTGCTACACGCCATATGTGCCGGGGTGGGACTGCCACGGCCTGCCGATTGAACAGGCGCTTTTAAAGGAATTAAAACAAGACAAAAAGCACATTACCGATGTGCCTGCCTTCCGCAAAAAAGCGCGTGCCTTTGCGGCTAAATTTATTGATATCCAACGCCAAGGCTTCAAACGCTTGGGCGTGCAGGGCGATTGGGATAACCCGTATTTGACGATGTCCCCGCGCTACGAGGGTATTACGATTGGCGTGTTCTTGGATTTGATTGAAAAGGGCTACGTCTATAAGGGCCAAAAAACGATTACTTGGTGCTCCCATTGTGAAACGGCCCTCGCCGATGCGGAAACCGAATATAAGGACGTTAAATCTTCGTCCATTTATTTGCGCTTTAAACTGGCCAACCCCAATAAAGAAGTGTTGGGCAATTTGAATTACGAAAAGCCGGTTAGCCTGGTGATTTGGACCACTACGCCGTGGACGATTCCGTCCAATATGGCGGCGGCGGTTTCCAATACCGAAGATTATGTAATCTTGCAGGATTCCAATACGCAGGAATACTACATTTTGGCTGAAAAGTTGGCGGAAGAATTTTTGAAGGTGTCCGGCTTGGATTGTACCCAAGCGGGCAAAGTGCCCGGAGCCAATTTGGTAGGGATGAAATATTTCCACCCGCTTACGCACAAAGAAAACCCGATTATTTGGACCGACTTTGTAACGATGGATGCGGGTACGGGTATTGTGCATATCGCGCCCGGCCACGGCGAGGACGACTTCCGCGCCGGCAAACAATGGGGCCTGGAAACCTTCTGCCCCGTGGACGAAAAGGGGTGCTACACCAAGGATGCGGGCATTTTTGAAGGGATGCACGTCTTTGAAGCCAACCCGTTAATGGTTAAAAAATTGGACGAAATCGGCGCGCTTATTAAAGAACAGGAAATTACGCACAGTTATCCGCATTGCTGGCGCTGCCACAACCCGATTATCTTCCGCGCCACGGAACAATGGTTTATGAGCATTGACAAAGACGGCTTGCGCCAGAAATTAATGGACAATCTCTCCAACGTCAAATTCTACCCCGCCGGCGGCGAGGAACGTATGCGCTCTATGATTGGCCTGCGCCCGGATTGGTGCTTGTCCCGCCAGCGCTTCTGGGGTACGCCCGTAACGATTCTGTATTGCAAAAAATGCGGCAAAGCCCAAGTCAACCACGACTTGTTTGCCTTTATCAAAAAGCGTGCAATGGCCGAGGGTTCCGATTTTTGGTTTACCGACCCGGTGGAAAAATTAATGCCGGAAGGTTATCATTGTGATTGCGGCTGCCACGAATTTAGAAAGGAAACCGACATCTTGGACGTGTGGTTGGATTCCGGCGTATCTTGGGCGGCGGTGTTAAAGGACCGCGGCTTGGATTTCCCGGCGGATGTGTATTCCGAAGGCTCCGACCAGCACCGCGGTTGGTTCCAAAGTTCTTATATTCCGTCCTTCACGCTGGAAGGCACCGCTCCGTTTAAAACCATTTTAACGCACGGTATGGTGCTGGATCAGCAGGGCCGCCCGATGCACAAATCCTTGGGCAACAGCGTGGACCCCGAAGACGTAATCAACAAATACGGCGCAGATATCTTGCGCCTGTGGGTGTCGTTTGCCGATTACCAAGGCGATGTGCGCATTTCGGACGAAATTTTGGGTGGGCCGATTGATACCTACCGCAAAATCCGTAACACGGTGCGCTATGCGCTGGGCAACTTATCCGATTACGACCCGGCCTTGCACAAGGTGGCGGGCAAAGATTTAGCCGAAATGGACCGCTATATGCTGGGCCGCTTGGACGCATTAATCCAAGAAGTCCACGCCGGGTACGAGGAATTTAACTTCCGCCGTGCAATGCGTGCCATTACGGATTTCTGTATTTTGGATTTGTCCTCCTTTATGTTGGACGCGTCCAAGGACCGCTTATATACGCTGGGGGCTTCGTCTCCGGCGCGCCGCAGTGCGCAAACCGTACTGGCGGAAATTGCGGTAACGTTGTTGCAATTAATGGCGCCCGTGCTTTCCTTCACGGCCGAAGAAGCCTGGCAGGAACTGCGCAAAACCGCCTTGGGGCGCGACTTGCCGCAGAGCATTTTCCTCTCCAATATGCCGGCGAACGCTTCGCTGATTCCGGATGTAAAACTGGAAGAAAAGTGGAACAAAATCCGCCGCGTGCGCGAAACCGTGCAAAAGGTGTTGGAAGATGCCCGCCAAAAAGGCGTGATTGGCTCCTCGTTGGAAGCCAAGGTAATTTTTAAAACGTCTAAACCGGAAATGAAGGCGTTCTTACAGGAAACCAAGGACTTGTGGCCGGAAATCGCCATTGTGTCTGTGGTGGAAATTGCAGACGGCGAGGACGAACTGACGGTCTCTTGCGAACACGCCGCCGGGCATAAATGCGCCCGCTGCTGGCAATGGAAGGAAGATGTAGGTTCCAATGCCCAATATGCCGACTTGTGCGCCCGCTGTGCCGGCGTGCTGGAAAAAGAGCATATTTGCGTGGACTGCGAGGAAAAAGTAGGTGCGTAAGGGGCTTAAAGCCGCCCTTACTTGGTGCAGGCAGAACAAAGCGGTACTGTGGAGCGCGGCCGGGATTTTATTCTTGGACCGTCTGACCAAGGTACTGGCCTTGCGCCTGCTGATTGAAAAACCTTTGGAACTGTGCCCGTTTTTCCACTTACGGTATGTGGAAAATACGGGCGCGGCCTTTGGTATGATGCAAAACGGCAATTTCGCGTTAATTTTTGTAATGCTGGCCGTGATTGCGTACATTGTATTTAGTTGGAAGGACCTGACGGAGCACGGGAAACTCGTCAAATGGGGGGCTGTCTTCATTTTGGCGGGTGCACTGGGCAATCTTTATGATAGAATAACGTTAGGCTTTGTAGTGGACTTTTTGGATTTTCGGGTTTGGCCCGTGTTTAACGTGGCGGACTCTTTCATTACCATTGGGGCGTGCTTGTTTGTATTATCCTTATTTTTTCACGCACCCAAACGGGAGGCTAAATGAAGAAAGTATGTATCGTTTTGGCGGCCTTGCTATTGGCCGCGGCTTGCAGCAGCGACACGCGTTTATTTAAGGAAGCCCAACTGGCTACCTCTAAGGGAAATTTCACGCAGGCTATCCAACTCTATACCCGCCTACTAAAACAAAACCCCGAAAACGCCGCCGCTTTGGCCAACAGAGGCTTATTATGGGAGCGTTTACCCGTCAAAAACGCGCAGGAACGCGCGAAGAACCGTTCGTTTGCCGAGCGGGATTATTTAAAATCCATAGAAGTAAACCCCAACTTGCCCGAAACGTATAACAACTTGGGCGCGCTTTATGTGGATACGGGGCGCAATATGGACGCGGCTTTTTATTTAACCGAAGCCTTGGCCCGCAACCCGCGCTATTTTACGGCGTATATGAACCGCGCGTTGGCGTATTACCGCTTGGGCCGCACTTCTTCTGCGTTGGCCGATTTTAACAGTGCGTTTAAACTCCGCCAAGATGAACCCCTTTTGTTCTTAAACCGCGGGCTTACTTATTTTGCTATGGGGCAATATGAATCGGCGGTGGACGATTATACGTATATGATGTCCTTGGACCCCGATAATGCCCGTCCGTACTTGGAACGTGCCCGCGCATTTATCAAAATGGGCTACCCCGCCAATGCGTATGCCGATTTGGAAGAAGCCGTAACCATTAAGCCCACCTATGCGCTGGCCTATTATTATATGGGCGATTTGATGTACCGCAAAGGCGAAAAGGATTACGCTTTGGGCCTGTTGGTAAAAGCCAAGGAACTGGCCAGCCAGTATGTGCCGACATATGATTTAATGGGCGATATGCTGGCGGTAGAGGACCCCATTGCCGCGACGGCCAACTATATGGTTGCCAAAAAGTTGGACCCGGCCAATGCGGCCAAATACGATGCCAAAATTCAAATGATGCGCACCGAACAAGGGCGCGAAAGAGTCTTGGCGGCGCGGTTCTTTCCGCGGTAAAGTATGAGCGTGCTACTGCGTAAGTCTTCCCGCCCGGTTTCGGCGGCGCTTTCGGTGCCGTCTAAGGCTTACACATACCGTTTTTTCTTATCCGCCTGCTTTTTAGTGCTTATTTTGTTTTCGCTCACGTTCCGCCACGCGGACGTGGGCATTTTTATTTTGTGTTTGATGAACTATCTGTTTTGCGCGGACGTATTTTTACGCACAGCGCTAAAAGATATTTGGGATGGGCGGATTTCTTGGGCGGTTTTGGCGGCAGTTTGTACCACTTCCGGACTGTTGTATTCAGCATTAAATGTATTTTTGACGGTTCCGCTTTTTGGCCCGGTGCCGGATTTGTACTTATATACCTCGCTTTTTATCACATTATCCTTATGGGCGGAACGCCGCTTGGTAAAAGAAAAGGAACGCTCCCGCGTGTTTGTTAAAAAACTGGACGATTTTTTGCCCAAATCGGGCCGTTTGTGCGTGGGGCGCAGTTTCAAAAAAGTCTTTGCGGGGGAACTGAAAAAGGGCGACCTGATTTTCGTAAAACCCGGCGAACGCTTGCCCGCGGACGGAGTGGTCAAACAAGGCAAAACCTCTATTGACGAGCAATTAATTACAGGCAATATGTTGCCCACGTCCAAAAATGTGGGTAGCCGCGTATTTGCGGGTACGCTTAATAAATCAGCGGAAATTTATGTAGAAGTTACCGAGGTTTTAGCCGCTTCCGCGTTAATGAGCGTTGTATCTGCCATAAAAAAGAGCGAACTTGCGCGTAGCGGTTTTAAAAGTGCGCTGGACGGCTTTGCCTGCTGGGTGTTGCCGTTTGCCGTACTGTTGGCGGCGGGGGCTTATGCGGGCGTGCTTTATACAAAAGGCACCAGTGAGTGGTTTTTGTATTTAGGGGTTCTTTTGTTTGTGCTGGCGGTTGCTTGCCCGGCCGCGCTGGTATTTGCGGCGGTTTCCCCGGCTTTTTTTGCCCGCAGCGGCGCGCGCACGAAAAAAATCAAATTGCAAAATATTTATGCCTTGGACGAAATTGTCCGCGCCGATACCGTATTTTTTGATAAAACGGGCACGCTTACTTATGGGGAATTGCGGGTGTCGGGTATTTATCCGGCTAAAAAGGTTTCCCAGCGCCAGTTGTTGGAAACGGTCGCTACCGCCGAGCAACTGGTGGACGGCCCGTTTGCCGATGCCGTAACCGCGTGCGCCAAGGAGCACAAAACCGCGCCCAAGCCGCTTTTGTGCTTTGATGTCCTGCCCGCCCTGGGCGTATCGGCCACCAGCGGCGAGGATAAAATTTTGGCAGGCCGGACCCAATGGTTGGAGGAGCAAAACATTAAAACGGCGGCCAAAATCGCCCGTGCGGACGAAGCCGTCATTTGCGTAGCCAAAAACGGCAAATATATGGGATATTTAACGCTGGCCGATGAACTGCGCCCGGGAGCCAAAGAACTCGTTTCTTTCTTAAAATCACTTGGCAAAGAGGTTATTTTGGTATCCGGGGATAACGAATCGTCCGTTGCCACTATTGCCAAAGAGGCGGGCATTGAAAAAGTAAACGCCAATGTACTGCCCAAAACCAAGGCGGAAATTATCTCCAACTTGCGCGCCTTGGGCAAGCGCGTGCTGATGGTGGGGGACGGTTTTAACGATATTATTGCCTTACTGCGGGCCGATGCGGGGGTGGTTTATGCGTCGGGCCGTAACGTATATAACAACTGGGTGGACGTACTAATTAAAAGCCGGGACTTGTACCCGGTGGCCGATTTATTTAAAATGAATAAGAAGTTGCACCGGATTATAACGGTTAATGTATTGCTGGCCGTACTGATTACGTTTGCAGGCTGTGCGGGGCTGGTGTGGTTTATGCCCCAAGCCGGGTGGACGTGGATTGTCGGGGGCGCGTTGGCCGTGGCCGGGCTCGTCTTTTTAAATTCAACAAGGATGCTTAACATAAAATGACACATACTAACGATATTGACTTTGGTTACACTACTGCACACGCCCGCAAAAATGCGGATGCCGTTTTGCCGGAAATCCAATGCTGGCCCAACCAGTATAAGCGCGATTACGACATTAAAATTGAATTGCCGGAATTTACTTCGGTCTGCCCCAAAACGGGCTTGCCGGACTTTGGCGTAATTACGATTGAATACATCCCGGACGAACTGTGCCTGGAACTCAAATCCCTTAAATATTATTTGTTGGAATACCGCGATATGGGTATTTTTATGGAAAACACCGCCAATAAAATTTTGGATGATGTGGTAAAGGCCTGCAAACCGAAAAAAGCCACCGTTACCGGCGTGTTTACGCCCCGCGGCGGCCTGCGCTCCGTAATTACGGCGCACTACGAGAAGAAAAATGAAAAATAAACGCAATATCCATTTGGCTTGCGCGTTTGTGCTGGTGTTTTTGGCCGGTGTGGCGTGTATGCGCGTGTGGGATTCCTTCCGTATGCCGGAGCCGGAGTTAGCCGAGGTGCCGGGCAGCAGTTCGCTACTCTTGGTCAACTTGGCGGACCCCACCGGGCCTGCTGACTTGCCGGGCGAGGACGAGCCCCCGCAGGACTATAAGGACGCTTCCACCGTGCCCAGCCATTTGCCCAATATCAAAATGCAAGGCGTGGAAAAAATCACCTTTCTGCCCGCAAACAACCAGCAGGAAGAGGAAGAAAACACGCCAAAAACGCCCAAATCGCCCGTTAATTTGGGCTCTGCGGACCACATAGCCCCCAACGCTACCACTCCCCAGCAAATGCCGGAGGAAGAGAGCAAAATCTCTATGATTAGCGTGCCGGTGCAGGTGCGCGTAATCAAAACGCCGGACGAATACAAAGCCTTTAAGCGCGTGGCGCGCGGCAAATACCCGCAGGCCAACTTCGCCAAGGATAACATTATTACGTTGGAATCTACCGGGAATTGGCCCGATAAGGTGTTTGAAATCCAAGATGTGGTGGAGCAAGACGGCAAAATGGTGGTGCTGTACCGCGTAAATATTTTTGGTATGGATAAAAAGACCAATACCCACAGCGTGGTGCGCGTAGCCAAGCGAAACTTGCCCGTAGAACTCAAACAAGTTTTATAAACGGACCGGGCCATAAGGTAACCTTTAAATGATGAAAAAATTCCTTCAAAAAAAATGGGTGCAAATTCTTATTGGCCTAGTCAGTTGGGTTGTTTTGGTTTGGATTTGCTGGCGGTGGGGGCTTTTCCTGTTAAAACTCCCTGTGCGTTTGTACTTTTGGCTTTGGGGCAGTATGCTGGCCGGGCAAATGTCCTTGTGGGTTTTTATTCCCGCCGCCATAGGTGTATGGCTTGTTTGGTTTATATGTTTCTTCTTACCCGTGCCTATTTTGCGCGCTTTTCCCAGCAATTTTGCAGGCGTAGTTGGTTGTGTGCTGGCGGCGTGCGTGGGGCTGGTAGAGGTAGCCGCGCTTGTCTATCCGTGGACGTTGTCTCCCTATACTTGGCCGACGGTAGTGGCGCGGATTTTGTGGACTTGGTCTGTCTGCTGCGGCACCATTTGGGCGATTCTAATGCTGGTATTAGGCACAAGCCAAAGATAAGACCGTTTTGTTAGAAAAAAAGCCCCCGGCAAAACCGGGGGCTCTTCATATTAGGAAAACTATTTCTTTAAAATGTTTTCGGAGGGTTTAAAGCGTACCTTTTCCTTGGCGGGTACTTGCACCTTGTCGCCCGTTTTGGGGTTGCGGCGGGTAACGGGGCGGGCGGTTTTTAAGTGGAAGGAGCCGAAATTGCTGATAACCACTTTGCCGTCGCGCTTTAAACCGTGCTTGATAATTTCAAATACTTTATCCACGGACATTTTGGCTTGCTTTTTGTCCAAAACGTGCCGGGTGAGATGTCTGATTACGTCGTCCTTATTCATATCCTGTCCTGTCTTTCGCCGGGTGAAACCCAAGCGGTAAAATTATTTATTGCCCCGGTTGGTAAATCCCATAGCGTGTAAAAGCACCCACGGTTTTTTGCCTTCGCAGACAATCTTCCAAATAGCGTCCACGATAGGGGTTTTTAAATTGTTTTTGCGCGCAATGTCGTACACGCTTTGCACGGAGTTCACGCCTTCGGCAATGGTGCCCACTTCCTTTTTGGCTTCCTCTAAGGATAAGCCAGAGCCCAGTTTTTCGCCCAAGCGGCGGTTGCGGGAAATGGCGGACATACCCGTCAAAATGGCGTCGCCAAAACCAGCCAAACTGTAAACCGTGTTGGACTGCCCTCCTTGGCTGGTAATAATATCGTTCATTTCCTGCAAGGCCTGCGTGATAAGGGCCGCTTTTGCGTTGGCCCCGTCGCCGATACCGTCAATTACGCCGCAGCCGATAGCGAGCACGTTTTTAATGCCGCCGCCGTATTCCACCCCGCGCCTATCGGCGGACGGCACCACAATAATCGGGTCCCCGCTCATTACGTCGCGGATTTCGTCCACCAGCGCCGGGTCCTTTCCGGCCAGCATAATTTTGGTCGGCACGTCCTGCGCCACTTCCAGCGCAAAACTCGGGCCGGAGAACGCCAAGGCTTTGTCCTTTAATTGCGGCAGTTCTTCTTCAATCAGTTCGCAAATCGTTTTAAAGGATTTGTCTTCAATACCTTTGGAAGCGCTTACCACAGGCACTACGCGCCCGTTTAAAAGCGGTTTTAACTGTTCACGGCAGAAAGAGCGGATAGCCTTGGACGAAATGACGAAAATCATCAAATCGGTATCCTTTACGGCTTCGGCCACGTCGCCCGTTAAGCGGATGTTGTCGTGAATTTTAAAATTAGGGATATTGGGGTGTCTGCCCATTGTTTTAAGAACATTTAACAACTGCTCATTGTATTCCCACAGGCTGACATTGTACCCTTTGCGCGCGAGGTGCTGGGCAATTACGCTGCCCCAAATACCCGCGCCGAAAACGGTAATTTTATTTATGTTCATTTTCTTTTCTCTTTTTGGCGCCGTCTTCAAATTTTAATTCCTTTTGTTGGAGCAGGCGTTTGATGTTGGGAACGTGCTTGTAAATGACCAGCGCGCTGACGGCGGTTACCATTAAATTAACGGACAGCGGATGATTGCCGATAAGAAAACTGCACACAGGCAAAACCACGCACGCGCAGATAGAGCCGATAGAAATGCGGCCCCACAACGCTACGCACACCACGAACGACGCAAACGCAATCGCCGTAGGGATAGGCAATAAGGCGGCAAATACGCCCGCCGAGGTGGCTACGCCTTTTCCGCCGCGGAATTTTAAATAAATCGTCCACATATGGCCCAAAATGGCAATTACGCCGCACGCAATGGCTACCCAGTAGTTATCCGGGCAGAAATGGCGAGCCAAGCACACCGGGATAAAACCCTTTAAGCCGTCAATTAAAAACGTGCTGATACCCGCCCATTTGCCTACAATGCGGTACACATTGGCCGCGCCGGGGTTGCCGGAGCCGTGCTGGCGGATATCAATACCCATAACGTGTTTGGCAATCATATAGCCGGTCGGGACGGACCCGAGTAAGTAACTAAACAAAACGAGGATAGTAATTGTAGTAATCATATATCTCATTATATTAAATTTAGGGGCCTTATTTGCGGTTTCGTTGGTATTTTAAAGGTTTTTTATATATACTAACAATATGAAAAAACTCCGTTTTTATCTTTTGGTGATACTCCTTTTGGGGGGAACTTGCGCTTTTGCGCAGGACGCGTTTGACTATGCCCAAAAGGAATATGAACTCACGTTTACCGTGCGGGGCAAAACGCAAACCGTGTCTTGCCAGGCGGTTCGCTTCCATAAAAATTGGTTTTTGACGGCGGCCCATTGCGTAAGCCCGTGCAAAAATTATTCGTGCCAAATGCGTATGTGGCTGGCGGTTGGTCCGGCGCGTGCGGCGGCGTTGCTCTCCCAGAAAAATGTTTTCATCCCGGAAGAATACCAAGACGAATACACCCTTCCGTCCGGCGTACAGCCCAAGCGCGGGGAACTGCCCGCGTGGGATATGGCGCTTATTTATTTTAACACCCGCCAGGCGCAATACGCCTACTACGATGCGTACGGCAAAGTAAAGGAAAAGGATTTCCTGCTTTCTTTGGATAAGGCGTTTTGGGATAAAAAGACGGACGAGGCACTAAAAGAATCCGCCCGCCTGTATGAACAGAGCCGCCAATACGCGGCGGACGGGCAAGCACAAATTGCCCGCCAACTGACCGAGCAGGCACAGGCGCTGGAAGAGGACGCGGACGAATACCGCGCCGCTGCCGAAGCCGCGCCCTTACTCAAAAAACAATGGGACGGCGCGATGACGCCGCGTTTGGCCCCGTTGCTTGCGTATAGTGATAAGGACGAGCACTTTTTATTAAGCAATATTTTGGTGCCGCGCTGGACCCGCGGTGCGTTTGAAATGCTATCCTCGCCCAGGCAGATTTTGTACTTTGGCGATAACGCCGCGCCGTGGCTTTCGGCCGGGTTTGGCGTAGAGAGAGGTAACTCTGGGGGCGGGGTGTTTTTACCCGTATATAATGGCGGCAAAAAGCGTGCGTCCGGCCTGGTGGGCATTGTGTCTGCCAAGTCTTTAAACCAACTGCCCGAAGCCGCCCGCAAACGCTACGCGCTATACGGAAGTGAAATCTTTTTGTTTAACGGGTTTAGCGAAAGTACGACCTTGGGATTTATCCGGCGGGTATTAACCGAATACCGCGATACGCCCAATGTGCAGCCGTTGGAAAGTTACGGCCAGTTAAAAGAGGTCGTCAAAAAGGCGGCCCCCAAAACCGCTAAAAAGAAGTAAGTTTTTTTAGGATACTGTGATAGTTGCCGTCTGTGGCCATAAGGGTTAATTCCAAGGCGCCGGACGGCAATTCTTTTTGCCCGGTAACCAAGGCTTTGCCATAGATAAAACCGATAAGCCCGCGTGCTTTGGGCTCCAAGGTTAGTCTGCGCAACTTCCAGCGGCGCGCCACATTTTCCTCTACCTTTTCCAACAGTTCGGTAAGCCCCAGTTTGTTTTCCGCGCTGATAAACACGCCTTGCGGATTTTGCGCTTGGAGCAGGGCCAACCGGGCGGGCGTAAGCAGGTCAATTTTATTAAAAACATCAATAATTGGGATAGTCTGCGCGCCCAAGTCGGTAATGATTTGGCGGACGGTGCTGGCTTGCGTGTTGCGGTGGGGGGACGAAGCATCGTGGACGTGCAAAATCACGTCCGCAAACGAGGTTTCCTCCAAGGTGGCGCGGAAGGAACTTACCAAACTGTGCGGCAACTTTTGGATAAAGCCCACCGTGTCTGTAAACAGCATTTCCCCACCGGCCGGCATATGCACGCGGCGGGTGGTCGGATCCAAGGTGGCAAAGAGTTTATCGTCCGCATACACCGCATTTTGGCGCGTGAGCACATTTAAAAGAGTGCTTTTGCCCGCGTTCGTGTAGCCCACAATGGCAATTTGCGGCAGGGGAATTTGTGTGCGGCGTTCACGGCGCAGACCGCGTTCTTTTTTTACCTGTTCAATTTCCTTTTCCAGTTTGCTGATACGCAGGCGCAGGCGGCGTTTGTCGTATTCCAGTTTGGTTTCGCCCGGGCCGCGCAGGCCGATACCGCCCTTCTGCTGCATTAGGGCTGTGCCCTGTCCGCCAAGGCGCGGAAGCAAATATTTTAATTGCGCCAGTTCCACCTGCAATTTGCCCTCTTGCGTGCGGGCGCGCTGGGCGAAGATATCCAAAATTAAGCGTGTGCGGTCAATGACCTTGGCGGGGATGACCTCTTCCAAATTTTTTTGCTGGGCGGGAGAAATTTCATCGTCAAAAATGACCGTTTGCGCGTTTGTCAGGCGGACCGTTTTGGCGATTTCTTCCATTTTGCCGCTGCCGATAAGCGTGGCCGAGTTAAAGGTTTGGACGCGGATTTGAAAGGTGTGCACTACCGTTCCGCCCGCTGTGTGGGCGAGACGTTTTAATTCTTCCAGCGAAGAGGTATCGTACGGGGCGGTTTTTAGGGTTACGCCCGCCAAAATGACGTTTTCCATAAACTAGTGCTTTTTAGTGATTTGGGCTTCTTTGGCGGCTTTTAATTTGGCTAAAAAGGCAGCCTTTACGTTAATCATATTATTAAGCGGGGCCGTTTTTAAATGGCAAATACCGATAGCCACCGCGTCGGCGGTGTCGTCCGGCGAGGGGGCTTTGTCCAAATTAAGCGTAAGTTGCACCATACGCTGGACTTGCTTTTTGTCGGCTGTGCCCGTGCCGCAAATCATCAGTTTGACGCGCTTGGGCGGATAAAAGGTAATTTGTTTTTTGGCTTGTTCGCACGCCAAGATAATCACGCCGCGCGTCATTACCGTATTGGCCATAGTGGTGGCGCGCTTTAAAAAGAAATTTTGCTCCATAGCCACTTGGTCGGGGGCGTAGGTTTGCAAAATTTTGGTCAGTTCGTCAAAAATATAGGAAAGGCGTTTGGGGAGTTCCTGGTCGGCCCCGGTGTGGATGAGCCCGCAGGCCCGTAAAGACAAAACGGAACGGGCGTTCCGTGTGAGGATTGCCCATCCCGTTCTGTCTAAACCAGGGTCTATACCTAAAACTGTGGTCGTATGCTCTTGCAAGAGGCCTCTTATTTGGCTTCTAACTTAGCCATAACGGCTTCGTCAATGTTGGAGTTGTCATAGACGTTTTTGGTATCGTCGTGATCGTCCAACGCTTCAAGCATATTCATCAGCGTTTCGGCGGTGTGTTCGTCGGTAATGCTGACTTCGGTATCCGGAATCATCGTCAGGTCGGCCGATTCGGGCGTAATGCCTTTGGCTTCAATGGCTTTTTTAACGGCTTCCAATTCGTTCATATCCGGGTTGGTGATAACTTCGTACACGTCGCCCACGGTGCGGACGTCTTCGGCTCCGGCTTCCAAGGCCAAGTTCATCAAATCGTCTTCGGAAATGTCTTCCTTCTTAACGACAATCATCCCTTTGCTTTTGAACATATAGGACACGCAGCCTGCGGTGCCGGTGTTGCCGCCGTGGCTGGTGAAGATTTTGCGGATTTCCGAGAAGGTGCGGTTTTTGTTGTCCGTGGTGCATTCCACAATGACCGCCACGGAACCGGGGCCGTAGCCTTCGTAAGTGATTTCTTCGTACGAAACACCGGGCAACTGGCCGGTACCTTTCATAATAGCGCGTTTGACGTTATCAAACGGCATATTGGCGGCGCGGGCGTCGTCCACGGCTTTACGCAAGCGGGGGTTCTGGTCCGGGTTACCGCCGCTCATTTTAGCGGCGATGGTGATTTCTCTTAAAATTTTAGTAAATACTTTGCCTTTTTTGGCATCAACGAGGGCCTTTTTGTGTTTAATGCCGGCCCAATGCGAATGTCCACCCATAGGTGCGCTCCTTACTGCAAATTTAGATACTTTTATTTTACCAAATTTTTATGTATAGGAATATAATATGATATTATTTGAATAGTAGCCGTATATCATAAAGTTAAAAATACTAACCTGTAATGAAAAAACTTCTACCCGTTTTATTGCCTGTTGTGTTAGCCACCGCCGCCGGATTATACAGTGTTTTTCTCGGCCAAGATATCAATTACGATATGATGAGTTACCACCTGTATAACCCCTTTGCCCTGTTAAACGGGCACTTGGGGGTGGACGTGATTGCCGCGGGGATGCACTCCTTTTACAATTCGTTCCCGGATTTGTACTTTTACTTTTTCTTCCAAACTTTTATGGATTTTCCGCACTGGGTGGCCTTTTTTATGGGCGTGCCTTACGGTCTGCTGGTTTGGGTGGTGTATCTGTTTGCCAAGGACTTATTCCAAGGAGAAGATTCCCCTAAAATAATGGCTTTCTGGGCCACCTTTTTGGGGTGTGCGGGCGCGGGGATGCTTTCGCAAGTCGGTACCACTACTAATGATATTCCGCTGGCGATAGGCAGTATCGGCTCGCTTTGGCTGGTTATTAAGTTTAGTAAGAATCCGGCCCGGACGGGGCTTGCCTATTGGGCGGCGTTTATCGGCGGGGCGGTAATGGGGCTAAAATTAACCACTACGCCGTTTTGCGCGACAATGACGGTGATTGCCTTTTTTAATTTGCCGAAGGTAAAAAATAAACTTTTGTTTGTGGTGCTGTTTGGATTTAGTGGGCTGTTGGGATTTTTGCTTGCGGACGGGTACTTTTTGTGGAAATGGTGGTCGTTATACCAAAACCCGATTTTCCCGTTTTATAACGATATATTTAAATCTCCGTTTTTTGATAATTTTTATTTGACGGATTCCCGTTTCTTGCCCAAAACCTGGCTGCATTATCTTTTTTACCCGCTTTACTGGGCGTTTTCTCCCAGTGAATATGCGGCTGAAATGCCGGTGCAGGATTTGCGCTTTACGCTCCTGTTGCTGGCCGCGGTTTACGGACTTAAAAAGTTTTTCCCCTATGCAAAAAGGGGGGATAAACAGGCGGAGCCTTTTTTCCTGTTGGCTGTATATGCACTGGCGGCATATGTTTTGTGGCTGACTAAATTTTCCCTATTAAGATACGGCATTGTGCTGGAAATTGTATGTGGGCTGCTGGTGGTAAAGGCTTGCAAGGCGCTGTTTAAAAAGAAATACTGGCTGGTGTGCTTTTTAAGTATTTTTGCGCTTACCCAAATTTTTACCGTTTCTGCGGATTACGGGCATAACCCGTTCTACAAAAAAGCCATCGTATTTACGAATAAGCCCCACATAGAAGATGACAGTTTGGTGTTGCTGTTGGTTCAGCCGTTAGCGTATTTGGCTCCGTTTTTGAACCCGAAGGCTACTTATATGAGCGGGTTTAAATATAACCCGGCTGATTTTCCGCCGGAAGTGCAAGAGGATGTACGGTTGTTTAAAAATTTGCCGGACGATTTTTACCGTTTCCACTTTGAGGACAAGCAAAAAGAAGTAATTAAAAAACACCAAGGTCCAATTTATGCTATTGTGCCTATGGTGCCGGGACTTTTATTGCACCCGAATTTGTTGGCCCCATACGGTTTGAAAGGCGATAATAAGGAGTGCAAAGGTTTTACCACCAATTTAACCCTCTATACGCCCAGTATGCTGTTAATTTGCCCCGTACAGAAAATATAAAAGAGTCCCCGGTTGCGCCGGGGACTCTTTTACAAGCCCAGTTGTTTCTTAAAATATTCAATGGTTTTATCTAATCCCTCGCTTAAAGGGATGTTAGGCGACCATTTTAAATATTGCCGCGCCAAAGAAATATCGGGCCTGCGCCGGGACGGGTCATCCTTCGGCAGTGGCTGGTAAACAAGTTTACTTTTGGTCTGTATTTTGGAGAGCACCAGCCCCGCCAGTTCGTTCATAGAAAACTCCTGCGGGTTACCTAAATTAACGGGACCCGTAAGGTCGGCGGGTGTGTTCATCATCCGCACCAACCCTTCTATTAAATCGTCCACATAGCAAAAAGAGCGCGTCTGTGAGCCGTCCCCATAAACCGTAATGTCCTTACCTTGCAGGGCTTGCACGATAAAACTGCTGATTACGCGCCCGTCATCCTCACGCATATGCGGCCCGTAGGTATTAAAGATGCGCACCACCTTAATCCGCGTGCCGTACTCCCGGTAATAGTCAAAGCATAAACTTTCCGCACAGCGTTTGCCCTCATCGTAGCAAGCGCGGATGCCAATCGGGTTTACGTTGCCCCGGTAGGTTTCCACTTGCGGGTGAACCAGCGGCTCGCCGTACACCTCCGAGGTGGACGTTTGCAAAACAGAAGCGTTATGCTTTGTGGCCAGGTCCAGCATATTCAAAATGCCCAGTACGCAGGTTTTGGTGGTTTTGACGGCGGCCTTTCCCTGATAATGCACCGGGGAGGCCGGGCAGGCCAAGTTGTAAATTTGGTCCAAGGGGGTACTGAAATCTAGGGGGTTTATAACGTCGTGCTCCACAAAGGTAAAATGCGGGTTATTTAGTAATTCTTCCACATTTTTTAAACGGCCCGTATAGTTGTTGTCCAAACAAATTACGTCCGCCCCGTGCTTGATTAAATACTTGCATAAGTTGGAGCCCAAAAAGCCCGTCCCGCCCGTTACTAAAATCTTCATAAAATCGCTCCTAACACTTTGGTTTATTTACCGCAGATTCCTGGTATTCCTTTTCGGTGTTTAATTCCCAGAGAGGTCTTTTATCCAGGTTATTTTCAATAATTTGGGCGCATTGCAGCCCGCAGAAGACCGAGTGGTCCATATTGTTGTATTTATGCTGGCCGTTGCGCCCGATACAATACAAATTATCCAACTCGTTTAGGTACTCTTTAATTTGGTCAAAATCCTTATACCCGCCGAAATAGGCCGGATAGGCTTTCTTTACCTTTTGGACGTGCGCCGCAACAATATCCTGCTCTAAACAGGCGTTTAGTTTAATTAGTTCCCGCGTGGCTAAGGCGATCATTTCCGCTTCTGATAAGGACCATAAAGCATCGCCTTCGGTAGCGAAGTATTCCGTACAAATGGCCACGTCCTGCGCGTTGCCCAGCACATAAGGCGACCAGTTGTTGACGATTTGTATTCTTCCCATTGTGATATTTTTATCTTGGATGTAAATCCAACTATCCGGCGCAATGTTATGCAGGGTCGGCCAAGCGGTATTATTTTTTAGGTTGAACTTTTTTACCACAAAGGCAACGTGGATGTAATCCCGGTATTCTAATTTGTTGGCCGTTTGTTTAATCTTTTCGGGCGCCCCGGATAAGCCGTTAATCAAGTGCTTTATGGGAAGCGAGGAAATAATCAAGTCGCCCGTATGTTCCTGCGTAGCACCGTTGGTTTCGGTCTGTACGCGGGTAATGCGGTTTCCGTCCAGCGTTAGCCCGGTAACTTTGGCGTCTAGGTGGAAAACGCAGTTATTTTGTTCGGCGCGGGTTTTCATTTCTTCCCATAATTGCCCGCAGGCGTATTTGGGGTACATATAACTGTCAATGAGGGAAACCTCTTGCGATTTGCTTTTGAGGTGCAACAACTGGCTGACGGCGTTTGCCAGCACCTTTTTTATGGATACGCCCTTAATGCGCTGGTAACCCCAAGAGGATGGAATATCCTTGGGGTGTTTGCCCCATACCTTTTGCGTGTAATGTTCAAAGAAAGTGGAATATAACCGTTTGCCAAAGCGGTTAATAATAAAGTTTTCCAAATTGTCTTCCGGCAGGCGGACACACAAGGATTTAAGGTAACTTACCCCGCAGCAAAAGGTTTCCCACAGACCCAAGTTCATAATGGTTTTTAGGCTAAGCGAAATGGGATAATCAAAGAAGTGCTTTTTATAGTAAATGCGGGAAAACCGCCGCCTAATTAGCATTACCTTGTCGGTTAGTTCCGGGTCGGGCCCGCCTTTCGGCAGGTGCAAAGTGCGCTTTAACAAAAGGTCATCCAGGGCGGGTTTTCCTTGGGTGGGCAGTAAGTCTTCCAAAAAATCTTTGACCGCTTGGTTTTTGGTAAAAATGCGGTGCGGCCCCAGTTCATAGGAAAAGCCTTCTAGTTGCAAGGTCCTAGAAAGGCCACCAATCCGGTCCAGTTCTTCAAAGACGTGGACCTCAAAATCCGGGTTTTGGGATAGTTTTAAAGCGGCGGTCAGTCCGGCGGGGCCTGCGCCCAAAATTAAAATTTTCTTCTTCGTCATAAGCGTATTATTTACAAGGGATTATTTCCCGTAAAATGTAGCATATTTTGAAGGCGGGAACAATAAATAAGGCAGAAACGAAGCAAACCATTTTAGAAAGAAAACTGCCCCGCACGAGATTTGAACTCGTATCACCGGTTCCGAAGACCGGTACTCTATCCAGTTGAGCTAACGGGGCGTTTATCCTATTTTACCAAATTGCTAAACTAATTAAATTTTTTGCCTTACAAAAATGACCGCCCGCGCCAATTTATGCTAAATTATACATATGAAATCTATTAAAAACGAAGGGACGGCGCATTGTCCCCACAAGTGTGAACCTTTTGATGTAGAATACTGGTCGCTCATCCGGGCGGACCAGGACCCCGATTTGAAAACCGCCGTTATGGGCGGAGAATTAAATTTGGTACGTTGCCCCGAGTGCGGCGAGTTCTTTCACCACGACGGCGATTTAATTTATTTTGACGCCCCGGCCGAAATTTTGGTGTTTGTTTTTTCCGAGAAAGACCGCCAGCGCGAGCCCGAACTGGCCAAGCGTATGCGGGACGATTACGAAACCATTAAACACGTTTTGTTAAAGCAATTAAATATGGACTATCCGCCCGTGTCCGTTTTCGGGCTGGAAGAATTAAAACTGCTTTTGCAGGCGGACGAAGAAGCGTCCTACGAATCCGAAGCCGTGGCGGCCGCCTCCGCCGCGCAAGGGTTTGCGGTAACGCGTTTGAAGCCGTCTTATGCGCGGGAACATCATTTTCCGTTTTATGTGCCCACGCCAACCAAAAACCAGTCGGCCAACGAATACGCCGTGGCCGCCGCCAAAGTGTTAAAGAGCGGCCTGAACAGCACCCTGCTTCGCAACTTCGCTGACCGGATGAGCGAGGACGGCGCGAAGCCGCCAATGGTGCTATGAATATAAACCTCTCCTCCGATATACCTAAAAAATACCGGGAACAGTTATACTCCGTGGGAGCCTACGCCAAAAAACTGGGCCTTTCGGCCTGGGTGGCTGGCGGTGCAGTGCGCGATTTTTACTTAAAGCGCCCCACGCTGGATATTGACCTTGCTTTTAGCGGCAACCAGGAATCCGTAGCCGGGTTCTGCGTAAAACAATGGGGGGGAGGAAAACGGAAATTTTCGCAATTCGGCACGTTCCGCGTGAATATGGCAGACGGGCTTAAATTTGATATGGTCCGTATGCGCAAGGAAAAATACCCGTATCCCGGGGCGTTGCCGGAGGTGGAGTTCTCGCCCAAGGTAAAGGACGACCTCTTCCGCCGCGATTTTACCGTAAACGCTTGGTGCTTTTCCATTTCGCCCGATACCTTTGGGCAGACGTACGACGCATTTGGCTCCCAAAAGGATATTGATAACGGCATTATCCGCATTTTGCACGATAAAAGTTTTTTGGACGACCCCACGCGTATGTTGCGCGCTACGCGCTTTGCGGGGCGGTTTGGGTGGAGATTGGCCCCCAAAACGGAGCGTTTATTGCGCGAAGCCGTGAAAGGGGAATATTTACTATTGCTTACCCGGGAGCGTTTCAGCCGTGAATTTTTAAAGGTGCTGAAAGAAGAGAAAATCAAAAATATTTTCCTGTTAATGGAAAAGTACGATATGCTCAAATTTGCTTGGCCGGGGCTCCAATGGCACGATGCCTTGCTCCGCACGCAGGACGTGCAGGAGCGTATGGGCATTTTGGTATGCACCTTGGGCGCAAGTGGCGAGGATTTTTTGCGCTCGCTACACTTGCCGAAGGAATTTTCGCAAGAGATTTTAGGCGCGTGGAAAGTAACGCGCGAAAAAATGAGCCCGTTGGGTTCGCTGTCGCCCTTGCAAAAGGAAATTTTAAACGCGGTGCTGCCCGGCTTGCCGCCGATGGCGTTGGAGCCGTGCTTTGTGCGCGGGCGTGAACTGAAAGATTTGGGCCTTGCGGGGCGGCGCATTTCGGGCGCGTTGGACCGTGTGCGCCAAGCGCAATGGGCGGGCGAAGTGAAAACGCGCGAGGAAGCGCAAGCCTTTTTGCGCGCGCATTAAAAAATAGGTTTATTTGAGTGGATTACCCCCGGATAAAATTTTATCCGGGGGCTTTTGCGTTGGCGGGGAAAAATGCAATCCGCTTGCCAAGGGTAGCGTGTTGCCCTCCCGGAGTGTTTGGCGGCCCGCAAGGTACTGCCCGCAGGGTGCCGTCATCCCCGAGTGTTTTTGTCGGGGATCTGTTGTTGCCGTCATCCTGGAAAGTCGTAGTCCAGGATCTGTTGTTATAAAATAAGGATTAGATACTGGACAGAAACCTTCCAGTATGACCTTTATGTTTATAAACGACCAACTACACAATCGGTAGGTCCTGAAACGAGTTCAGGACGACGGTCCTATTTTTATAATGGCCTTTTCCCTGTTGTCATCCCGGAAGGTTTTTATCCGGGATCTGCTGTTATTATTGTTGTCATTCCCGAGTGTCGTAGTCGGGAATCTGTTGTTTGTCGTTTCCTTTTTTATAACGACGACTCCCCGAACCCTGCGGGCCGCCAATTCCTCGGGGTAAAAAAGAGGTCATTCTGAACAGGCGGCCCGCAGGGTTTTCAGAATCTACTTTTTGGGCTTTTTGTCGTTGCCTTTCCGTCGTTTATTTTAAAGGGGTTGTTT
>CAVKWQ010000026.1:0-22932 GCA_963660385.1 Muribaculaceae bacterium
TTCTGTTGTTTTTAACAACCCATAAGGTAGATTCTGAAACAAGTTCAGAATGACCTACTTATTTGATAACGACATAAATATGATGTGGTTTTCGTTCTTTTTTGTGAAAAAAAATGGTCAAGTTACGGCAGAACTTCAAAGGTAAGGGTGTCCGCTTCGCCGCGGCACGAAACGGATAAGGTATGCTTGCCCACTTGCAACGGCCACCACTCCTGGCAGGACAAACCCGGGCGGGCGGTACCGTCCAAAACCCAAGTGCAGTTGTCCGTGGAACACTCCGCCGCCCATTTTATGGCTTGGGAAGCAAACGGCACGGACGGGTCTATCTTAAAAACATCCTTGTCCGTGGGCGAAACAATTTTTAAGTGCGTGGAAACCGCCTTATGATGTCCTGAGCAAATCCCGGGCAAGTGAGCCTTGTCAAAGGCGCTTTCCTGCGTGTGCGGGCAGTTTTCCCCAGCCAACAGGCCGCTATCCAAACAAGTCTGCGCACGCACAATTTCCTCGGGCACAGCAAACGACCCGGAGGGATATTTTTCTTGCAAATAAACGGCTAAATCGTGCAAAATCGGCCCCGCCCCCGTAATGCCGGACACCTTTTGCATAGAGGTTGCATCAAAATTTCCCACCCATACGCCCACCGTCCACCGCGAGGTATAGCCAATGGCAAAGTTATCTTTATAATCTTTGGACGTACCCGTCTTTGCCGCAAATGGGAAAGGCAAGGAAAGCGGCGAATTAAGCCCAAATGCAGGCGCGCGGGCGTTGTTATCCGCCAAAATATCCGTAACCAAATAGGAAGCCTGCGGGGTAAGCAAACGTGCTTCTCGGCCCGGGGCGCGGATAATGGGGTTTGTGGCAAACAAAACAGGCTTATAAACTCCCCCGCGGGCAAGCGCGGCATACGCGTTTGTCAAATCCAACAGGCGCACCTCGCCATTGCCTAGCGCAAGTCCCAAACCGTAAAAATCAGCAGGCTTGGTTAAAGAGCCAAACCCCGCCCGGCGCAAAAGCGCCAACAAATTGGATAGGCCGGAAAGTTCCGCCGCCTTTACCGCCGGAATATTGTACGAGCACGCTAGCGCGCGGCGGGCAGATACCCAACCGTGGTAGTTTTCGTCATAGTTCCGGGGCCGGAATCCTCCCTCAAAAAAAGTGTCCTCGTCCAAAATCAAACTGGCCGGAGTTAAACTCCCCCGCTCAAAGGCCAGCCCATATACAAAGGGTTTTAAGGCCGAGCCCGGCTGGCGCAAGGCGCGCGCGCCGTCCACCTGTCCGCTGTTTTGGGAGTTGTAAAAATCAGCCGAACCCACATAGGCAAGCACCGCCCCGGTGGCGTTTTCCAGCACCACCGCCGCCCCGTTGGTTACATTTTGCTCCGACAAGTGCGAAATATAATTTTTTACCACGCCCTCGGCATATAATTGCAAATCTTTATCTAAGGTAGAGGAAACTTCCTGCGAATCGGGCGGCAAAAGGGGCTCCAACAGCCGCGTAAAGTGCGGCGCGTCAAACGGGCGGGCGGTGGAACGCAGTTCCAACTGCTCGCTCACGGCCAGCGTGTACATTTCTTTATCAATAAATCCGTTATCCAGCATTTTTTTCAGCACCCAATCACGCCGTTTGAGCGCGCGGGAGAAATGTTTAAGCGGATTATAATAAGTGGGCGATTTGGCAAGCCCCGCCAAAAATGCGGCCTGCGACAAGGACAAATCCGCCGCCTGCGTATTAAAATAGAAACGGCTGGCGGCTTCCACCCCTTGCGTTAAATTCCCCAGTTCCAAGAGGTTAAAATATTCCTCTAAAATTTCCTCTTTGGTCATCTGGCGCTCTATTTTTAGCGCACTAAACGCCTCGCGCGTTTTGCCCCAAAAGGTTTTGGGACGGGGCTCCACCGCGCGGGCCAGTTGCTGGGTAATGGTGGACGCACCGGATACGACTTCGCCCGCTGTGGTATTTTGCCACGCGGCACGCAAAATAGCCGCCACATCCACCCCGGAGTGCGTAAAAAAGCGTTTGTCCTCGGCGGCCACGGCGGCGGCTATCATCCAAGGCGAAACCTCGTTTAACGAAACGGGCAAATAATAGGTGTTATTTTTAGACAAAAAACCGCGTATGGGTGCGCCATAGCGGTCGTAAATTTGTTTGGACGGCAACAAAAATGCTTCTTCCCCGCCCACCAGGCAGGGAAGAAGCAAGAAACTTAAAAGTACCGCCAAACGCTTTTTCATTATTTAATAATAAGCGTTTCGGTGGCGTTGCGGCCAAAGACGGCCGGCTCATACATTTGGCTGGCCCACAAGCACGGATAGGCAAACGTGCCCGGCACCGAGGCCGACACCAAGTAAGAATAGGTGTGCGTGCCGGCGGGCAGATAATCGGCAAACGCGGCCAAGCGGTCGTCGTATTTTTCGCTCCGCTCAAAACCGTTATAATAGTCGCCGTTGTCCCCGGCTAATACGGCACCCTGTGCGGCGGATTCGGTCGCCAGCGAGGTGTTTACAATTTCAAACCCGGCCGGGATAAAATCTTCCACCACCACAAAGTTACGCGCCGTAGCGTTTTGAACCGTTAAGGTAATTTTGTAGCGTTCACCCGCCACAATTTCACTCACGGGTTTGCCGTCCAAGGTAGAAATGGTACGGGAAACCGTAAAGCCGCCGTCAACAGGTTTATCATAGCGGCGCGGCTCATACACTTGGCCCAAGGTATAATAGAGCGTCCCGGCCCCTTCTTTGGCAAATTTCAAGCGGGCTTCGCCCTTATTACCATATACCTCATCAAACGGCACAGAAGCGGTTTTGCTGTCCACACTGCGGCCCTTAAAGGTATTTTGGAGCAAGGTCTTCCCGGCCAGTTTTACGGACGCTTCAAAGTCCGGCGTTACGCTTTCCTGCGCTTGGTAATAGGTGTTTAACGCCTTAAATACGGTGGCGTTTACGTTCGTATTGTTCCAATGGCCTTCGGCATTTAATTGCGTAAGCAGCCAATGCGCCGTTTGGAACGCTTGCTCAAACGGATATTGCGCGTATAACAGCGCATCCAGCGCAAGAGCCGTGCCCTTGGTGTTATCCATATGCAGCCAAGGCATTTCCTGCGGCACATCAAAATAGGCCGATTCGGGCGTAAAGACGATACGGTTCAACAAGCGTTGGCCCAAGGCATTTTTAATGGCTTGGGAACGGCCCGAAGCCTGCGCGGCCTTTAACAAATACGCCTGCGCCGGGAGAGGCAGAGAGTCCGCCTTGGCATAGAGCGTATTAAAAGCGCTTTGCACATTTCTGCCGTACAAGGCCAATACATACGCGGCATAAGCGCGGGCGGTGTCGGTTTCCAAGGAAGAATAGCGGTAGGCGCGGGTAGTCTTGGCGTAAAAAGCCGTTTCCAACCAAGCAACTGCTTTATTTAAAGCCTTGGTTTGCACCCGATAGCCCGCCTTTTTGGCCAAATAGTTTACTTCCAATGCGTAAGCCGTTACATACGGGTCAGGCAAAGAAGTATTTTTCCAGTAGCCAAAGCCGCCGGAAGCATATTGGTATTCGGGCACTAAGTCCAAAATTTCCTGCACCTGCTTTTTATATTGCGCGGTATCACCCAGTTTAAAATCTTCCACCAACCGGGCCCCCGCAATAACGGGCAACGCCTTGGACATTTTTTGCTCCAAGCAATCGTACGGATAAGTGAGCAAATAGACCATAGAACCCTTTAAGTTTAAAAGAGCCGTGGAAGCAAGCGAAAGGGTAATTTCGTTATTTGCCGCTTCGTTTAAGTTGCCCGGCTTGTCTAACAATTCTTCCTGTTCGCCCTGTGTAGCCGCATAGACGGAAAGCGTCTGCTTCTTTTCCACCGGGGAAACCGCAAATTTAGAAAGCACGCCGTCCTGCGCCTTGCGTCCCTTTACGCTAAACGCTACGCGCGCTTCGCCGTTTTCCACGGCTTCACACGCCCAGGCTACTTCCTGCGCTTTGCCCAAGGGAACCGTTACGGTTTTGGTGTCCGGCCCGGATAAGGTTACGGCACCTTCGGCGCGGGCGGTTACGGTCAGTTCGCCTTTTTTATCCTCGTAGTTATACACCACAGCCCCACAGGAGAATTTATCCCCCTTGCGCGCAAAACGCGGCAGGTTGGGGGTTACCATAACGGGTTTAGACACTTGAATAGACGTTTCGTCCGAGCCGAACTCGTCCGCCGTCAGGGCTACCGCCATTATGCGGAATTTAGTCAGATTGTCAGGCAGTTTAAATTTCACTTCCGCGCGGCCCTTTTTGTCGGTAGTTACCACCGCATTAAAATACGGCGTAAACGCAAAGTTCGTGCGCAAATCTACCCCGCCCAATTTGCTGGCGGCATAGTTTGCCCCACCGCCCCCGCGGTTTTCGCCTTTTTCGCCAAAGTTACGCTGGCCCACCACATACACGCGGTTATCCATCGTAAATACAGACACCGGGCGGGAGCCGTAATATTGGCTGAATAAATCCGGCGTTTGGTAATTTGTCAGCGCCAAAACGCCCTCATCCACCACCATAACGGCTACTTCCGCCGGGGTATTCTTCAAATGCGGTTTGGCCGTCAGTTTGAGCGTTACCTCTTCGCCAGGCTGGTAGTGGGTTTTGTTGGGTTTGATAACGGGCGTAATTTTTTTGGAATCGGGCTGGACCGTCAAATTGACATATCCCACCTTGCCTTGCGGTTTACCCAAATCAAGCCCCTTATCGTTCACAGGGTCTGCACTCCGTCCGCGCACCAAGGTTACGCCAACATATACGTTAGGCAGGTAATTGGGCTTTACCGGTACTTCCACATAGTCCGCCCCGCCTTTAACAGGCGTAATCCACGCATCCAAAATGCCCTCGCGTTCCACCGTTACCAACGCCAAGGCGTTTTCGTACGGGGATTCCACGGCAATGCGGGCCGTTTTGCCCGGCTTATAGGAATTTTTGTCCTGCTTTAACACCAACAGGTCATCATCCGTCTGCTTCCAATAAGCCTGCCCCTTGCCATACACCATTACATTAAATCCGCCTAATACGGTGCGGCCCGAGGAGTCCTTGCTCGTAAGCGTTACAAAATAGTTTCCGGCTTCCGTCGGTTTAAAGGACAAGCGTCCACCGTCCGTGCCGACTTGCACCGTTTGGCTGGGCAAATTGGTTACCTTCTTTTCGCTTACCCACTCCAAGCGGCCCGCCAATCCGGCCTTGCGCACGCTGAACCATTGTTCCTTGCGGATATCCGCCGTAACCGTGGCCGATGTCCGCACGCCCTTGGGCGTTACCGCTAACAAATCCGCCTGAACCATATCGCCTAGTTCCACGCGGTCTGTTACCAATTTGGCACCCAAGTAAAAGGACGCGGGGTGAACAAGCACATCGGCGCGGGCAAACAAATCCTGCCGCGCGGGCGACTGCACGCCCAGTTCGGCATATACCGTTACCGGGAAGTTCACTTGTGGCAAGCGGGCAGAAAAGGATAAGGCTCCTTTATCGTCCAAATTACCCGTAGAATCCAACAGCAGTTTGCCGTCCTCTTTGTATTCGTCCTCGCGCAGGAAATACGGCGTAAAGGTGTAGCCTTCAAAACCCTTAGGCTCAAACCAAGCGCGCATCCGGCGCAAATTCCAGTTGGCCTTGGCACCCGCCAACGGGGAGCCAAAGTTGTACTGGGCGGAGGCTAAAAATTGGGCCGTATCGCCGGAGAAGTAATCTTCCTGTTCCGGGCGGAGGTTTACCTTAAAATCCGCCTGTTTGACGGCCTCCACCTGGAAACTATAATAGGCGCTGGGAACATCTTGTTGCCCTTTTATTTGCGGGGTAAAGGAAATATCCCAAGAGCCTGTATAGGCCGTTTTGGGAATATCAAATTTCAGGTCAAAGGTACCCATTTGCGAGGAAAGGGTAACATCTTTATTTAACACCTCTTCGCCGCGTGCGTCGTTAATACGAACCTTTCCGCGCACCGCCTGCGAAAGCCCCCACGCACTGCCCTTTAATTGGCGGACAACACCTTTTAAATATAAGGTTTCGCCGGGGCGGTAAATGCCGCGGTCCGTAAACAGTACGGAGCGCACCGCTTCGGGCTGGGGATTGTAATCATAATTTAAATTAAAGCGCCACGGTTCAAGGCCGTCGTTCCACGCACTGCTGACGACCGCATCGCCGCCCGCGCTGGACACAAACGCATACACCACGGGTTGCCCCCACTCGGCGACAACATCCAAATTCTTCCAACCGGGTGCGCGGGCCAAGCCGTCCTGGTCGGTACTGCCTGTCCACAAGATTTTGTTGTCTTTACTGCGCAGTTCTACCGCCAAATTGGGCATCGGCTCGCCCGTTTGGAGCGAGGTAGCCCAAAGCAAAATATTTTCGGGCGAAGTTTTTAACGTTACCCCTACATCGGTAATGTTATCGGTGGACGATACCCAGCAGCCGTCCTTGCGGTTTTTATCTTGGAGTTTTACTTGGCTGAAAACAATACTGTCCTTAGCCGTGGGATTAAACTTATTTAAATCAATAAAGGTTTTAACCGTGCGGTCCTTTACGTCTTTAAAGGTATAAGTGCCGTCAAAAGTGGCGGACGTAAGCGGTTTTTTGGCACAGTATCCTGCGGAAGCCGTATCAAACGGAATAAAATTTTCTTTATTAAAGCGCGCCCCGCGCACAGGCAGAGAGGGCGTATTCATTAAATCAATGGGCAAGCGCGGGCTTAAATAACTTTCCAGCACGCCTAGGCCACCTGAAAAGTCCGCCGTCGGGCAATAGCCGGAGTTGGTTATGGTAAAAATTTTATCTTCCCCCAAGGTATTGCCGTAGATATCGCGCAGGTTTTTACTTAAAGTTACAGTAACAGTTTTGCCGGGCTGTAAATTAAGGAAGGCAAAGGGCGTGCGGAAATACGCCGCGCCCGTTTTGCTGTCAACCACGTCATAGCCCAGCGCGTCGCCTTCCTGCTCGGAAAGTTTGCGCACGGAAGAGGCAGGTTCCACGGTGGCCGCGGCGGCCAATTCCTTCAAGCGGACCGGGGTGGAAAAATCCACCGTCGGCGTATAGGGCAAGCAACCGTCATTAATTTGGTTCAAAACTGTTAAATTAGGGTAGGTATAGAAAGAGGTATTATAATCCTTTTCCATCCCTTGCGTACCCGTAGGAGCGGGCACGCCCGCCTTTAACGTAAGGGTATAGCGGGTGCCCTTTTCCAAGGCGGACAACGGGCTGATAACGGCAATATTTTGTTTGTTATAGTAAGAAAAATCTTTTTCGTATTCCAGTTGGCTAATCGGGCGGACAATCAGCGGGACGGTTTTGGTAACATCCGGGCGTTTGGCGGAGGATAAACCCAAACGCTGGCTGAAAGTAGCCTCGGCCGGAGCCGTATAGGAAAGTTGAACGTATTTAGAAAGTTCTTCCATTTTTACCGGGCGGGTAAATACTACATATAAGGTGGGATTTAGGCTAATCCAATGTTCGTCCTTGCGGGGCTGAACAAAATTCACCTCGGGCACCGGGGTAGTAAAGCGGAACGTATAATTTTGCGCCAAGGCTTTGCCGCTGACAGCGGATTTAAAACCCGCGGGAACGGTTACAGTAAAGGCGGTGGCTTCGGGCCAGTTTTCGGTTGGTTCAAAAATCACCGTTTGCGTGCCGCTATACCGGCAGGAGCCCTTGATTTTAGGCGAAATGGAAATCGGGCAGTTGGACGAGGAAAACTCCGTCTTTTCCCCCAGCGCGGCTACGGGCTGGTTAAACGAAACGGAAACAGGATAACGCCCCCCCGCATAAAGTTTCCCCTTAGGGGAAGCCGACAAAACTTTTAGGGCCGGAGCCGCCGCCCAAGAAGCCAGCGTAGTCCCCGCCACCAACGCCGCCGCCAAAACGGCGCGCAAGATAAAACGGTTTTTCATAAAAATCCTCCTTACTATCCTTGTATTGTACCATTAATCACCCGAATACGCCACTATCCAAGCATTTTAAGATTTGGTAAAATATATATAAGAAAAGCACCCAGACAAATGGGGGCTTTTTTTACGCTTTAAGGAGTTTTAGTAAATGGCAAAGGCAGTATCTATTCACGAAAAAAATCCCTTTAAAGGGCGCACCTTGGCCCAATTATTGGTTAAATTTTCCGCCCCGGCGGTGGCCGGGATGTTTGTAAACGCGTTGTACAGTATTATTTCCCGCATTTATGTAGGGCAAGACGTGGGCGCGAACGGGCTCGCAGGGATTACGATTTTATTCCCCCTCGGGCTTTTATATATAGGGTTCAGCGCGCTTATCGGCGTGGGCGCAAATTCGCTTTTTTCTATCCGCTTGGGTGAAAAGAAAGAGGAAGAAGCCCAGCGCATTTTGGGCAACGCTTTTATATTGCTTACCTTGGTAGCCGGGGTGCTAACGCTGGGCAGTTACCTGTTTTTGGACCCGGTGCTTACCTTTTTGGGCGCGGACAGCGAAGTATTGCCCTTTGCGCACGATTACGCGTGGGTGGTATTGCCCGGGTACTTTTTATTTGCTATCGGCGTAGGTATGAACAACTTTATCCGCTCCTCCGGCCACCCCAAAACCGCTATGGGTACGCAATTTATCGGTGCGTTTATCAACCTGGTATTGGGCCCGGTGTTTATTTTTATGCTCCATTGGGGCATTAAAGGGGCGGCAGCGGCCACGGTCTGCGGGCAGGTGGTTTCCTTTATTTGGATTTTACTGTTCTTTACCGGACAACGCAGTTTCTACCGTTTGCGCTGGAAATTCTTCCGCCTGCGGGCAGACATTGTATGGAACTGTATGGCGATTGGATTCTCGCAATTTGCCTTTCAGTTAGCCTCGGGCCTGCTCAATGTTATTTTAAACCACGCGCTGTTAAAGTACGGCGGCAATGTGGCTATTTCCGCCGCGGGCATTGCGGTCAGCGTGAACACCATTATTTTAATGCCCTTAATCGGCATTTCCCAAGGCGCCCAGCCGCTCATCGGCTACAACCACGGCGCGCGCAAGTACGCCACGGCTATCCAAACGCTCAAAATGGCTATCCGCTGGGGTATGGTGATTACGACTGCCGGATTTATTTTGACCGAAGTCTTTGCCCGCCCGATTGCGGCGGTGTTTAACGCGCAGGATTTGGCCTTGGTGGATATGGCGTCCAGAGCCATACGGTTGTTTAACTTGCTGTTGGCTATTGTGCCCCTGCAAATGATGACGACGAGTTTCTTCCAGGCCATTAACCAACCGTTAAAGGCGGCGTTTTTGAGTTTATCGCGCCAAGTGCTTTTTTTAATTCCCTTGGTGCTGGTTTTGCCGACGTTTTTGGGCCTTACGGGCGTGTTTTTGGCTCCGGCGTGTGCCGATGCCATTTCCACCCTTATTTCCATAAAAATGCTCAAAGCGTTTTTTGATAAGCACGGGCAAAACTTCTTTTTCAGCAAAAAACACGCCCCGTCCTTCTAACCCTGCGGGCCGCCACTTTTCCGCGCCCTTTTGATTAATGGAGCGACTCTGTTCTTGCAATGTCGCAACCTAACGAAAAGGCAACGACAGATCCCCGACTAAAACACTCGGGGATGACGGCAAAAAAGCATTTTAGTTGTCATTCCCGAAGGTCGTAGTCGGGAATCTGTTGTTGCTGTTCTCTCGTGCTTACGAAACGACAGATCCCCGACTAAAACACTCGGGGATGACGGCAAAAAATAAGGGTGCTCCTATTAAGGGTCATTCTGAACTTGTTTCAGAATCTACCTTATGGGTCGTTTATTAAACAAAGGGAATTACATACTCAAAAACAGCAACACCTTTTGGCCTTTATCCCCGGGATGACAACAACTACAATACAACTAAAAACAGGGCCCTGGGAAAAACCCCAAGGCCCGGTCTCTTGTGTAATGAAAAGCACTTACTTTTTTTCGTCCGATAAGTAATGGCACCCCGCCGAGTGGCGGTTTTTTAAAGCGGCATAAGTGATAAGCAAAGCCGTCTGCGTGCCGTTACGCAAGTCCAACAGTTCCTGGCACAAGGCATTACCCTTGTAAAAGGAATCAATCTCGTTATGCAGGTGGCGCAAAATCTTTTCCGCGCGGCCCAAATGCTTGCGGCTGCGGATAAGCCCCACATAGTTCCACATCGTGTTGCGAAGCGTAGCCAAATCCTGCTTAACCAAGTTAAGGTCCGGCTTTTCCTCCGGAACCACCCAATCTTTGGGCGTAGGAATATGGAAGGATTGCGTTTTGATGTCTTCCGCGTCCGCGTGCGCACACAGATAGCCCATCGCCACCGCTTCCAACAGCGAGGTACTGGCCAAGCGGTTCGCCCCGTGGTAGCCCGTGCAGGCCGTCTCGCCAATGGCGTTTAAATTGACGATGTTTGTTCTGCCCTCGGGCGTGGCATACACTCCGCCGCAGAAATAGTGCGCCGCCGGAACCACCGGCACAGGAACCTTAGTCATATCGTAACCGCCTTCCAGGCATTTTTTGTAAATAGCCGGGAAGCGTTCCTTGGTTTCCTCCGCCGGATTGGCGGTAATATCCAAATACACGCAATCGTGCGAAGTTTTTAAGCGTTCCTCTTCAATGGCGCGGGCAACGATATCGCGCGGGGCCAAATCCTTTAACGGGTGATACTTGGGCATAAAGGCTTCGCCCTTGCAGTTGCGCAAAATAGCCCCCTCGCCGCGCAACGCTTCGGATAAGAGAAAACTTTTACCCTTGGCAAACACCGTGGGGTGGAATTGCAAAAATTCCATATTCATCACACGCGCCCCCACGCGGTAGGCCATTGCAATCCCGTGGCCGTAGGCGTGTTCGGCATTGGTGGTATGCAAATACACCTGCCCCACACCGCCCGTAGCCAATACGGTTTTTTTGGCGGTAATGGCATATACTTCGCCCGTCTTGTTATCCAATACATACGCGCCGAAAACGGTCAGCGGATAGTAGCGGTCCATCGGATCAGGCGAACTGTGCGAAAGGGTTAATAAATCAATGGCGGAGGTAAACTCCTTTACTGTAATAAGCGGGTTTTGGCGCACGGAAGCCTGAATAGTGGCCAAGAGTGCGTGGCCTGTGGTGTCCTTGGAGTAAATAATGCGGTTCTTGCGGTGAGCGCCCTCGCGCGTAAAGCGCAGGTGGTGCTGGGAATCGCGGTCAAAGGGAACGGACAAATCCTTTAAAAATACTTCCTCAATAGCCTTGCAGCCTGCGGTGGATAGTTCCTTTACCGCTTGGTCGTTGCACATACCCGCGGTGGCCATTTTCACGTCGGCTAGAAGTTCATCCATATCCAAATGGGGTTCATAGACAATGCCCCCTTGGGCAAGGTCGCTGTTGGCCTGGGACATTTCCCCACAGCAAAGCAGCGTGGTTTTAAGGCCTTTTTTGGCGGCCTCGTGCGCATACACGCACCCGGCAATTCCGGCGCCGATAACCAAACAATCGGTAGAAAGTGTTTTCATATATATATTATATAATAGTAAAGGGCCGCTTTGCCCGAAAAAAACTTGCATATTATTTTTATATTTGTTAATATATATACCCCTATTTTACAACCGTTGTAAAAATTTGTATAATTTTAGTGTAGTAAAGATAAGAAGGATTCTCCTTATCGGAATGTTTTTAAGGGAGAAAGTAATGAATAAGTTGCTTGAAAAAGTGGCGGATGCCCTCGTAAAAGTGGGCGAAAACGTCAGCGGCGCGCATTATATGATTGCCAAGAAATAAGGCAAGCGCGCAGGGGATATAAAAACCCCCAGTTAAGCAGTTTGAAGCCAGCCAAGTTGTTCGCTGGCGGACAGGGGAAGAAAATTCTTCCGCCTGTCCAAAACGGCTAAACCAGATTTCCTATATATTAAAAAACCCCGCATTTGGCGGGGTTTTTTATTGGGTAAATCATCTTACGGCTTGTAATATACATTGCCCGAATTAACAGTATAGCCCATACTCTTGCAAAAATCTACACCTTCCGTTGTATTACTGCCAAAAGGCACACAGGCTTCGCCTTTCCGGGCAGAATAAAAACTCGGAAACCAACGTATATAATATAACTGGCGCGTAGTACCTTTCATATGATAGGCATAAACCCACCCCGAAGTATTAACAAAAATCTCAAAATATTTCGTCCGCACGCAATAGTCGCTCTTGGTAGCGCAGTCCTTGGCGTTGGCCAGGCCAATATCCAAATACGCTATTTTAGGCCGTTTGCGCGCACTGTCGGACAAATCCGTATTTTCGTAATAATAGCGGTTTACGGCTTCCTGCACCGCGGCCCCGGCAGCAAGCCCTTCGGAAAAGCGGCTGCGTTCAATCGCTTTTTGGTACGAGCCAAACCCGATACCGGCCAAAATGCCGATAATAATCACCACCGCCATCAGTTCGGTGAGTGTAAAACCGTGTTTTGTAAGTTTCATAAAAACCTCTTAAAAATAAAAATGCTACTAATTATTATAACCTTTTTTGAGCCGTTCACAAGAGTTAATATTGAAATCCCCCCCAAAAACCGATATACTAACAAAGTAAAGGAGATTTTTATATGAAGAGATTTAACAAAGGTTTTACCCTGATTGAATTACTGGCCGTAGTGCTGATTATCGGCATTTTAACGGCTATCGCCCTGCCGCAGTACCGCCGCTCTATCCAGCGCGCGGAATCTATGGAGGCGTTAGTAAACCTGCGCACGATTTTTGACTCTGCCAAACGCTACCGCTCCGCCAATTCGGAAACGCCGATGAAATTAAACGGCTTAGATGTGTCTTTCTTTGACGCGACGAGCACGACCACTTCCGCTTTTGGCATTGGCAAGTTTGAATATATCTTTGCTAACGACGGCATCAGCGCCTGCCGTTTAAGCGGAGCCAACTCCTACAACGACACCTTTTGCTTTAAAATGTACTACAACCACGGCACTTATGGCAAAAGCGCGCTTACCTGCACGCCCAGCAGTAATGTAAAATACGAGTGGATTTGCCCCGCTATGGGCGCCACGGACGCAAGCGGCAATGCCGTTAAGGATTCTGCTGGCGGGTATTTGATTAGATAGTTTGCCTACAAATAAAACGACCCCGGGGAAATTTCCCCGGGGCTTTTTTAGATTTACCGGCCGTTTTTCCGGCGTTTGAAGAATTTTACAAAGCGTTTGCTACCCTGTGGGACAAAGGCTTTTTTGGCTTCCAACTGTTTTAATTTCTTTTTACTCGCGCCCACTTTTACGGCAAAGGGGTTTTTAGGCGCTTCATTTTCGCTTAAAATTTGTGCGGCATCGGCGGCTTTGCGGAAGGTTTTAGGCTTCTTAACAGGTATAGGCTTTACCACGGCTTCCACGCGTGGAGTTTGAGGCAAATACACTTCGCCCTCGGCCAATAGCCGCTTGGCTACTTCGGTAGCCTTGGAAGGGCGCACCTCGCGTTTGCGGCGGTTTTTAGCGTGTTTCTCCCCCTCTTCCTGCGCCACAAATTTAGGCGCGGGCAAGGGTTCAATCGTCTTTTGTACCGTTTTAACCGGGATAGAAAATTTAGTAACCTTACAAATATCGCTCCATTTATCCATATCGTCGGAAATGAGCGACACAGCCGAGCCCACCGCCCCAGCGCGGCCCGTCCGGCCGATACGGTGGATATAATCTTCGGGGCATTGGGGCAAATCGTAATTAATCACGCAGGCCAAATTGGGCACGTCAATTCCGCGGGCGGCCACATCGGTAGCCACCAACACGCGCACGGCACCGCTTCTAAAAAATTCCAGCACTTGGCGGCGGCGGTTTTGGCGCAAATCCCCGTGCAAGGCATTGGCCTTTTGCCCATAGATTTTAAGTTGCTTGGCCAAGCGTTCCGCACCGTGTTTAGTGCGCGTAAAGACCAAAATAGAGCCCGGGCGCGTGTTTAACTCGTGGAGTAACTGCGGCAGTTTTTCGCGCACGGAAACCTGCACAATTTCCTGCACCACCAAATCAGCGGGCGAAGTTACGGAGCCAATTTTAACGCGGGCGGGTTGGTGTAAAAATTCGTTTGCAAGCCCCACGATTTCCTGGGGGAGCGTGGCTGAAAAAAGGAGCGTTTGGCGTGGCGTGGGCAAAGCGGCGGCAATTTTGCGCATATCGTCAATAAAGCCCATATCCAGCATACGGTCCGTTTCGTCCAGCACCAAATAGCGCACCTGTTTAATGGCCACGCTCTTGCGCCCCATATGGTCCAGCAGGCGGCCCGGCGTGGCGATAATCACGCGCGGGTGGCGGCGCAAATCGGCGTATTGCTTATGGATATTATCCCCGCCGATAATCAGCGCGGCAGAAACCGGATGTGCTTCGTCCGTCAGTTTGTTAAGTTCCGTCATTGTCTGCTGCGCCAATTCACGCGTAGGCGACAAAATAAGCGCATTTTCCTGCGGGTTAGCCGTCAGGCGCGCCACCAGCGGAAGCAAAAAAGCAAAGGTTTTGCCTGTCCCGGTCTGGGCGGTAGCCAATACATCCTGCCCACGCAAGGCGGGCGGAATAGCCCCCTCTTGCACCGGGGTCGGTTCCGTGATATCCAAACATTTTAAGGCATTTTGCAAAAATTCAGGCAATAATTGGAAAGCGTTCATTAATTATCCTCCGCCAACGCGGCTTCGCACTCCTCGTTTAAGCGCAGCCACTCCTCTTCGGCGTTCTTTAATTGGTCGTTTAAAAGGGCCAATTCTATACTGCCGTCCGCCGAATATTCGGCCACCAGTTGGTCCTCCAAGGTCTTTTTGCGGGCGGAAAGTTTTTCTATCTTTTCATCCAGTGCGCGGATTTCCTTTTTAAGCGGAGCCACGCGGGCGCGGCGTTCGGCGGCGGCCTTGCGCTGAGCCTCTTTGGAGGTCATTTTGTCGCTGGCGAGGTCGTTACGGTCGTTATTTTTGAGCAGTTGGGCCTTGTAATCGTCCAAATCGCCCGTAAAGGTTTTGCAAGTGCCGTGGCGGACAATCCACAACGTATCGCAAGTGAGTTCTATCACGTGCAAATCGTGCGTAATCAGCACCACCGCGCCTTGGTACTCGTTTAAGGCTTCCAAGAGCGCTTGGCGGGATTGGATATCCAAATGGTTCGTGGGTTCGTCCAAAATCAGTAAGTGCGGCGCATCCTTGGTAATAAGCGCCAAGAGCAGGCGGGACTTTTCGCCCCCTGACAGTTTGCCGATTTCCGTATCGCTCTTGGCCTTGTTTAAGCCAAACGCGCCCAACTGCGCGCGGACTTGCGTTTCCGTAGCCAGCGGCATTACGGCGGAAAGTTGCTCATAGGGCGTCTTTTCCACGTCCAATTCTTCCGTTTGGTGCTGGGAGAAATAGGCAATCTTCATTTTTTTGGCTACGGTCATCTTGCCGCTCATTAAAAGCAGGCGGTGGGATAAAATTTTAGCCAAGGTGGATTTGCCGTTTCCGTTGGCGCCCAACAACGCAATGCGGTCATCGGGCTCAATGCGCAAGTTCAAATCGCTGAGTACGGGTTTATCGTCATACCCGGCCACGCCGTTTTCAATAGTAATTAAAGAGTTTTGCAACCGCACTGGGGACGGAAATTCAAAATGCGCTTCGGGGTCCTTTGGAATTTGCGGCGCGGCGCCCAGTTTTTCAATCATTTTAATACGGCTCTGCGCCTGCTTGGCCTTGGTAGCCTTATAGCGGAAGCGGTCCACAAACGACTGCAAATGCGCCACCACGCGCTCGTGCTTGGCGGCCGCCAAACGCAGCCCCTCAATGGCCGCCGCGCGGGTGCGTTCGTAAGTATCATAATTGCCGTTGTAGAGTTTTAATTGTCCGTCTTCCACGTGGATAATTTTATCGCACAGGCGGTTTAAAATGTGGCGGTCGTGGCTGATGATAAAAACGGTTTTGTCCAAACGGACGAGGTAATTTTCTAACCACATTGCGGTTTCCAAATCCAAGTGGTTGGTGGGTTCGTCCAACAGCAAACAGTTAGACGGCGCATACAAGCACGCGGCCACATTTGCGCGGACCTGCCACCCGCCGGAAAATTCCTTTAACGGGCGGCGAAAATCGGTATTTAAAAAGCCAAGCCCGCTCAAAATGGCGCTGGCGCGCGCTTCGGCGCTGTGTGCGCCCAAAAACTCCAATTTATCAAACACTTCGGCCATACGTTCGCCCGAAATGTTGGGGTTTTCCAGTTCCTTTTGCAGGGCGGCCAATTCTTTATCGGCAGATAAGACATAATCTAACAGCGGCACGGATGGGTCCGCAATATCCTGCGCCACGGAGGCTATTTTTGTTCCGCGGGAGATATCTATTTTGCCACCATCCGGCGCAAACTTTCCTTCAATCAGTTTAAAAAGCGTACTTTTGCCGCACCCGTTGGGGCCAACAAGCCCCACCTTTTGCCCGTCCTGAATCATTACGGACGTATCTTCAAACAAGGTGCGTAAGCCAAAATGGAAGGAAAGGTCTTTAATGTCTATCATAGAATATATATTTTACTAAATTTGGACTATACACGCGGGAGCGGTATATAAAAAGGCCCCCGCACGGGCCAATTCACGCGCGGGGATTTTCCTTAAAACCAAGCCTAACGGTGCAAATTTACAAAGGCGGCGGCTTCAATGCCCGCTTTGGCTCCGTTTCCGGCGGCAATAATGGCTTGGCGGTAGTGCTTATCGGCACAGTCGCCCGCGGCAAAAATGCCCTCAATGGTCGTATGCGTGCGCTCGTCTGCAAGCACAAGGCCGTTATCGGCTAACGCCACCAAGGAATCCTTCAAAAACGATGTCTGCGGCTCAGCCCCAATGGCTACAAACAAGCCCGAGCAGGCAATTTGGCTGATTTCCCCGGTTTTTACGTTTTTTACCTTTACGCCTTCCAGCGTTTCGCCGCCCAAAAGTTCCACGGGCACGCTGTTAAGCACCAGTTTGATTTTGGGGTTGGATTTTACCTTTTCCACGGTTACCTGGTCGGCGCGGAAAGCGTCGCGGCGGTGGATTAAATTCACTTCGGGGCAGAATTGCGACAAGAAGAGCGCGTCCTCAAACGCCGTATTGCCTCCGCCCACTACGCACACCGTTTTGCCGCGCATAAAAAAACCGTCGCAAGTGGCGCAGGCGGAAAGCCCGTGCCCGATAAATTTTTCTTCGCCAGATAACCCCAACCAGCGGGCCTTGGCCCCGGTAGCGATAATTACGCTTTTGGCCAAATATTGTTTGCCGTCGGTCGTCGTCAGCGTAAAGGGCGATTTCTCCCCCTCCACCTTGGCAATTTCGTCCGCCGTAAATTCCACGCCCAAGCGTTTGCATTGCTTGTGCATATTGTCCATTAATTCAAACCCGCCCACGGGATTAACAAACCCGGCGTAGTTTTCAATATCCGGCGTAGTTAATAACTGTCCGCCCGGCACCGCCCCGCCCGCAATAACGGGCTTTACCCCCGCCCGCACCGCGTAAATGGCCGCACTGCACCCGGCAGGGCCCGCGCCGATAATAAGCAAATCCACTTCTCTCATAATGACGAAAACTCCTTATATAAGTTTTGGAAATATTCCACCGGAAAGCCCACTACATTGCTGCGGCTGCCGACAATGCGCTCTATGAACGGGTCTTCCTCGTCCTGCACCGCGTAAGCCCCGGCTTTGTCCATATGTTTCCCGGCCAAATGGTCCAGTTGTTCAGGCGACAAGGTACGCGCCTTGCACTTGGAAACATCGTAGCCGTAGAGCATTTTATGCTCGTTTAAGCACATAATGCACACCCCGGTGTAAACGGACTGCCAGGAGCCATTTAACTTGTTTAAAATGCGCAGGGCGTCCTTTTTGTCCTTGGGCTTGCCGATAATTTCGCCCTTGCAAAAAACCAAGGTATCCGCACCGATAACCACCGCGCCCGGATACTTTTGGGCGACGTCAAAGGCCTTTTGCACGGCTAGTTCGCTCACGCGGGCCGCCGGGCGCTTTTTGGCGCTTTTTTCGGGGCTTTGGGACGGAATAATATCAAACGTAAACCCCAACTCCTTTAAAAGAGCAATGCGGCGCGGGGATTTTGAGGCTAAAATTAAGTGCATATTATTTGCGCACGAATTTGGAAATAATCAGGTATCCCAACACCAGCCCGATAATGCCGCAAATGCTCACGCACAGGGCCAAGGGATGAATACCCACCGTGTAAACGCGCGTTAAGGCGTGGTCCAACTGCTGGGGCAAATAGGCGGCCAATTTTTCAAGGCCCAGGCCAATCAAAGCCCCTAAGACTAACGTCAACAACGCAAAAATAATTCCTCTCATACGACTCTCCTTAATTAGTTTAAAGTAATTGTATCTTTTTTAATCGGCACGGGGACGTTCGTTTTGCCGTCCTCGCTGTCCGTAAGGCTGTAACGCATCCGCCAAAAGCCGACGCCCGCCAACACCGCCACCGCGCCTACAATCAGCCACGGGCCGGGCAAATAGTGCGGAGCCACATAATCGCCCAACAAGCCAGCCATAAAGAAACCGACCGCCGAGCCCAAATTGTAAAACACCATCAGCATCCCCAAATACCGCCCGCGGGTTTCGCGCGAAGCAATGTTAGACACCAAGGTTTGCTCGCCGGGCGAAACAATCAGTTCGCCGACACCTGCAAAAAATACGCCAAAAGCAATTAAAATAAAACTGTCAAAAAACCCTACCGAACCGAAACCCACCGCATACGCCAAGCACCCCAGCAGCATTGCCGTAGAAAGGCGGATTTTGCTCATCAGTACCGTACCCCAATATTGCAAAAACACCACCACCAGGCCGTTTACCGTAAAAAACCACCCGATATAATATTCCGGCATATGCAAATACTGTTTGCAATGCACCGAAAGCCCCACCACCAACTGGGAGTTTACGGCCGTAATCAATAATACATACAGGCACAATTTGGCCAGGCGCGTATCCTTTAAAGAAAGCAAGGTGGAAACAAAATTGGGCTTGCGGGACTTACAGGGTTTATGATTATCCTGCACCAGCCGCCCCAAATACAAAATGGTAACCGCGTACAAAATAGCCGTAAAATAAAACGCCATACTGTACGAATACCGCACCAAAAATCCGCCCATAGCCGGGCCCAACGCCCACCCGATGTTTAGCCCTATGCGGATAATGCCAAAGGCTTCTACACGCTCTTTTGGCGTGGTGTTGTCCGTTACCCACGCATTGGAGGCCGGGCGGAAGAACGCGCCCAAAAAGGTGGTTAAAAAGTACCAGGTGAGCATCCAGCCCACATTTACTTTTAGTTCAATGCACAGCCCCAGCGCAAACATTGCAACAATTTGGGAAAACAGCCCCCACATCATCACATTTTTACGTCCAAACGCATCGGCCAGTTCGCCGCTAATGGCGCTGGATACGCAACGGGACAGCCCAGCGAGAGCAATCACCAGTCCGGCAAGGGACGGAGACAGCCCCCGCTGGCTAATTAAATAAATGGTAAAAAAGGGTAAAGAGAGCCCGTAGCCAAAGAGCAAAAGCCCGTTGGCGGCGGAAATAAGAATCATACTGCGTTTGGTTTCTCTCTGCATATACAGATATTGTATAAAATAAACCGCGTGCCCGTTGAGTACCCGACGGGTACAAACAGAAAAAATTTCCCAATTAAAGTAAATTTTGATATAATATGTCAAGGGATTTTTATGACCAGGGAAGAAGAACTCGTAAAAAATGTGCAATTTGTAGAGTCTGCCCTGTGCGCCGCGTGCCAAAAGGCGGGCCGGAACCCGCAGGACGTAACCTTAATGGCCGTAACCAAGTACGCGCAAGACAAGGATGTCTTAACCCTCTTGGCTAGGGGCCTTATCCGGCACATTGGCGAATCCCGCGTCCAACAGGCTGAAAAACGCTGGACGAGTCCCGTTTTTGCGCAGTACAAAACCGTTAAACATTTTATCGGGCATTTACAAAAAAACAAAGCGGCCAAAGCCGCGCGGTTGTTTGATTTTATAGACTCCTTGGATAACGAAGAAACCGCCCTGGCCTTAAACCGCACCGCGCCGGAAGGAAAGATACTCCGCGCGCTTGTACAAATAAAACTGACGCAAAAAGATACCCAATCCGGCTTGCCGCTTAACGAAGCGCGGGCTTTGGTAAAAAAACTGGCGGGACTGGAACATATTAAAATTTGCGGGTATATGGGTATTGCCCCGCAGGGCGCAACGCAAGAAGAGTTGCACCGCATTTTTAAACAGGTCAAAACAGCCTTTGACCAAGATTTTCCCAGCGGCGAGCGGTATTTGTCGCTAGGTATGAGTGAAGATTTTAGGGTGGCAGTAGAGGAAGGCTCTACCCTGCCGCGAATTGGCAGCCGTTTATTTGCCACAACTTTGGAGGGTTTATGATTATAAAGGTCCGTTTAATCCCAACCGCAGGGCGCAATGAGGTGATTAGCCGCATTGGCAGCGTACTGCGCGTAAAGATTAAAAATAAAAAGGTGGATGACGACGCCGCCAACGCCATTATGAAAACCTTCCTGGCTGATTTCTTTAATGTGGCGGAAGAGAGCATTATCATCGTAAAAGGCGCCAAAGGAAAGGAAAAGACCGTAGAAGTACGCGACAAAAGCGAAGAAGAATTGCGCAAGATTATGGATTCTATTCCGTAGAATTTGCAGTTGTTCCCTACAAACCCTAACGCCCGGCACTTTTCTCCGCCGGGCGTTTTTTTATTAATAACGACAGATCCCGTATAAAGACACTACGGGATGACGGCAAAAGGCAAAGGATAAAAAGCCCTATGACATAAAAGGGCATAAAAACGCCCCGGGGCCATAAAACCACCGGGGCGGAAAAGAATAAACCAACCGCTCTACGCTTTGGGCGCGTTATCCAACAGTTGCGCCACGCCTTGCGCAATATTGCGTCCGCTGGGCTGTTGGTACGCATACAGGCCAAACTGCGGCAATACCGCAAACAAATGGTCAAAAATATCGCTTTGAAGTGCCTCGTAATCGGTCCAAACCGTCGTATTCAAAAAGCAATATACCTCTAACGGCAGGCCCTGGGCTTCTTGCTTCAACTGGCGCACCATCAGCGTAAAATTCGCATCGCCGGACACCACATACGGACGCGAAGCCAAATATAACTCCGCATAGCGGCGGAAGGTTCCCAAGTTGGTCAAGTGCCGCCCGTTAATCAGGTTTTCCTTCACGTTGCGTTTGGCGTTAAAGGCGGTTATTTCGGCCTCTTTTCCGGACAAATAATCCTTTAACAGTTCAATTTTTTTCAAGCGTTCCAACATCGGGCGGTCCAAAAATTTAACCGTATCTACATCAATTAAAATACTGCGCTGGATACGCCGCGCCTTGGCCGCATACATACCGCTCCAATTTTTAAACGGTTTGGAAATCATATCGTAGGTCGGAACGCTGACGATTGTCATATCAAAGTTTTGCACGCGCACGCTGGTGAGCGAAATATCAATAATGTTCCCGTCGGCCCCGGCGGAATCCACGGTAATCCAATCGCCGATTTTAATCAGTTTGTTGGTCGTCAACTGGATACTGGCGGCGAACCCCAAAATGGGGTCTTTAAAAATTAAGGAGAAAACAGCCGCCAAAGCGGACAAGCCCGTGATAATGTACATCGGTTTGCGCCCCAGCACCAAGGATAATATAAAAAGCCCCGTGCCCAAAAAGACGACGATTTTTACCGCCTGAACAAGCCCCTTTATGGGGATATTCGGGTTGCGCCCGTAGAGGTGGGATAAGGTATCCAACAGCGCGTTAATAAGCCAAGAGAAACTAATCACCACGAACAGCCCCGTCAGTTTACCCATTAAGGTAGCCAGCCAGGTAACATCTTCAAAAATAAAAACCGGGTGCAGGTTAATAGCCACCATTGCCGCCACCACCACGCCAAGGGCGGTAAAAAAGCGGTGCTCGCGCATTGCGTTAAACCACTTTTCGGAGTGCAATTTAGCCACCAATTTGCTCAAATAGGTATTGCAAAACCAAGTGCTGAAACGCGCCAAAATATACAGCACAAACACAAACAGGACGGCGGACGCAATTTGCGCAATCAATACGTTGTATTGGTCCGGGATGTACGGCAAGTTTTCCACAAACGACAAAATTAACTTCACTTATTGCTCCTTTATGTAAAAAAGTTACTATAATAAAGTGTATGAAAAAAATACTCTTGGGCGCAATGTTTGCCTGTCTTTTATCCGCCTGCTACACGCCGCTGAATAATTCCGGCGTGGCCACAACAAAGCCTTGGCTGGAAGTTTCCGCCAAGAAGTTGGATTTTGACGGCAAACAATACGATTCCTGCTACCGCTTTAACATCCATTTTTGGCCGCAGGAAGTAGCCGAAGTGGTAGATATGCGGGCCGCCTGCGTGGACGCCTGCTGCTGGCGCAGCGACAAAACCGAAATAACGCTGGATTTTAATAAAGATTTTGACCAACGCTTGGCCTACTACGGCCGTGCGCGCAAATACACCCCTGGCAAAATTACCTTTAAGGTAACGCACTCCAATTTAGTAAACACCACCAAAGTAACCACGGACCCCAAGGGCGCGGTTTCCAACAGCGGGCTCGTAAAACTATCCTATAAAGAGTACGAAAATCCCGCCCGCCTAAAACAAATTGAAGAGGCCGCCAACCTCCTGCAAACGCGGCGCAACGCCTATTTAAACGAACAACGCCAACAGCAGGCCGAAAGAGTGGCTAAAACCGCCGCACAGCCCGCCAGCAAAGAAGCACAGGCCAAAGCCTTGCTCTCGCGCGTGGCCGGGCCGCAAATAGACAAGTATTTCTACCAAATGAACAAGTCCTACAACCGCCAAGGGGCTGTATTTATGCTAAGCGACCGCCTTTTGCAAGTGCAGGAACTGAACACGCAGGGCGGCTTTGCCGTTTACTGCCACGCCAAGGCCCGAACCGGGGTAAGCGCTACGCAATTAAAGGCCTCTACTTTTCCGTGCGGAAAATGGCGCGTAGATTTGGAAGCGCAAACCGTCCAGCCGGACAACGCCAAAGCCAAGCAAATTTGGGG
>CAVKWQ010000027.1:0-21769 GCA_963660385.1 Muribaculaceae bacterium
TCATAATTTAAATTGGGCGAACTCGCGCTCACGGTTCCGCCGGAGCGGACCGTCATTGTATTACTTTCAATACCGCCTTTTAAATTAGCCTTATCGGCTACCTTTAAATAGACGTAATCGCCCATACGCGACGGATTATAAGACACCGCCGACACCACTTCCGCCGCGGCGGGAAGCGTTAAAAAAAGCGCCCCTGCTAAAAGTAAGTTTTTCATCATATAAAACCTCTGTGAAACAGACTTATAATTAGTATATAGGAAAAATCCCTAGAAATCAAGTCAAAAAGGTCATAAAAAAGCCCCAGGCAAACACCCGGGGCCCTTTATTATATTACGCTTGCAAATCAGGTTGTGCACCCATTGCGTGCTTACGCGGATAGCGCAACCAAATAGCGAGCAACGCCCCAATCCCCAGCAAATAAGGATAATACAAATATTTCATAATGCTAACCGGGGAAACGCCCGTCAAACTGGCCGCCATTAGCAGTTGCGCCCCGTAGGGAATAATGCCCTGCACAAAGCAGGAAAAAATATCCAACAAACTCGCCGCGCGGTTGGGAGCAATGTTAAAACGCCCCGCAATTTCCTTGGCAATCGGCCCCGCCATAATAAGGGCAATCGTATTGTTGGCTGTGCAAAGGTTGGCAAAACTAATCACGCCCGCAATGCTCACTTCCGCCCCGCGGCGGGTGTGCAGTTTAGCGGTCATTTTTTGGATAATCCAAGCCAAACCGCCGTTATAGCGAATCATTTCCAGCATACCGCCCGCCAAAATGGTAACAATAATCAGTTCGCCCATACCCGTAATGCCGTTGCCCATAGCGGTCGTCCAGCCCCAAATGTTAAAAGAACCCGTCAAAATGCCAATTAGCCCGCACAACACCGTGCCGCCCAAAAGCACCACCATTACGTTTACACCCATTACCGCCGCCGCCAATACCACAAAATACGGCAATACCTTTACCCACGAAATTTCGCCGGGAGTAAAGGCGTTTTGCACGCCGCTGCCCATTAAAATATAGATGACCGTCGTCAAAATAGCAAAAGGCATTACAATAGCAAAGTTCGTGCGGAATTTGTCGGCCATTTTACACCCCTGCGTGCGGGTGGCTACAATGGTGGTATCGGAAATAAAGGATAAGTTATCGCCAAACATCGCGCCGCCCACCACCACAGCCGCCATAAGGGATAGAGGCAGCCCCGTTTGGGCGGACAACCCCGCCGCCACGGGCGTAAGGGCGACAATCGTGCCGACCGAGGTGCCCACGGAAACGGAAATTACACAAGCCGCCAGAAAAATCCCGGCCGCCAGCACATTGCCGGGCAAAATGGAAAGCGTCAAATTAACCGTAGCGTCCACCGCGCCCATTGCCTTGGCGGTCTGGGCAAACGCACCAGCCAAAATAAAAATCATTACCATTAGCATAATGTTGGCATTGGCCGCGCCCTTGCAAAACAGTTCAATGCGGTTATGCAACGTGCCGCCCTTGCTCATCCAAACGGCTACAATAGAGGACAATACAAACGCCACGGTAATCGGCATTTTGTAAAAATCGCCCGCCACCACGGAGACGGCCAAATAAGCGATTAGAAATACGCCCAAGGGCACTAACGCCCAGGCATTAGGGGTAATGGTGTTTTTTTCGGTTTTCATAAGTATCTTGCGGTAAGCCCGCAATTATATATTGTATAAAATATGGGCCCTCTGTATCTTTTCGGCCGAAAATCATACAATAAAGTTATGAAAGCCGCTATTATTACCATTGGGGACGAGATTCTTCTCGGCCAGATTTTAGACACCAACTCCCGCTATTTGGCGCGGGGCTTGGCCGGAATCGGCGCGGAAACAGTTAAAATGCTGTCCGTGGCCGACGAACGCACCGAAATTTTGCGCGCGGTGGAGGAAGGTTTTTCCTGCGCGGACATCGTGCTGGTAACGGGGGGCTTAGGACCGACCAAGGACGATTTAACCAAAAAGGTGCTGGCGGAATACTTTGGCACTACGCTTGAATTTAACCCGCAGGCCTATGCGTGGCTGGAAGAAATGTTCACGAGCCGCCCCGAACGGATGAACGAATACAACAAATCCCAGGCGGTTTTGCCCAAAAGTTGCACACCCTTGCGCAATTTAAAGGGTACGGCCAGTGGGATGTGGTTTGAAAAAGGGGGAAAAGTGCTCGTTTCCCTGCCCGGCGTTCCGTTTGAAACGGAATATTTGTTCCCGGCAGAGGTGCTACCGCGCTTAAAGGCCAAATTTAAGGACGGTTTACTGCGCTACCGTATGGTAACGGTATTTAACATCCCGGAATCGGACCTGGCTATGAAATTAGCCGCCTACGAGGAAACCTTGCCCGCGGGAATCGGCCTGGCCTATCTGCCCTCTACGGGCTTTATCCGCCTGCGCGTAACCGCCAAAGGGCAAGCGGTAGAAAAGTTGGACGCTTTTTTTGAAGCGCTTTTAAAATCGCTTAGCGGCCTTACCTTTACGGTAGCGGATAACAGTTCTGCGGAAGAAGATTTTGCCCGCCGCCTGCGCAAAAGCGGCGTTACGGTGGCGTGTGCGGAAAGTTGCACGGGGGGAAACATCGCCCATTTAATTACGGCGGTTCCCGGCTCGTCGGCCTATTTTCTAGGCGGCGTGGTGTCGTATGCCAACGAGGTAAAAAACCACGTTTTGGGCGTAAGCGCGGACGATTTACAAAAATACGGGGCCGTCAGCGAACCCGTCGCCCTGCAAATGGCCCAAGGCGTGCGGAAAATAACCGGGGCAGATTATGCCGTTTCCACCACGGGTATTGCCGGGCCGGACGGGGGAACCAAGGAAAAGCCCGTCGGCACGGTGTGGATTGGCGTGGCCGGGCCCAAAGGGGCGCACGCGCACAAGTTTTTATTTGCACATACGCGGGAGCGTAACATCGGCAAAGCCTCTATAAAGGCCCTGCAACTTTTAATAGAAGAAATTGAAAAGAAGTAAACTAAAAACCGGGTTCCTATAAGAACCCGGTTTTTTCTTATAAAAGCGCTTTTAACTGCTCTTTTAGTTCGCCCGCGGTATATTCGCCCGCCAAACTTTCCACCACCTTGCCGTTTTTTACAAACAGGAAAGTCGGCACGCCCGAAATACTAAATTTCCGGCTGGCCAGCGGCGCTTGGTCCACGTCCACCGTCAAAATGCTGATTTTGCCCGCGTATTCTTGGGCGAGTTTTGCTACCACGGGCTCCATTTTTTTGCAATGCGGGCACCAAGTGGCAAAAAATTCCACCATTTCAGCCTTGTTGTGCGCTTCGTAGGCTTTGTCAAACGTCTGGTCTGTTAGTATCGTCATATATCCCCCTATAAGGGGAGTATAGTTTGTTTGGGGATAATTGTCGCGCGCATAAAAGGGTTAGTTGCAAAGTTTTTCAAGCAAGGCCACCACGTGCGGGGCCGCCAGCGCAGTTAAAAGCGCCATAATAATAAGCGCCAAGGTGCTTAAAACCATTTGCTTTTCCTTGTGTTTTTCGGCGCATTTGCTGGTGCCCAAAACGTGGCTCGTGGCGCCAATGGAAACACCGATAGCGGCGTGGCTGCGGATGTGGAGAAATTTAAAAAGTCCGTGCGCGGTAAGCCCGCCCAAAAGCCCCGTTAATACCACGAGGCAAGCGGTAAGTTCAGGGATGCCGCCCAAGTCCTTGGAAATTTCCACCGCCGCCGGCGTGGTAACGGATTTGGGAAGCATTGAAAAAATCACCGGGTTTTCGGCGTGGAAGAACCGCCCCAGCAAATAAGTAAGCCCTATGGTGCACAGGCAGGAAAACAAAAGCCCGCCATATACTGCGCGTTTGTTGCGCTTTAAAACAGAAAGGTTTTGGCTAAGTGGCCACGCAAAGGCCACCGTCGCCGGGCCCAAAATCCAAGTAATCCAGCAGGCGGATTCGTTGTAACTTTCGTATGAGGTATGGCACACCAGAATAAGCGCAATTAAAATTCCGGCGGCCAGCAAAATAACAGGCACTTTATTCATCCACTGCTTTTGCGTGATTTTTTTGCACCCGATATACACGGCTACCGTTAATAAAAAGCCCCACATTTTATTTGGTCCTCTTTAAACGGCGCCATTTGATAAGTTTTATGGTGTTTTCTATGAAGAGAGCCGTCAAAATCATACTGATAAACGTCCCCAAAAACACCGCCGCCAAAATAGGCGTTAAATTTTGGGAAATTGCCCGTCCATAGACCATAATCCCCACCGTAAGCGGGATAAAAAAGAGCGTCATATGTTTGAGTAACAGTTCGCAAATGTCCTGCACCAAAGCGGGCGGGCAAATTTTGGTTTTAAGGAGCAAGCACAGCACTACCACCCCCAAGAGTGGCGGGGGAAAATGGAGCCCGGTCAGGCGGATAAACCAAGAGGAAAATTCAAACACAAGAACGAGTACAGCCGTTCCCAAAAGCAAGCGCAAAACGCGGGTACGAATATTCATCATTACAAAATTACGGGTTGTCCCAGAATTAAAAAGGAAGCCAAGAAATCAATTTTCTTTTTTGTAGCCTTCGTAATAGTAGGATTGTTCAATTCCTTTAAAAATAACTTCGCGGTCATTGATTTTGTCGGTCAGGTTCGGTTCCAACAAGGCGCGCAACTCCAAATCGTTAATCGGGCTGCGTTCCATTGCCTGCAAATACAAATCTTTATCCACATACTGCCAGTTTACTACTCTGCCCAAATTCTTTTTAAGCATTAAATCCAGCCAAATGCGCGTAGCGCGGCCGTTGCCCTCTAAAAAGGGGTGGGCAATATTCATTTCCACATATTTGGCAATAATTTCTTTAAAAGTAGCGGCGGGCATTTTTTCAATAGCCAATAATACTTCCTTTAAATACAAACTGTTAGCAAAACGGAAACCGCCCTTGGAAATATTTTTATCCCGGATTTGCCCGGCAAAATCGTACAAGTCCTTAAACAAATAAGCGTGAATTTGTTGCAGGCCCCGGGTGGTGCCTACCTCTATTTGGTTGATATCGCCCGAAGCATACAACTGCCGGGCCTTAACTAAACTTAACGCATCTATTTGTTGGGTTTGCATATATATATTTTAGCAAAATAAGAGGAAGCGCAGAATTGATAAAAACACCCCGGGAGTAGTTTCCCGGGGTGTTTTACTATTAATAATAACTTATTTGGCTTCGGGGGCCGGCATAGGCGGGGGCGGTAATTGCCCTTCCTCGCCGCCTTCGGGTGCGCCTTTCGGACCCTTCATAGGTCCTTCTTTGGGCGCAGGCCCCATTTCGCGCTCGTCAAACAGCGCGTCCAAATCGCCGTCGTCTTCAATCAAGGCGTTTGTTTTGCGGTCCACCCACGCTTGTTTGTCTTCGTCCGATTTTTGGCGCGCGAGCCCTTCTTCCATACGGGCCAAGCGGTCTTTAAATTTAGCCAACTGTTCTTCTTTAAATTTCAGTTGTTCCTCGCGGATAGAGGCCACAAAGGCGGCAATTTCGGCTTTTTTAGCGTCTTTCTTTTTGCCAGCCTTTAATTTTTTGTACTCTTCCACCAGTTTTTCGGCTTTTTCTTCGGTGGCGCGCATTTTGGCCTTGTGTTCCTTGCGGGCCTTTTTAAACTCGTCCTTGCGCACATCTTTGCCCTCGTGGCGCGGGCCCGGTTTCACGCGGGCTTCTTTGGCCGCCTTACAACGGCAGTTTTCGGCACCGTCTTGGCACGGGCAGGAGGCACCCTCGGCAAAGGCCGGAGCGCACAACGCCGCTAAAAGAGAAACTAACAGCAATTTCTTCATATTCCTTCCTCCCATTTAAAAGTCCTCTTCAAACAATTCCAAATCGCTTGAAAAGTTTTGGTAGTCTTCGTCCAAATGCTCGCTCATATACGCTACAACTTCCGTAGCGTCAAAGGCGGATCTGTCCGGGTGCAGGGCGGCCAGTAAGAATACAATTCCTACCCCCAATACGGCCGTACCCGCCAAGGCCGTCTTCCACACGGCCCAAAAGGGTGCTTTTTTGCGCGTTGTTTTGGCAAACAAGTTTTCCACCACCGCACCGGGAGCGGCGGGGGGATTTAAAGCCTCCTGCGTTTTGTTTAACAGAGCGACTTCCGCACGGCAGGAAGCACACGTTTTCAGGTGCGTTTCAAAAGCGGCCTTTTCGTCCGAGGGCAACTCCCCAGCGGCGTACAAAACAGCCTTTTCGCAAATATTATTCATAAATTCACCTCTTCCGTATGTTCTGCCAGCAACTGCTGTAATTTTTTTACCGCCCGGTGGCAATCGGCCAAGACCGTGCCCAAAGGGCGGCCCAACAGTTGCGAAATTTCTTTAAAAGACATATATTGCCTCAAATACACCATTTCCCGCTGGCGGGGCGGAAGCAGTAGCGTGGCCCGGCGAATTTGTTCCAGCGTTTCCTGCCCGGCAAGTCCGTCTAATAACGGGCGTTCGCCGTCCGGCAGGGTATCGTGTAAAAAGGCGTTTCCTTCCTCATCCGTTTGGTCCAGCGAGGTTAATTTGTCGCTGTCCCTAAAAAAGTTCAGCACTTTGTTGCGCGCCGTTAAAAACAGCCAAGACTTAAATTTTCCGCGCGCCTCGTATTTATCCGCGTGCTTAAAAAACGAGATAAACACCTCTTGAAACAAATCGCCCGCCGCGCCCTCGTCCTGCACCATACCCATAATGTATTGGTAGAGCGGGTTTTTGTAGCGCAAGACCAAGGTTTCAAACGCCGCGCCCGAGCCGGCCTGAAACAGGCTGACGAGTTCATCATCCGTGCGCTGCGCTAAATTGGCTTCCATATTACTATAACCCCCAAGGCGTGTTTTTTATTGCACTGATATTATTACTGTACCAAAAAAGGCGTTCTTTTAGGAATAGAAAAAAGGATTAAAAAAATTATTGCAAAAATTTTTAAAAAATTGCTAAAATAAAAAGGTCGTTTTTTTAAAGGATAAAAAAGTAATGATTTTTAACTCTTGCTCCGTTAAGCATATGTCTAAACCGTCCGTGCTAAATAACATTATTAGCGCGGAAATGTTTATTATGCGTAAAAACGGGAGCGGAGTTTGTGTAAGATAGTATATTTTTATTTTTTAATACAAACCCGCACTTTTAAAAAGAGCGGGTTTTTTTATTTATAAAAGAGGAAAAAGAAAGATAATGAAAAAAGTTATAGCATCGCTGCTTAGTATCACCTTAATCGCCTTAAACACGGTATCGGCCTATGCGCAAGTACCCTTAAAAGGGGCCAAGGGCTTCCGCGCCGCCGCAAAAGTAAAAGTAACCGTTCCGGCTTCCTCTTTTTCCGTAAAACTTCCGGCGGGTGCGTCCGTAAGCACCGCCAAACTGGGCGCCACGCTTACCCGCTTAAACACGCAGGCCCGCTTGGCCCAAACTTTAACCGCCCCGCAAATCCGCCAGCGCGTGCAGGCCGGACACTTGCAGGACCTGCCCACCCGCATTTTGGCCTATCCGCAAGCAGCAGAAAGAGCCGCCTTACTGCGGGACGAATTTGTAGAAGCCGCCCTGGGCTTTCCAATTTCCAAAGAACAAATGGCAAAAGCGCTTGAATTTTGGCGCGCCGATTTAAAAAATTTCTCCGCTAATACCGCACAAAACGCCCTTTCGGATGCGGCGGCCCTCGGTGTGTTCGGGTCCCAAGAGGATGCGGCCCTTTTAACCGCTTTCTACCGCCGCGCCGTAAAAACTCCGGCGGAGCCGTTAGCGGCCTCCGTCGTGGCCAAAGCCTTACTTAAATTAAAAGACTATGACACTTTTGCAACATTTATAAAAGAGGTAAAAACCGCACAGGCCGTTGCAGGTGCGGTAGAATATGCCCGGGAACAGGGTTTATCCGTTCCGGCGGTAAGCGCACAAGAGGGAAATACCTCTTACGAATTTAAAAATGCGTGCAAAGTTACCCTTTTGGCGGCAAATCCCGCTAAACAGGCGGTGGCTGACTATGTGGCCTTAACGCCAAAAACACCCCAGACGCTTGCAGAGCAAGCGCAATATATTGCGCCTGCTTTCAGCCCGGTGGACTTGCCCGCCCTTAATTTGCAAACCCCGGCACTTGCCGTCGCGCAGGCGGATGTATCTGCCGAAGCCGCCGAAACGCCCGGCTTGACCGCTTTTCAGCGCGGGGCCAAAAAAGCCTTACAGGCCCGCCGCACCGCCACGGAACAAAAAAGTTCCGTCAGTTTTTTAGGCCGCAGCCAAAACACGGATAATCAAAACGCCTTGTATGGCGGGCTCCCTGTTCCCGCTTTGTGGAAAACCGCCAAAAAACTGGTGGGGGGCATAAAAAACCTTTTTGCTAAAAAAGCCACTGCGCCCGCCGCACTCCCTGCGCAGCCGCAAACGTCCACCTTTATCCAGCGGGCCAGTTTGTATATGTCCTCTTTTGTGGTGGGGCTGGAAGTTGCCACCCCGGTTATTGCGAATTTCGGCACCAGTTTCGGACTGTCGTTAGAGGATAACATTTTGGTATCGGTAGCCACCTATTTGCCGTATTCCGTGGGCGCGATTCTTTCCAACTGGTTAAAGGAAAAAATCGGCAGAAAGGCCTCTTTAAATGTGGGGCTTGGTTTGCTCGCGGCCGGGTTTACGGCCGGGGTTTCCCTGCTCGGGCTTAACGGGAATTTCGTCCCGTGGCAGGACGCTATGGCGCACTTTTATTCCATTTTGGGCTGTATTATGGCGGCCAGCACGGGCGGTGTGTTTGTGCACAACGCCATCGGCCCGATGATGACGGAAATCAGCGCGGGTGAAAGCGAACTCATCCGCCAAAAAAGAAGCGCCAATACCGAACTGGGCCGCGCTATGGGTATGGCCGCCTCGTTTGCGTTCCCGTTCATTGCAACCAAACTTTTGGGGCAGGATTGGAGTTTCACGTTTGCGATGCCGCTTCCGTTGCTGGCGGCTGCGGCGCTGGGGCTTAATTTTGCCAAAATTCCCAATACAAAACCGCAGGTATCCGCGCCCGAAGTTAAAACAGGGGAAAAAGTGGGCAAATTGGCCGCCCTTAAAAATAACGCCTATGTGCGCTTGTTTAAAGAGGAAAAGGGCGTAGCCGCACTGCTGGCCGGGCTGTTTACGATGAACGCCGTGGAAACGTGTTTTAGCAACGGCTTTTTGTTCCTCTTGCCCGGGCTGACAGAGGACCCGTCCTCGCAATATCTCTTTGGCCTTGCGCAGTTTGCCGCACCGTTTTTGCTGGGGCGCTATTTGGCCGGAAACTTTTTAAAATGGTTCCCCAAACACAATATGAGCATTGCCACGCTGTTATCGGCGGTGGGCGGTGTGGCGGCGCTTCCGCTGGCAAACGATGCTTACGCCCTGACGGCGGCTTTGTTTGCGGCCGAAACGGGTATTTCCACCGCGTTTACGCTGGCGTTTGCCCGCACGGCTAAAAACACCCACACGCAGGACCGCGTGATTTCGCTCATCGTAGCGAGTGCCATTTCCTGCGCCTTGGGCCCGGTGCTGTTAAGCAATTTGGCTCAAAATTTAATGGATGCGGGCATCTTTTCGTCCGCCGGGGCCACGACGGCCGCGCTTATCGGAGTTCCGTCCGTATTGGAGTTGCTTTCGGCGGGGCTCTTCCACAAACTGGAAAAAAACCAAGCCAAAGCGGCAGTCAACGGGGGGAAAAGAACCGCGCCGAATTGGCTCAAAAAAATAACAAATTATTTTAAAAAATAGGCAAGTTAAAGCCCCCTTGGAAATTTCCAAGGGGGCTTTTAATGAGATTAGTTACAGTTTGTAAAAACTTACACTACCCACCACGCTACCACCCCAACTGTGCCCAGCGCTTGGATAGGTTTTGCATATTTGGGTTGCCTTTGTTCCACCCGCCACACAGGCAAGCGTGGGAATATTATTAGTGCTATGGTCATTGGTTACAACGCCCGCCCCTATTCTTTCCGTTTGGGTGGTGGTTGCAAGACCAGTCCCCGGAGAATAAATTACCCCGACAAGCGGACTGAGTGAACTATACGCAACTAAATAATTGCCAATGCGGCACGCACCTGATGCATTGCAGTTCTTATCTCCAAAGTCCACCAGATCCACAAATTCCGAATCGGTGGGATAGCGCCCGTTAGACAAATGGAACATTGTCAAATTGTCCTTAATGCTTTTTGCTATGGGAATAGCCGCAGACATACGGGACTTCATAACCGCCTTGTCGTACTGGGGCAAAGCCACCGCCGACAAAATACCGATAATTAACACCACAACCAACAACTCAATTAGCGTAAAACCTTTATTCATAAAACCTCCTCCAAGCCTACTGTTACAGTATAATACAACTTTGCCCAAATGACAACCCTGCGGGCCGCACGCTGCGCGCCGCACCTTGCAGGCCGCTACTCTATACGCTGGGAAACAATTAGTTGGGCAACACTATTTCTGGTGTGGCGTGCTTTTTGGCAACCAAACGGCAACGACAGATCCCGGAACCCTGCGGGCGGCAGATTGTCCGCACCCTTTTGATTAATAAAGCAATACTCTTTTTGTAATGTTGTCAACTAACGAAACGACAACCAAACTTTTTGTCATTTCCGAGTGTAGGCTAACGCGGAGCGTTCGGAAATCTGCTGTTCGTCTTTACTGTTCCCTTGCGAAAAGACGGATCCCCGGACGATCCTCGCTGGCAGACTTCTAATATGAGGGCAACAACACAACTAACACCCCAAAAGGTAGATCCTGAAACAAGTTCAGGATGACCGCTAATTTATAACAACGGATCCCCGAACCCTGCGGGCCGCCAAACACTCGGGGATGACGACATAAATAAGGAATTTCTTTATGGTATTGGCGGCCCGTACGTTGCCTATAAAAAACGGCTTGGGGGGGTGTTGTGTCGTTAAGCGGGTCTTGCCCTTCCCATTTTGTTGCTGTTGCCGTGGTCGTTGCCGTCCGCTGTTAAGGCCGCCCGTGCGTTGTCTATAAAAAACGGCTTGAACGAAAAGATATTTTGATTTGTTTGAGCCCGTTAGGGGCGAGTTATCAAAATATCCGTTCAAGCCTGTTTTTTATAACGCTTTGGGCGGCGAGTTTTTTGTTACTTTTTGTCGGTACAAAAAGTAAGGTATTTACTCATAGCGCAGCGCATCAATCGGCGTAAGTTTGGAAGCCTTATAGGCGGGGTAAAACCCAAAGAAAACGCCCGTCGCCGCAGAGAAGCCCACGGCCAAAAGCACCGCGGAAATATTCAGGTCCGCCGGGATGGAGGAGTTCGCCGCCACTAAGAGCGTTATCCCAACGCCCACGATAATGCCTATCAGCCCGCCAATGCAAGAAAGCGTAACCGATTCCACCAAAAACTGCATACAAATATCCCAACTGGTGGCGCCAATCGCCATACGGATACCGATTTCGCGCGTGCGCTCGGTAACGGACACCAGCATAATGTTCATTACGCCAATGCCGCCCACAATAAGGGACACCGCACCAATCGCGCCTAAAAGCAAACTCATCGTTTTGCCCATTGTTTTGGCCTGCTCAATAAACGAGGCAAAATCGTCCAACTGGAAATCGTCTTTTCCAAGCGGGTGAATACGGTGCGTATTGCGCACGGCATTTTGGATGTCCACCTTGGTATTTTCAATGGTGTTAAAATCGGCTACCTTAATGACCACACGGTCCAGGGCGCGGCGGTCCGAACTGTTCCACCCGGCGTTCATTTTCACCTTGCCCGTAGTATAGGGGATAAGGGCGCCCTCGTCCATATCAAAGCCCATCCCGCTTTGGCCCGTTTTTTGTACCACGCCCACCACCTTAAAGGGGATGTTGTCTAACACCACGACTTTATTTAGCGGGTCCACATCGCTGAAAATCGTCTTGGCGGCGGACGCACCGATAACCATTACCTGCGCATATTCCGAAATTTCCTTTTCGGTAAACTGGCGGCCCGATTCTATCGGCCAATCATATGTTTTAAAAATATCGGTGTCCGTAGCCAGCACATCCAAGGACACGCTGGTATTGCGGTATTTTACGTCAAAGCCCGTGCTGATGTAGGGGGCTGCTGCGGCCACGCCGGGCACTTCGCGGATAGCAAGTACATCGTCCATAGTTACGTCCTTAGGGGAGGAAATACTCTCGTCCAAATCCCAGGGCTGGCGCAAAAACAAAATGTTGGTGCCAAAGCGGGAAACACTGTCAGACACACTCTTTTGCGCCCCGGAGCCGACGGCCAACATCGTAATAACCGCCGACACGCCGATAACAATACCCAAACTCGTCAACGCGGCGCGCATTTTATTGGCAAAAATCGCTTTGAGCGAAATCTTAAAAATAGAGTAGAAGGAATCCCACATATTATTTTTGAACCTCGTCGCTTATTTTTTCGCCGTCTTTAAATTTAATCAGGCGCGAGGCAAACTCGGCAATGTCCGGCTCGTGCGTGATTAAAATAATGGTTTTGCCCATTTCTTTATTAAGGCGCGTGAATAAATCCATTACCTCAATACTCATTTTGGTATCCAGGTTACCCGTCGGCTCGTCGGCAAAGATAATGGGAGCATCGCACACCAAACTGCGCGCAATCGCCACGCGCTGCTGCTGGCCGCCCGAAAGTTGGTTCGGCAGGTGGAAGGCGCGCTTTTCAAGCCCTACGGCCTTTAAAGCCGCCAAGGCTTTTTCGCGCCGCAGGTGGGCGGGCGTGTGGTTGTAAATCATCGGCAGTTCCACATTTTCCACGGCGGTGGTGCGCTTAATTAAGTTAAAGCCCTGGAACACAAAGCCAATCTTGTGGTTGCGCACCCCGGCCAGTTTGGAAAGTTGCGTAGCCGTTACGTCTATGCCGTCCAAAATATACTTGCCGCTCGTCGGTTTATCCAAGCAACCCAAAATATTCATAAAGGTTGACTTGCCCGAGCCGGACGGACCCATTACGGCCACAAACTCGCCTTTTTCTATGGACACACTCACGCCGTTAAGCGCGCGCACTTCCACATCGCCCAGTTTGTAAATTTTGTACAAATTCTGCGTATCAATCAGCGGCATAAGTTGCTCCTAGCGGCGTCTGCCGGGGCGGGGCGGGCGCATACTATCCGTAGAGCCGGAAGCCTTCAAATCATTTTCGCCCACGACTACGAGGTCGCCCTCTTTAATATCGCCTTCGGTAATTTCGGTATTTTTGGTGGCAATAATGCCGATTTTTACGTCCACGCGTTCCAACTCTTTCCCAGGTTCCATTTTCCACACGCCCGTATTTTCGTATGTTTGCGTGTTCGTGGAGGGGGAGAAGCGCAAGGCTTCGTTCGGCACAACCAACACGCCCTTTTTATCCGTTGTGCGGATAGTAAGGGTAGCCGTCATACCGGGTTTTAAGCGCAAATCGCTGTTGTCCACATCAATCACCACGGTATAGGTGGTGCTGGACGAAGACGACGAAGAAGAGGAACTGGAACTATCCACATAGTTGGTGCGCACCTGGCGGACCGTACCGTGGAAGGTTTCGCCCATATAGCCGTCCAGCGTAAAATCGGCCGTTTGGCCGGGCTGAATTTTCACAATATCGGCCTCGGACACCTTGGCTTCAATCTGCATTTTGGTTAAATCCTGCGCCACTACAAAGAGTTCCGGCGTGGAGAACCCGGCGGTAATGGTCTGCCCTTCGCTCACCTTGCGCGTGAGGACCATACCGTCAATGGGGGAGACGATTTTCGTATTAGACAAATCTTTTTCCGCCGTTTCCAGGTTGGACTGCGCCTGCACCACCTGCGCCTGCGCAGAGTTCAAATTGCTTTTGGCGTTTACAAAGGCCAGTTCGTATTCCTCCAAGTTTACTTTGGAAACATAGTCCTTTTTATACAGGGCGGAATAACGCTCGTAGTTCTTTTTAGCCAAGCGGTAGGAAACCTCGGCCGACGCCAAACTTTCCTTAGCGGACGACAGGCGCGCCTTGGCCTCGGCCAGCGAAGCCAAAATTTGGGTCTGGTCAATTACGGCCATTAAATCGCCTTTCTTTACTTGGCTGTTGTAATCCACATAAATCTTTAAGATTTCGCCGGACACCAGCGCGCCGACTTCCGTCGTGTTCACGGGGTTAATCGGGCCGGAGGCTTCCACGATATCCACAATGTCGCCTTTTTTTACTTCCGCCGTCTTAAACAGCGGGGCAGGCGGCGCGGCAAAGAAATACGCCTTTACCGCCCACGCGGCGGCAACAATTACCGCCAAAATAAGGAGTTTTTTCCACCACGAAAGGTGCCAAAACCCTTTTATCATCCGTTTAAAAATATTTTCTTTTTTCATAAATCAGTTCGTCCCCATTGCTTGGTTTAAATCCGCCACCGCAGACGCATAATCGTAGCGGGAAGTCAGCAGGCTCAGTTCTGCATCCGTATAAGCCACTTCGGCATCTTTGAGTTCAATCACGTCGCCAATGCCTTCGTTATAGCGGCCTTGGGCAAGGTCCAGGTTTTCCTTGGCCTTTTCCACATTTAACTCCGCTATCGGGATACTTTCCGCCGCTTCCTGCATTTTGATATACGCGCTTTGCACTTCCAAAAACACGTTATTAAGCAAACTGCGGTTATCGTTTAACGTATTTTCCAGCGAAATTTTGGCCTGTTTTACGCCGTTATACGTCTTAAAGGCGTTGAAAATGGGCCACTCCACCGCGGCCAAGAGTTTGGTGTCCTCGTTATCCAAATAAAAATCGTCGCCGCTTTTGGTATAGCCCGCCGAAAAGGAGAAGGTGGGGAAAAAGCCCGCCTTGGCTTGGTTTAGTTTAATCTGGCTGATACGCACATCCGTGCGGGCAGATTCCACATCCGGGCGGTTAGCATAGGCCGTTTGGACGGCTTCGTCAAACGTCTTGGTAAACTTATCAAAGGAAGAAATATCAGCCACCTTTAATACGTCCGGCACCGTAATACCGAGCGAGTTCGCCAAGTCGGCCGAGGCGGTTTTGACCAAGTTTTTCGCGCGGATTAAACTTAATTCCTCGTTATTTAAATTTACCTCCGCCGTCGTAACATCTACCTTGGGGCGCAGGCCTAATTTATAATAGGCTTCGGCGCGTTCGTACTGGTCCTTATACAAATCGCGCGACTTGGTGCGGATTTCTACCGCGCGCGAAGCAGAGAGGAGCGCATAATAATTCTTTTTAACGGTGCGGATTAAGTCGTTTTTTACGCTTTCCAAATTAAGTTTGCCCTGCTCTACCACTAACTTTTGCGTTTTAATGTTGCGGGCGATATCCGTAACCCCGCTGATAGACAAACTGGCCTGCGCATATACATTAGTATCGCCGTGGTCCGTGCGGGGGGAAGAACCCACCTTTTGCACATTGTAGCCTTGGCTCGCGCCGACGGATGCCGTGGGCAAAAATTCGGCCTTGGCCAAATTCAAATTGACTTCGGCATTTTGCAACTGCAACTGCGCCGCTACGGCCTTGGGGCTGTTGGCAAGCGCCAGTTGGATACAGTCATCCAGCGTAAGTTCCCGGGTGATATCCGGCAGGGGCTTTCCGTCCGCCCCGCGCGGCGTGATAGCCGGGGTAGTATTTTTGACAGGGTCCTGCGTCGCCGGGCTGGCGGATTTTTCCACGGGCGTAATAACGGCCCCGTTCGCCAAAGCGCCGCCCATAAAGCAGGCTAAAAGAAGTAAATAACGAGAATATTTCATACTTATATTATATAAATTCCCTTGTATAGTTAGGCGGCAAACTCCCCGCCGCTATTTGTAAAACACCAAAAGGCCACATTTTATTGCATTTATTTTCGGGCCCCCAAAATAAACCCTTTTATGATAATATATATAAGGTATATGTGGAAACCTATTCTTTTGCTGTGCGCCTCCAACCTGTTTATGACAATGGCTTGGTACGGACATTTAAAATTTAAAAACAAAGCCCTTTGGCTGGTTATTTTAGCCAGTTGGGGGATTGCGTTTTTTGAATACTGCCTGCAAGTGCCGGCGAACCGCATCGGCAGCAATTACTTTTCGGTTACCCAATTAAAGGTAATGCAAGAGGTCATCACGCTGGCCGTGTTTGCGGGGTTTTCGGCGGTGTATTTTAAAGAAAGTTTCAAGTGGAACCACCTCGTTGGCTTTTTGTGCTTGGTGGCGGCGGTATTTTTTGTATTTAAAAAATGGTAAGATAGCCCTATGAAGAACAAACATCGGCTGTTTATTAAAATGGCGGAACTGGTGGCCGACCAGTCCACCTGCTGCCGTTTGCAGGTAGGCGCGGTATTGGTAAAAGATAACCGCGTAATCAGTATGGGGTTTAACGGTACTCCCACCGGGCAGCGGCACTGCGAGGAAAACTTCCGCGCCGTTTACGAAGCCCATTACCGGGACAAATTCCCTACTTTTATTGATTTTGTCGCCAGCCGCACTTTCTACGATTTGCACGGCAAGTGGTCCATTGAAAACGAACTCCACGCCGAGCAAAACGCCATTTCTTTTGCCGCCAAAAACGGCATTGCCACGCAGGGCTCCTCGGTATATGTTACCTGGTCCCCGTGCGTGCATTGTGCCAAGGTAATCGTCAGCGCAGGCATTAAAAAGGTGTTCTATAAAAACCAGTACGACCGCAGCCAGGAAGGCATTTATTTCCTGTCGCGCAACGGCATAGAGTGCCGCCAACTTACAGAGGAGGATATCGCCGCCAACCCGTAGACTTTCGGTTCCGGCCCGATATTTACTATAATAAAGATATGACTAAAAAAATTACTGCTCCGGTTGAAGAAAAAGATTTTATTTTGTCGTCGCTTATTTCCGCCCTGGACTTTTGCAAAAAAAACAAAAAGGGCGTTTTGACGGCCCTCGGTATTTTGGTATTGGCCGCCGTTATCGGTTATGCGTACAGCACGCACGTTAAAAACGTAACTGAAAAATCTTGGGCGGCTTATTATACAGCGCAAGTACAGGTGCTGGGCGGAAACCAAGAGGAAGGCTTTAAACAGATTGATGCGCTCAATGCGGATTTTCCGGGTTCGGACGCCGCCGAGTACGCCCAACTTTTTAAAGGCGATATGCTCTACGCCAGCGAAAACTTTGCCCAAGCGGCCGATGTATATAAACCGCTGACGGGTTCCACCAATGAAACCGTTTACACGGTGGCTTCGCTCTCGTTGGCTTCCAGCCTGCAAGCCGCCAAAGATTACAAGGCCTCCGCCGAAGAAATGACGAAATTTATCAAGCAAAACCCGAAGAGTTTCGCCTTGCCGCAAGCCTATTTAACCTTGGCTCTTAGCCAAGAACTGGCCGGCAACAAAACCGAAGCGTTAGAGGCTTATAAACACTTGGTGGAAAACTACGCCAAAACCTATTTTGGCAGCGTAGCCAAGGATAAAATTAAAGAATTGCAGAAATAGTTTTGCCGCATACCCCGCCGATACTTATCCGGCGGGGTTTTTTTGTGTAACCCGGGGAAACCCGTAAAACAAGGAGATGTATGTTAAAAAAGTTATCAGCCGTACTGATGTTATCCGTCCTGCTGGCCGATTTTTCTTACGGAGCCGGATTTGGTTTGTATGAATACAGCGCACGCGGTACCGCAATGGGCGGCGCCACGGTAGCCAACAAGGCAGAACCTGCCTCTTTGGCGGTGAACCCCGCGCTCATCACCGAACTGGACGGCACCCAAGCCCAACTGGGGCTTACCGTCGTAACCGCTAACGCCAAAACCACCGTGGCCGGGCAAAAGCGCGGCCTTAAAAGAGATATTTGGTATTTGCCCAATTTTTACATTACCCAAAAATGGAGCGACCAAGTGTCCGTGGGTTTAGGCGGATTTTCCCGCTATGGTTTGGGCGGGGAATATGATGACCCCGTTGAAACGTGGTTGGGAAGTAACTTGGCCTATAAAGTAAAACTGGAAACCTTTTCCTTCACGCCGACGATTGCCGTAAAAGCCAATGACGAATTTTCCGTGGCTATGGGCTTGGAAGCAATGGTAATCGGGTTTACCCAAAACTCTTATTTTAACTTGGGGGCCCTGTACGGAAGCACCAATTCCCAATACGAAATCAGCGGTTCTGGCGTCAGTTGGGGGGGAAACTTCTCCTTTATCTACCGCCCCGAGTGGGCCGAAAAGTGGTCCTTGGGCGCAATGTACCGCACCAAAGTAAAACAAAAACTTAACGGACGCATTAATGCTAATGGTAACACCATTAATGTTATTAACATCCACGGCGCAGATGCCGAAGGGGCCATTACCTTGCCCGATAGTTTAACGGCGGGTGTTTCGTTCCGCCCGACGGAAGATTTGATTTTGGAAGCCGGTATCGTGGGGACCTTTTGGAGCGCATACGACCAAATTCTTATCCAATATAAAGACAGCGAATCCAGCCCTGTAATCCGCAACCAGAAAAAATACCAAGATACCTACCGCTTAAATTTTGGGGCGGAATATAACCTGAACCCAAATTGGGCCGTCCGCGCGGGCTACGTATTTGATAAATCGCCTATTAACAAGCACGAAATGGACACCCTCGTTCCGGTGGACGACCGCCACATTGCCAGCGTAGGCGCGGGCTATCATAACGATACTTGGAGCGTGGACTTGTCCTACTCGCACGTTTTTGCCCGCAGTTTGAGTGGCAGATCGGAACAACTGCAAAGTTTACCGATGAAATACACCGACGGCAGAAGCGATATGTACGGCTTGACCGTTGGCTATAAATTCTAGCAGTATTGTTGTACCCGTTAAAAAACCCGCCCTATTCGGGCGGGTTTTGTTGTTTATAAGAGGCGGATTACGGCATTATATACCACCCGTCAGAAGCAGACAGTTCGTGTATCGCCACCGTGGTTTGCTCTCCGCCCAAACTTTTAATTAATTTATAGTTAGGATTATAAATACTGTTTGCAGCACAAACAGTTTTGCCAGGAAGTTTGGGGGAGTGTTCCAAGTGAATAATACACCGCAAGTTCAAATTTTTTTCAACTACATCAATGTCGTCGTACCCCTTGGAAGCATAAGGCCGCCCGCCATTATAATCAATAGAAAAGCCGTCGCACTTCTGTTGGTCGTGCCCCCTGGGGGAACAACCCGCAATCTCTACATCCACCCCGTCCAAAGTATCGGGCGGATATTCCCCATTAGCCAAATAATAGGCTTCCAACGCCGTCTTTAATGGGCGTAACGTCATCATTATTTTTTGATACCGGGCTTTTCCGACGGCTACTTTGTATTGTGGTACCGCCACCGAGGCCAATATACCAATGATAAGGACGACGACTAATAGTTCTATAAGCGTAAAGCCACTACTAACAACCCACGCGGTAGATCCTGAAACCCTGCGGGCCGCCCGTTCAGGATGACCTTCTTTTTTCATAAAGTCGTTATCCCCGAGTGTTTGGCGACCCGCTAGGGTGCGGCCCGCAGGGTTCGGAAATCCGTTGTTATTGTCGTCATCCCAGGCGTGGACCTGGGATCCAGTCTGTTTATTAGAGAAACTCTTTGTTTTATTTCTGGATTCCGGGTTCCCGCCCGTATGCGGGCCCCGGAATGACAACAAAGATAACGACAGATCCCCGAACGCTCCGCACCAGCAGTTCCTCGGGAATGACAAAGTATTCCACCCTCTTAATAAGTGGCCTAATCGGCCCGTATTCGCGTTTTTCATTATACCCACCATTTTTGATAAATTTTGCTACAACTCAAAATTTATCAAAAAAAAAAAACGAGTCAAGCCCTTTTAAAGCAGGCAAGCCAACATACAGGATTTTTTCAACAAGAATTACAACAGGCCGACTTTTTCCAGCAGTTTTTGTACGAGACGGGATACCGCGTATTCTTTTACATCTTGGGCGGACACGCGGACAAATTCCTCCGGCACCGGGAAAGAGGGGGGAAGCGAAACCTTCCGCAAATCCGCATAAATCACGCGGTGGGAAAGGACGTGCTTGACGGGGGCCGCCAGCAACTGGGGCTTTTTTAGCCAAGCAGCCCTGGGCAGCGGGTCCGCCCCGGCGGTGGTTTCCAGCAATGGGGGCTCATATAAATTTTGCCAAATGTCGCCCGCACCGCGCTTATGCAGCCAAGTATTTTTGCCCTGCTCTACATATATATAGTGGAAGTAGCGCACGGAAATTTTGGTCTTTTGCTGTTTTACGGGGAATTTTTCCACCTGCCCGTTTTGGTGCGCCTTACATTGCTCCGCCAGCGGGCAAAGCAAGCATTGGGGGGACGCGGGCGTGCAAACCATCGCGCCGAAGTCCATTATGGCCTGGTTGTAATCGTCCGGGTGGGTTTTATCAAGCAACTTTTGGGCCAGCACGGAAAACTCCTTCTTGCCTGCGGGGGAATCTATCGGCGTTTTGATTTCAAACACGCGGGCAAGCACCCGATAGACATTTCCGTCCAGCACCGCATAAGGCATTTTGTAAGCAAAGGAGCAAATCGCCGCGGCGGTATAGTCGCCCACGCCCTTTAACGCGCGAACGCCCTCATAAGTGGAGGGGAAAACGCCGTGCATACTTTTGGCGGCCGCGTGCAAATTCCGCGCGCGGGAATAGTAGCCCAAGCCCTGCCAATATTTCAGAACTTCGTCCTCGTCGGCTTCGGCCAGCGCGGCGGGGGTTGGAAAGCGCTCCGCAAAGCGCATATAATAGGAAAGGCCCTGCGCCACGCGGGTTTGCTGTAAGATGATTTCGGAAAGCCAAATCAAATACGGGTCCCGCGTGTGCCGCCAAGGCAAATCACGCTTGTTTTGCTGGTACCAGGTTAGCAAAAGTGCGGAGAAAGTGCTCATATATAGATTGTAGAATTTTAAGAGGGGGCGCGCGCGAATATTTGCAGGGGATTTAGGGGTTTCTAGGTGGTAGGCCGGACATACTGGCCAAAAAGCCCGGTTATTTGGAGCCCGCCCAGCAAGGGGGAAAACTGCATAAAAAAGAAACGTGATTACAACAGAACCCTCGGTTATTTTACACCGCGCGAACGAGGGCCGCCGTCGTATATGGTAGGCGGCTGTTCGCTGGCCGCCGTGGTCATTTTTTCGTTTGGACGGGGCCACCAATGGGGGGGGAAATTTTCCCGTCTTGGGCGTTATAGGGCCTAGTTGTGTGCGCGGGCCCCTCGTGGAATTGCTCCTTGTACGCTCCCGTTTCCGGCACCACTTCCGCCAACTCTATTTATCAAAAAATTTTCCTTTGAAGAAATTTTTATTGCCCAGTTTTTTAGCCGTCAAACGGAAAATAACGCATCCGTCCGGGCAGACGATATCCTTGGTGTACGGGCTGCTGCCGCCGATATTTTCCAAATCGCCACCGCTGCGCACCGCTTCCATAACCGGGTAAAGCAACATCATCATTTTGGAGCAAATTCCCAATCCGTCCGCATTTACCGGGCAACCATAGGTGCAAGTATATTTGTCGCCGATTTCTTCACCATTGCGGCAGTACCGCTCCGTTTTGTTTCCGCGCAGAAAACCTGTTACTTCAATTTCAAAAGAATATTCTTCCGCATACCATTTTTTCATATGTTTTTATTTTTGCAAATTTGATATTAATTTTGCATTTTTATATTTTTTAAATTTACCAGTAATTTTGCAAAATTACATTTTTGGCTGTATGTTTTTATATTTTCAAAATTACAATTTTTGGTCTATTTTTGCAAGTTTTTTAAATGGAGTGTTTTTTGTTATTGAGAATAGCCTCTCCGCAAAATTGTATGCAATTTTGATTTTTTAAAAGTGATTTTTTGTCTTTTTGCCCAAGCAAACGGGGGAATTATTTTACCCAAAAGGGGCGCAGAATACCTGCTGTTTTTAATTTACCTGTTTATAAAAAAGTTAAGTCCAAGACATATATTAGAT
>CAVKWQ010000028.1:0-20705 GCA_963660385.1 Muribaculaceae bacterium
TCGGGCTTACGCCCGGAGTTCTTGCGAGCGGAATGTATAGACCCCGTACAGAAACACTACGGGGTGCCGCCTAGCGGTAAGGGCGGCAATTCAGTATGACCTCTTATATAAATAACGACAAAAGCCTCTCTGGGCTGACACCCAACAAACACAACAAAAAGCCCCGGGAAAATCCGGGGCAATAGAACGATACAACAACATTTCTACAACAAAACAACCGTTAAATAATTAACGTTATTTGAGTTCGGAAGTGCAATGCGGGCAGCGGGTGGCTTCCAGCGGAATTTCCGAGCAGCAGAACGGGCACTTTTTGGTGGTGGGAGCGGCGGCCGGTTCTTCCACTTTTTTCAAATTGTCCAATTTGTTAATCAGTTTAATGAGCAAGAAAATACAAAACGCCACAATTAAGAAACTGATGACCGCGTTTAAAAAGTTACCTACGTTAAGCGTGGTCGCGCCGGCGGCTTGGGCCGCGGACAAAGAAGCATACGGGGCGGGCACTTGGGCGCCGTCTTTAATGACGATAAACCAGTTGGAAAAATCCACCTTGCCCATTAAAAGCCCCAAGGGCGGCATCATCACATCGGCCACCATAGAGTTCACAATTTTAGTAAATGCACCGCCGATAATGATACCGACAGCCATATCAATCACGTTGCCGCGCATTACGAATTTTTTAAATTCGCCCAGCATATTTTTAATCATTTTTGTCTCCTTATTTTATTAATTTCGCCGCCTTAAAAAGCGGTGTAAACAAATCGTTTCCTACGGGATATTTTATTTCCTGCGGGTCCGTTTTATCCGCAAATTCCACCGGGGCGCCTTCCACCACGCACAAGGGGCGCCGTTCGTCGGCCTCGCCCATTGTCAGCGCGCAAGCAGCCGCCAAGGAATCCGCCATATCCACCAGCGTAACATCCAATTTTTTGCCAAAAATATCGGGCTTTCCGCGCAAATCTTTTACGCCCTTAAATCCGCTGTATGATACCGCCGCGCCGATAATTCCCGCGCGCAAGGGCAAAATCATACTGTCCGTAATAATCACGCCCAAATTTTGTACGTTCCACGCCTTTTTTAAGGCGCCACGCAGTTCGTCCGCACACGCGTACAAATCGCGCGGTAAAAGCAACAGTTTTCCGTCCGCGTTGGATTCGTCAATCCCGGCGTTGGTCATAATCATACCGCTTTTTAACGTAAGCCACGCAAGCGGCGTTTTTAAGGCGGCGTCGCTTTCCTGCCGGATTAAATTTTCCTTTTGCGCGCGGCTTTCGTACGGGACAGAAAGCCCCTTCCACAAACAAACGAGTTTAGACGAAACCGTCAACACCGTTTTGTCCGCCACCGACGGGATATACCGCACGATAAAGGCGGGCAGGTCGGCGGACTCTTTAAAAATATCGGTTTGTACGGGAGTAATCTTCATTGGTCAAACGGGGCTACAAAACTGCAAAAAACTTCGTTGGCTAAAAATAACCCCTCTAATGTTAATTTTACCTTTTTTCCCGCCCGCTCCAAAAGGCCGCTTTGGATATGCTTTTCAATATCTTTGCCGAAAAGTTGCTCTTGCTCAGGCGTAAGTTCTATGCCGTCTAACAGGCGCAACCCCAACATTAAATTTTCGCCCTCGTGTTCTTTGCCTTCCAGTTTTTCGCTGTACACAATAGGGTTTTTGCCCTCGTTTATGCGGGCAATAAAATCAGCCACGTCATCGGTATTTTGGCTGCGCACGCCGCCTAAATAACTGGCGGCCCCGCTGCCTAAGCCTAAGTATTCGCCGTTGTGCCAATAGTGCGTATTGTGCTTGGCTTCCCGCCCGGGCAAGGCAAAGTTGGAAATTTCGTAATGGTGATATCCCGCCGCCTGCAAACGCGTATGCGCTTCTTCCAGCATACGGCGCATTAGCAACTGGTCGCACACAATCCCGCGCTCAAAAAACGGAGTTCCTTCTTCTATCTGCAAACCATAAACGGACAAATGTTCCGGGTGTAAGTCCACCAATTTTTGCAAACCGTCCAAAAAACTTTGCAGACTTTGCCCCGGCACTCCGGCAATTAAATCTACATTAATATTGGTAAAGCCCGCTTGGCGTGCCGCCGCATAGGCCGACAAAAAAGTTTGCACATTATGCACGCGGCCCAAGGTTTTCAGTTCCGCGTCGTTAAAACTTTGAAGCCCCATACTGATACGGTTAAAGCCAGCACGCTTTAAAACCGCCAACTTTTCAGCGGTTAAACTTTCCGGGTTGGCCTCTATGGTGCTTTCTTCAAAATGGGAAACCGGGCCAAAGTGGCGGGCAACTAGGGCGCACAACTCTTCCAACTGGCTAGTAGTTAGTAAACTGGGCGTTCCCCCACCGATATACAGCGTGCTAAACTCCCGCTTGGGGGCCGAAGAGGCGGATTTATTAAGCGCCTGCAAATAAGCGGAAATTAAATTTTCCCGCCCTGCAAAAGAAGCAAAATCGCAATAATTGCACTTTTGCTTGCAGAACGGGATATGGAAATAAAGGCCGGTAGTCATTACTTTTTATTTTCTGCTTCGTGGTTTAAAAAGGCAAAAATAAACGGGTCCAAATCGCCGTCCATTACGGCGTTGATTTGGGAAGTTTCGTACCCGCTGCGTAAGTCCTTCACCAACTGGTACGGCATAAACACATACGAGCGGATTTGGTGGCCCCAGGCAATTTCGCCCTTTTGGCCGTAGCGTTTTTCGGCCTCGCCGCGCTTTTTATCCATTTCCATTTCGTACAGTTTGGCTTTAAGCATCTTCATAGCCGTTTGGCGGTTTTGCAACTGGCTGCGCTCAATGCGGCAGGACACCACAATCCCCGTAGGAATATGCAACAGGCGCACCGCAGATTCCACCTTGTTTACGTTTTGTCCGCCGTGGCCGCCCGCACGCGAGGTTTCCAGTTGGATATCCTTTTCCGGGATTTCAATGTTGATATCCTCGTCAATATCCGGCAGTACGTCGCACGAAGCAAAGGATGTATGGCGGCGGGCATTGGCATCAAAGGGCGACACGCGCACCAAGCGGTGCACGCCGTTTTCCCCTTTTAAGTAGCCATAAGCAAAGGGGCCTTCCACCATTGCGGAAAGCGTTTTGATACCCGCTTCATCGCCGGGTTGTGCGTCCAATACGGAAAATTTAAAGCCGTGCTGTTCGGCCCAGCGCGTGTACATACGCACCAGCATTTGCGCCCAGTCGCAAGATTCTGTGCCGCCCGCTCCGGCGTGAATTGTCAAAATGGCGTTTAGTTTGTCGTTTGGGTCCGACAGGCGGATTTCGCCCTCTTTTTTAGCCACTTGTTTTTCGGTTTCCTGCAACGAAGCGGCCAAGGCGGCCAGTTCGTTTTGGTCCTGCATTTCCTTGCACAGGTCAAACCAAGCGCGGTCGTCCTCCATTTTTTTATGGAGCGCGTAAAAGGTGTCAATAGAGGTTTTTAATAAATCAATTTGGCGGCTGACGTCCTTGGCCTTTTTGGTATCGTTCCAAAAGGCGGGGTCCGCCGACTGCGCCTGCAAGGCGGCCAATTCCTGTTTTTTGCCGGAAATGTCGTCTATGGATTCAATCTTGGCCACACGGGCGGCTAAATCGGAAATTGTCTGTTCTACATCTTTAAATTCAATATTATTCATAAGCAAAAACCATTGTGGAAACCAGCAGCGTAAAAAAGACCGCCGCGCACAGCCAAGCGAACCAATCGCCAAACTGCGTATAAAAGTTTTGTCTGTCCCCGACCGCAAGCGGTACGGAGGCGGTTAAAATCTCCTGCGTAAACAGGCCGGATTGCTTTTCAATGCGGCCAAACGGGTCAATATACGCCGAAAACCCCGTGTTGGCGGCGCGGAGTACGGGGCGCCCCGTTTCCACCGCGCGCAATACGTTTACGGCCAAATGCTGGTACGGCGCGGCCGTTTTAAAGAACCAGGCATCATTAGTGATATTTACAAAAAATTTAGCCCCTTGGCGGTTTTGCGAGAGCCACAACTGCGGGAAAATGCTTTCGTAGCAAATCGTTTCGCCCACCGCCACGCCGGATACGTCCAACGGTTTTTGCTCGCGCGGGCCCGGGGTAAAGGCGCCCAGTTCGCCCAGCACTTCTACATTTTTAAAGGCCGAGCGGACGAGATTTTCCAGCGGGATATATTCCCCAAACGGCACGAGTTTTATTTTGCGGTAATTCTGCCAATCCCCCTCATTGGGCGGGAGCAAATAGGCCCCTACATATTGGTTGGTTTCGTTCTCCACATTGGAGCCGATAAACTGGTACGCGCCCGAACGGGCGGCAATATCTTCAAACAAATCGGTATATTTTTCCTCGGTCAACGCACCGGGCACAGCGCTTTCGGGCCAGACGGCCAACATCAAATTTTTGCCCTCTAATTGGGCGCCCAACTGTTCCAAGGTATCGGTAATTTCGGCCTCGTATTCGGGGCTCCATTTTTTGTATTGGTCTATATTGGGCTGGATAAGCGCGGTATTTAAACTTAAAAGCGGCTGGCGCATTTCGCCAAGCGGTTTAGCGGGCAATACCTTGTGCCCATAGCCATACACACCCACAAAAACAAGCGCGGCCAATACCATATGCCACACGCCCTTTTTTACCCCTCTTTCAACAAAAGCCCAACCGATAGAAGCCCCCACAAAAGCAATTACAAAACTAACGCCATATACACCCGTAAAAGAAGCAATTTGAAGCATTTCGGGCGCATTCCATTGGGTGTAACCCAGCATAATCCACGGGAAGCCCAAAAAGTAAAAAGCAACCGTTTGGTGCACCCACTCCAAGGCCACCACGCCGCACGCAACGAGCACCGGGAAAAATCCCCCCGTACGCTTTAAAAAGTAGCAAGCGCCGCCCAATATCGCAAACTGTACGGCTAACAGCCCGCTTAACCCCAGCCAAGCGGCCACGGAAAGCCCCTGCGAAAGGCCCCCACCGTGCAAACAAGTGTAATAAATCCAATATAAAATCCCCGCGTTAAACAGCAGGGCCGTCAGCCAGCCATAAAAAAAAGAGGACCAAAATCCTTTGATTTTAGCCACTCCCCAAATAAACGGCGCCAACGCAAACCACGCCAAAAAGTGCTGGGAGTTATTGGGATAACTTTGGTACATCAGCCAAGCCGTGCCCAGCATACAAGCCAGCAAAAAAACAATCCGCGCCGCACCCAAGAGTACGGTTTTAACACGCACCCAGGCGGAAGATTTCTCCGCCTGGGCGTCTTGTTGTGAAATAGTTTCCCTAAACTCCCGCATATGCCTTAAAACCGTATCTTACACACATTTTCCACGCATACGGCTTGTGCATCCGGGCTGCACTCCCGCACCGTAGAAGGCGCGCCGTCCGGGCAGGCCTTGGCTACGAGGTTAGACTGCATTTTGTTAAAGTCCAGCGTAAATTCGGCATTAATGGCCGTTACGCCCGAAGGCCCCACCAAGCAACCGCACGGGTCTTTATCTACGATAATGCAATCCTCGTCGGCTTGGCAGCGGTACATCCGGCGCACTTGCGCCTTAGCCGCGGCCGCGGCGGCTTCTTTATGTTGTTCCTCGGCCTTGGCGTCCATTTCCTGCGAATTAAGCGCAGGGACGCTTACTTCTATGGGGGCATCCTTGCTGTATAACAGCGGCAAGAGGGCAATCACGCCCACGGCACAGCACAGCAAAAGCAGTTCTTTTATCTTATATTTCATAAATTGGCTCCGCAGCATTTTTTGTATTTTTTACCGCTACCGCACGGACACGGGTCGTTGCGCCCGATGTGCTTGGGCGTTTGCTCCGTTTGGCTGGCCGCATTGTTGGCCTGCGCTTGCTGGGCCGGGGTGCGGCGGGGCGGCAGTTGCAAGCGGAAGATGTAACTGACCATTAAGTCGCGCACGCGGTTAAGCATAGAGGAATACAACTTATAGGATTCCTTTTGATACTCAATCAGCGGGTCCTTTTGGGCATATCCGCGCAGGCTTACACTGTTTTGCAACTGGTCCAGTTCGTACAGGTTCTGCTTCCAAGCGTTATCAATAATTTGCAGTAAAAGCATCCGCTCAATTTCCGCAAAGTTAATGCCTTGCTCGGCAAAGTAAAGCACGCGGGCGTGGTACAAATCCTTTACCTGCGCCATAATTTCATCCACCAACTGGTCGTGCGATTTGCGGCCGACGTTTTCCGCCGTAAAGTGGAAATCACCAGGGAAGAAATTGCGCAAATTGACGTTTAACGCTTCAAAATCACAGCGCTGCGGGTGGGAATAATTGTAATACTGTTCCACCAGTTCATCTACAATTTCTTCCATCATCTGCATCGTTTTATCGGTCATATCCGCGCCGTCCAAAATGGCGTTTCTCAACCCATAAATAGCGGTGCGCTGCTGGTTCATTACTTTATCATAATCCAGCAACTGCTTGCGGATATCAAAGTTGCGGCCTTCCACCATACGCTGGGCGCCTTCAATTTGGCGCGTCATCAGGCGCGATTCAATGGCTTCGCCTTCCTTCATACCCATTGTGCTGAGTACGGAAGCAATTTTGGTGGTATTAGCAAATAGGCGCATTAATTCGTCATCCAACGAAATGTAAAAACGGGAGCAGCCCGGGTCGCCTTGGCGGGCACAGCGGCCGCGCAACTGGTTATCAATACGGCGGGATTCGTGGCGTTCACTGCCGATAACGTGCAAACCGCCCAACGCTACCACTTCGTCTTGTTCCTGCTTATTAGCCGGGTTACCGCCCAGTACAATATCCGTACCGCGGCCGGCCATATTGGTGGCAATCGTTACGGCTCCTTTGCGGCCTGCCTGGCTGATGATTTGGGCTTCCATTTCGTGGTATTTGGCGTTTAACACTTGGTGCGGAATACCCTTGGCGCGGAGCATATGGCTCAACTTTTCGGACTTTTCAATAGAGCGCGTACCCACCAGCACCGGGGCACCCTTCTTCCACAAATCTTCCACCTCGTCCACAATAGCGTTAAATTTTTCGCGTTCCGTCAAATACACAAGGTCCGGGTAGTCTATGCGTTTAGAGGGGCGGTTGGGGCGGATTTCCACCACATCCAACTTGTAAATCTGCCAGAACTCGTTGGCCTCGGTCATAGCCGTACCCGTCATACCGGAGAGTTTTTTGTAAAGTTTAAAGAAGTTCTGGAAGGTAATGGTAGCCAAGGTCTGGTTTTCTTCTTTAATTTGCAACCCTTCTTTGGCTTCCACCGCTTGGTGCAAACCGTCGCTCCAACGGCGGCCAGGCATTAAACGTCCCGTAAATTCATCTACGATAATGACTTCGCCGTCCTTTACCACATAGTCCACATCGCGCTCGTACAAATGGTGCGCGCGCAAGGCTTGGTTAATGTGGTGGACCCACTCGGATTCCACATCGTTATACAGGTTGGGAACATTTAAGAACTTTTCCGCCTTGGCGATACCCGTATCGGTCAAGGTGGCGGTGTGGGCTTTTTCGTCAATAATGGCGTCCACGCCCTCATCCAAGTTAATGCCCTCGTATTTGGCTTTCACTTCGTCCTTTTCCGTAATCATACGGACCTTTAAGGACGGAATTAAGCGGTTTACAATGTAATATTTATCGGTGCTTTGTTCGGACGGGCCGGAAATAATAAGCGGGGTACGGGCCTCGTCAATTAAAATGGAGTCCACTTCGTCCACAATACAGTAGTTGAGCGGGCGCAATACACGGTCCTCGCGGTTAATCACCATATTGTCGCGCAGGTAGTCAAAGCCCAGTTCGTTATTGGTTACATAGGTAATGTCCTTGGCGTACATTTCGCGGCGGTCGGCGTTGTCCATATCGTGGCTGATGTAGCCCACGGTAAGGCCTAAAAATTCGTGGATAGGGCCCATCCATTGGCGGTCGCGGCGGGCCAAGTAGTCGTTTACCGTTACGACGTGCACCCCTTTTCCGGTAAGCGCGTTTAAGTAAGAGGGCAACACGGCCACCAGGGTTTTACCTTCCCCGGTGCCCATTTCGGCAATTTTTCCTTGATGCAGAACGATACCGCCCAGCATTTGCACATCGTACGGGCGCAAGCCGATAACTCTTTGCGCGGCCAAGCGGACCACGGCAAAGGCTTCGGGCAGTAATTGGTCCAAGGTTTCGCCCTTGGCCAAGCGGTCTTTAAATTCTTGTGTTTTGGCCTTTAACTGGTCGTCGGTCAAATGTTCAAATTCAGCGGTGAATTTGTTGGCATCATCTACATAATGTTGGATTTTTTTAAGGTCGCGTTCGCTTTTGGTTCCGAAAATTTTATCAATTACAGTTCTAATCATATTACAAGTTCCTTTTAGTTAAAATAGTACGGCAAGACATAGCCCCATACGGCGGGCCAAAGGAACCTGTTATTTGGCGACTGGCTTTTTGTGGTTGGTTTTTACTTGCAGATTGGGCGTTTGTGCCGTTTGCAAAGCAGCGTCTTTCTCGGCCGAAGCGGCCAAGGCGGACAGCCTGGCTTGCACGCGGGTTTGCACCTGCTGTCCAAACACTTGGGCGGCGGTGGAAATCTGGGAGCCCGGGTCCTTTTTCAGGGCTTTGAGTTCAGCCTTTACGGCTTTGATTTTAGCCTTTAAGGCGTTGCTTTTAGCCGTGCGGTCCGCAGAAGAGAGGGTTTTGTCCTTTTTAACTTGCGCCAACTGCTTTTTATATTCTTTAATCTGTTCCTCGCGCAAGTTGACCGTAACCGCCCAGACCCGGCCCAATACATCGGCCACCTGGCGGTTAAAGTATTTATCCGTAGCGGATGCGTCCACCCCGTTTACAGCAGAGAGGAATAAAGCCTCCTCGTATTGCTCGGAAAGCGTATGCAGACGGATAGAATTATCAAAATTGCGCGCCACGGAGATTAATTCAAAGCGGGCATCTTCCGTATCGGGCGCTTGGTAAGAAGCGGCCAAATCCTCCAAGATAGCGTTATAATCGGCGTTCTTTTTGGCGTTTTCCAATACGGCAGGATTGTATTGGGCAAAAATGTCCAATACTTTTTCGCGGTTATAGGTGCTGGCATCCGGCTGCGCATACAGAGCAGACGACATAGCAAGCGTGGCTAAAAGAAATAAACTGCGTCTCATTTTTCCCCCAAAATCGGTGTTACTTGTATTTTGCTATATATAGGGCGTATAGTCAAGCCCTTTTCCGCCGGGAAACATAAAATAAACCCGGAGCGTTTTGCGGCCCCGGGTTTATGCAAATTCGTCAGGTTAGCGGGCAGCCGTGCGGAAGAAATTTCCCTTTACGTTGCGGGCCAACTGCACACGGCCCAAGGTTTTATCCGCCGCAACGGTTACATTTTTGGCATTGGGCTTAATTGTGCCGTCCACCGCGCCGAAGATATCCCCTTGTTTCACCACGCCCAACTGGCCGTGGTTGTTGATTTGGACTTCCAACTTTAAATTGCCGTCCAAATTAGCGGCTAATAAATCTTCTTCCCCCATCGTAAAAGCAAGCGGGAACTTCGGGTTTACCACGCGCTTAATCGCCACGGGCACATCGGCCTCGTTTTTAACGATAATCGCGCAGGAATTGTTGTCCGCCTGCGCCATAGAGGCCAAGCGCTCCGGCACGGTAACCGTACCCGAGATATTAAAACGCCCTTCGCTGACGGTGCGCGCCAAGCAGAAAGCACATACCACTAAACTGGCGGCCGCAGCCGTAATAAAAATCTTTTTCATACTTATATTTTACCCTTTACTTTGCCTTTTGGCAAGGGGGCTTTTTCCTTTTCTGCCGGATAAAAAAGGCCCCATAAAAAGGGCCTTTTTTATATTCCGGGCAAATTTAACTTATTGCTTAAAGAAGCCCCACAGGTTGGCGTTATATACCCAACCTTTGCAAACGCCGTCTTTGGCGTTTTCGGGTTCGTCGGACACTTGAATCCATTTGCCTTTTTTAGCCAAGTATTTAAACGGATAACCCTTGGCTACGGTGCAAACGATATCGGCTGAGGCGGAGGCGTCTTTGCGGACGTTCAAGTCCACTTTGGCGGACATACCGCCCTGCGGGCTTAACAAGTCGGCCTTAATCCAGCCGCTGTATCCTTCAAAATCCTTAATAAGAACCCAACTTTTATCTTCGTTGGTTTTTACCATAATGACAGGGGTGTATCTCCACGCGTGCCATTTCAAAGCGCATTTCGTACCCGCGCAAGTGCGGATATTGGCTCTTTTAGCGTTGATGCTGGCGTATTTTTGGGCGAAAACAGGAGCGCTCACAAAAAGTACGAGCATAGCCAAAGCAATAATTTTTTTCATATATCTTCTTTCTCCTATAAAAGGCGAACTAAAAAATCTCTACACAAAAAGTATAGCAATACTCCCCGAAACTTTGCAAGTTTTTTCTTACCGGGCCCGCCCCCAAAAAAGATATAATAAAGAAGATAAATAAACCTTTGGAGAAGATTATGAAAGAACAAGTCCAACAAGTAATTGAAGACATCCGCCCTATTTTGCAGGCTGACGGCGGCGACATCCAACTCATCAGCGTAGATGAAAAAACGGGTATCGTTACCGTAGGTTTGCACGGCCGCTGCGGCTGCTGCCCGCACGCGCAAATGACCTTGCAAGCCGTAGTGGAACGCAAGATTAAAGAACTCGTCCCCGGTGTAACCGCGGTGGAACGCGTTTAATGCCGAAGATAGACTTACACACGCACTCCGATTTTTCGGACGGAACTTGTACCCCGGAAGAAGTGGTTCATGCCGCTTTAAAAGCCGGGGCTTCCGTTTATGCCCTGACCGACCACGATACAACTGACGGTGTCCTCCGCGCCAAAAAAGTGTGCGAAGAACACCGCATCCTCTTTACGCCCGGGGTGGAAATCAGCACCCGAGAGCACGACCACCTGCACTTTACCGGCTACAACATTGATTTGGAAAATGCGGAGTTCCAAGCCTTTTTGGCCCAAAATCGCCAAAACCGCCGCGAACGCATCCGCAAAATTATCCAGCAATTAATTGCCGCCGGGGTGGACATTACGGAAGAGGAAGTCTTTTCCCGTGCGCCCAATACCGTTTCCCGCGCCCACGTTGCCGATGCGCTCAAAGCCAAGGGCATTGTGCCCAGCCGCCAAGAGGGCTTCCGGCGCTATTTGGTACCCGGCCAGCCCGGCTATGTGCCGTCCGCCGGGGTAACCGCTATTGAGGCTATCCAGCACATCAAGCGCGCAGGCGGTATGCCTGTGATTGCGCACCCCGGTATTGTGTCGGAACATTGGAATTTCCCGGCTTGGACCGAGGCCGGCCTAGAAGGCGTGGAGGTGTTTTATCCCGCCCATACCTTTACAATGAAGCAAGACCTGCTGGCCATTACCCGTAAATACGGCCTTTTGGCTACGGCGGGGTCCGATTACCACGGCCCGCGCGCGGGACGCATCACCACCCCCGGTATGCAAATTCCGCAGCCGCACTACGACAAACTGCTCCGCAGATTATTTAACCGTTAAATTATTATGCATTTACTCCCTAAATTGGTTACGCTTTGGCGCAACCGCCCCGAAGAATTTACTCCCCGGCGTATGTTAAAAGATGTTACGTCCGGGCTGGTAGTGGCCTGTGTGGCCCTGCCGCTGTCTATCGCCCTGGCCATAGCCTCCGGCGTTACGCCCGAAAAGGGCCTTTTAACCGCTATTGTAGCCGGGTTTTTGATTTCCCTCTTGGGCGGCTCCCGCGTGCAAATCGGCGGGCCGACGGGCGCGTTCGTCGTCATTGTCTATGGCATTATCCAAGAGTTCGGTCTCTCCGGCCTTTTAACCGCTACCTTAATGGCGGGTATATTTTTGATGTTAATGGGTCTTTTTAAGTTTGGCGCGTTCATCAAATTTATCCCTTATCCGGTAACCACCGGGTTTACCAGCGGTATCGCCGTGGTGCTTTTTTCCACGCAGATTAACGACTTCTTGGGCCTCAATTTAACCAATATTCCGAGCGACTTTTTTGCCAAGTGGAATATGTACTTTCACCATTTATCTGCCACCAACTGGGAAACCTTGGCCGTCGGTTTATTAACCTTGGGCATTATTATTTTCTGGCCTAAAAAATGGAAATCACTCCCCGGCTCCTTGGTTGCGCTTATCATTACTACCTTGGTTGTAAAATTTGTGCATTTGGACGTAGCCACCATTACCTCTACTTTCGGCTCGGTGGACAGCACCTTGGTTTGGCCCCATATGCCGGGTGAAATCACACTGGCGACCATTAAAAAACTGTTGCCCGCTTCGCTAACGATTGCCTTCTTGGCGGGGATTGAGAGTTTGCTTTCTGCCGTGGTGGCGGACGGGATGATTGGCAAAAAGCACCGCTCCAATATGGAATTGGTTGCCACGGGGGTAGCCAATGTGGCGTCAGCCTTATTTGGCGGGTTGCCCGCCACGGGCGCGATTGCCCGCACAGCCACCAACATTGAAAACGGCGGGCGCACCCCGATTGCCGGTATGGCGCACGCTATTTTCCTTTTGGTTATGATGTTATGCCTTATGCAATATATTGGCCTAATCCCGATGACTTCGCTAGCCGCCATTTTGTTTATGGTGGCCTACCGTATGAGCGGTTGGCGGGCCTTCCGCGCCTTATTTAAGGCTCCGGCGGGCGATATTGCCGTTTTGCTCGCCACTTTCGGACTAACCGTAGCGGCGGACTTGGTAGTGGCCATTGAGTTCGGCCTTGTATTGGCGGCGGTGCTCTTTATGAAGCGTATGAGCGATGTCTATCAAATTAAGAATATGGATGATGATATTTTTGACGAGGTACGCCAAAAGGACGACATTGACACCAAAATTATTACGCACAACGTCAGCGTGTACGAAATCAACGGGCCGTTCTTCTTTGGTGCGGCCAATGTGTTTGTGGATTCCTTGGAAAACCACAAGGAGTGCAAGGTGCTCATCTTGCGTATGCGCAGCGTGCCCGCCATTGACGCGACGGGCTTTCACGCGCTGGAAAGCATTTTTAACAGTTGCCAAAAGGACGGCGTGCAACTTATCCTTTCGCACGTCCAAAAGCCCGTGTTAAAGACTTTGGAAAAGTATGGCTTTATCAAACGCTTGGGCGAAGACCATATTTGCAAAAATATTGATATTTCCCTAATGCGTGCCGAGTCCATTGTCAGCGGGCGCCAGCACTTCCTAGAATAACGCTGCGCGCCGCGCCCTGCGGGCGGCAGATTTCCGCGCACTATTGATTAATTGAGCAACACTGCTTTTGTAGTGTTGCTCTGTTATTAGTATAGACTAAAAAGCCCCGGGCTTATAGTGCCCGGGGCGTTGTTTAAAATCACTTTATTAGTTGGCGGGAGCCGCGTTGTCTAATCCCGTGGGAGTGGTCCCTTTATCACCGCGTTTAAATACGCCCTTGACCTTCTTCCATAAGCGACCCGCTTCGTACTTCATCCCTTTTACGAGCGAGGAGTTGCTCATCATACCGGGCGTTAAGAGTAAACTGGAAACCAACATCGTGCCCGCATACAGCAAGTCCCCAGGCATACCTCCCAAACTCATAGAAGCGAAGCAGCCCGCCGGGATAGCACCCAAGCCGCCTATGGCCATTGTAAGGGCCAAAATGGAGGACAATTCGCGGTTCTGTTTGGGGTAGCGGTTCATAATGTAGTCATACATTTGGGTAAAGAAGTTACCCACACCCAAACTGGCTACTGCTGCGCCCGTAATCGTCTGCGCCACACTGTCGCCCGCCGTCGCCATTATACCCGTACCCAAGGCAGAGAGCGTTGAACAAAGGATATACATCGTATCGGGGCTGATGCGGCGGCTAACCACGTTACCGCCCAAGCGGCCCACGATAAACGGCAGATACAGCGAGCAGGCAATTAAGAAGTTCGCAAATTCACCTTGGCTGATGAGCGACTTCATAGAAATAGCGAACGAACTGGAAATGACGAACTCGTGAATCGTAGCCAATGTCATTGCCGAGGCCAACGCCGCCACGCCCGGGGCCTTTAACATTTTGACCATATTACCAAGCGTATTTTCCTGCACGGCCACTGAGTGTTTAACCTTGTGCACCAAGGAGTTCATACGGTCTGCCGGGATATTGTATTTTTCGGCTAATTGTTTTTCAAGTCCGGCAAACAGGTCCTTTTTGGCGGCTTTGTACAAATCGCCCGATTTCTTGGAGGAATCCATTTTCACGTTGGCAAATACCCAAGCATCCAACGAATCTTTAATGCCGCGCGCCACATCGTCAATCACCACAGACGGCACATTTCCTGTTGCTTCGCCCAATACTTTGGCACCCGCATCCAGCGTGCCCTGCAACATTTTTTGGCTCTGTTCCAAGTTCTTGGCGGAATACGCATCGCGCAGTTTGGCGCGCCATACCTTCCACGCCACCCAGCCGCTGTACCCGGCGTAAATCGGAAAACTGATAGAATAGTCCAGGCCCAAATCCACCCCGGTAGCCAGCAGGATGCCTTGATTAATCAAGTACGGCGAAGCCAAAAAGGCCAAGGTACCGACGTTCTTGTACACGAAACTTAAATTGTACAGTACGATATCTTTTAAACTGACTTCGGACTTTTTGGTAAAAAATTCTTTTACGCGTTCGCCCAGTTTCGCAAAGCCCTGCTTTTCGGCTACGGTCATTTCCGTTTCAGCCGTTTTTAAAGCATCTTTGGCCGCGTTTAAAATCACTTCACCGCGGTTGGCGCGGATAAGCAAGTTGGAAACCAACTGCTTCAAAATACTGGAACCGCTCATTAAGAACAAGGCCGTAATAAACAGCCCTTTCTGCACCGGGCTTAACGCCATCCCTTCCACAAAGCCGTAGAAGCCGCCCGCGGTAGCCAAAGCACCCGCGGCGGTGGACATTGCCAAGGACAGCACCATCAAATTCTTTTCGCCGTATTTTTTAAGTACAGGCGTCAACAGGGAAGCAAACCCCGGCAACACATAGTTGATACCAAACATCATACCGTTGGCGGTGCTTATGTCCATACCCAGTGCACCCTTTACCACCGGGCCCATCGTTTTACCCAAACTGACGTTCGTCAAAGAAGCGTCGCGCACAATTAAATCCGCGCGGTTTTGGGTGGGGTGGACGGACACGTTAAATTTGGTCGGGCTTTGGCGCAAAATCTGTACAAACTTGCCGATTTGGTTCTTGGGCAAGCGGACATAGAAGCGGGAAAGGTTATGGATTTTCCCGTCCGTTCCCTGCAAGGCCAAGTTGCCTTCCGGCATCAAGACCACCTTTTCGCCGTGGGCTACGCTCTTTTCCGGCAAGGTTACTTCCAAGGGTAACAGCGCACCCGTGGCGGCATCTGCTACCTGCTGGGTAGTGGCTTGGTACACCACGTCCGGGCGGGTTTCCAGTTTCAAACTAAATTTGGTCATCCCGGCGGCGCGTACCAAATCCACCAAGGAGCCCACCTGGTCCGCCTGCAAGCGCATATAGAAGTGCGCCATACGGAGCGGGGCTTGGGTTTGGTTGCGCAGTTCCGCCACATAGCCGTGTTTAAAATTGGGGGTCAAGGCAAACGCCACGCGGTTGTAACCCTTCACGCGGAAGCGGTTGCTGATTTCCAAATTAACGGGCAAAATGCGTTCAATGCCGTTTTCGTCCACGCGGGTTAATTTAAAGCCTTTTTCCGACACCGGGACCGGGCCTTCTTCTCCGGCTCCCATTAACGCATCGGCAGAGGCCGGGGCTTCGGGCGAGCGGAGATTGGAATAAACTTCGCTGATTTGCGTGGCGTCGTGCAAGCCGGGTTCGTGGTAAATCGGTTCCGGAGCCTTTTTATTAAAACGGTTTCTAATCCAAGCAGCACCCTTTTTAAAGAGTTTGCCGATAGCAAACACGGGTACGCCGCTGTACATTACGCCGGAGTTGTCGCTGTCGGAGCGGCCTACAAATTCCACCGAGCCCTTGGATTCGGTAACGGCCGGGGCGGTTTCGGTTACGGCTTCGCCCTCAGTCGGCACGGCGGTAGGAGACAAGGCTAAATCTGTTCCGGCCAACTGAACTTTCGGCATTTCCACCTTGGGGGCAGACGGAGCGGCGGCTTGCGCTTTAACAGCCACCGGGGCAGCCGCAGGAGCGGGCACGCCCAATTCCAACCAATCCTGGGTGGCCTTGCGGGAAATATCAGCGTTTAAAACGTTTTGCGGGCAGCCCAATTTTAAAAAGCGGGCCATATCGGCGGATGCGGGAGCGGCCTCACCGGCTACGGCGTTAATTTGAACGGGCAAGCCTTTTTCTTGCGCCACAGCGGCCAAATCCTGCCAGAACGGACCTTTGGCCCCCGTAAGGGTAGCCAATTCCTGCAACTGGGTATAAGCGCCCTGACGCAACAAACCGCGGGCAGCAATTACTTCCGCGGTTTTTTCAAAGGGAGAATTGACGGCTTTCTTATAAAAATTAATCAAAGCCTGGGCATCGGCTTTCGTACCGACCAACCCCAAGGCCGCCGCATCGGACAGTGCGTGATTGCAGTTCAGCACGTCCTTATAACTAGCGTGGCTTTTGTTGGAAGCGATTAATAAGGCGGAGCGTTCATCGCCTTTGGGAAGTTTGGCAAAGGAGCCGGACAGGGCTTCCAATTCCGTGCGGTAAAATTTAACGGCTTCGGCTTGTTGGGCCAAGTTGGCGTTACCGTGCAAGTAGAAAGTTACAAACTGGGTGCGAAGCGCCGCGGCACGGGCCAACGGAGAGGTTTGGGCAAAAATCGGACCGGGTAAACCGTCGGTCAATTCGCCGACGGATAAGGCGTGATGAGAGGTTAAATCCGTGAGTTTAGAGGAGATTAAATCGGACGGAACCTGCAAAGAGGAGACATTAGGCACCACCGTAACCGAGGGGGGCGTGGGAACCAGTTGGCCCACGCGCGTTCCGGCGGAATACACCTGTGCGTTAGCGGGCAGTTTTACTTTGGGTACGGCAACGCCCTTTTGTACAATCTTGCCGACGGTTTTGCCCTGCTTGGCAATTCCCTTACCAGCCTTGACGGGCAAGGTTTGCGCCAGCGACGGGGAAACGCTGCTAAATAGAATACAGAAACTGAGTAAAAGCGACAGGGTTGTTTTCATAATAAGGTTCTCCTCTCCCTTAATTATTGGAAAAAGTCCATAAAAAAAATAGGGCCAAAAGACCTAGAAGTCCTAGGTTTTTTAGCCCTATATAAAAATAGGCCCTGCCGCTTGGGCAGGCACATTTCCGGGGGTACGGCTGGCTGAATACGGGAAATTTTTAGGGAATTAGGGAAAGCGGACACGCCCCCCTTGTTTACTGCTAAAAATTGCAGGGGCGAGCACTGGCACGCAAGTTGTTGGTCTTTGGCGCAGTACATCAAAAACTCCTTTTATCCGTCTCCACCTATATTTTAGTAAACTTTGCCAACTTGCACAACGGGACAAAAGACCCACTTTTTACATAAGTCTTTTGTATTACGTCTATTTGTCAAACTTGCCTTTTAGGGCACTTGCCACACACGGTGGCACCAAGGCGGAAACATCTCCGCCGTAGCCTGCGGCTTCGCGTACCGCAGATGAACTTAAAAAAGCGTATTCGGGCCGCGCAGGCAAAAAGACCGTTTCGGCACCGGGGCAAAACAACTTATTATAATAAGCGTTCGTCAGTTCGTGCTCCATATCCGCCGCGCCGCGCACGCCACGCACCAAAATATGAAGATCATTTTTTTTAAGATAATCCGCCAGCAGCCCTTCGGCCTGTTCCACGCGGATGAGCGGTTCGTCCTGAAAGGTTTCCTTTAACAAGGCCACTCGTTCAGCCGTGCTAAAAAGCGGCTTTTTATTTCCGTTTGGGATAACGAGTACCACCAATCCCCCAAACGCCCGCGCCGCCCGGCGCGCGATATCCGCGTGCCCGAGGGTAACGGGGTCAAAAGTGCCTGCATAAACGGCCGCAACAGTCATAAAGGGCTCCTTAACGCTTCTATATAGGTTCTATATTATGGTATCATAATTTTATGATAAAAAATCCGTTTAGCGATGAAATTTATTTACAGCGCACCCATCCGCACAAGCCGGACTTGCGCGATGAATACTTCCGCGACCAGACAAAAATTATCCACTCGCTGCCGTTTCGGCGTTTAAAACACAAGACGCAGGTCTTCTTTGCGCCGAATAACGACCACATTTGCACCCGCATTGAGCACGTCCTGCATGTGGCCACCATTGCCGCCACCATTTGCCGGGGGCTTAACAAAAGCGGCAACTGGCAATTAAGCGAGGATATGGCCTACGCTATCGGCCTGGGGCACGACATTGGGCACGCCCCCTTTGGCCACGAGGGCGAACGCGCCATAGACGCCTGCATTACGCCCAAACGCTTTTTACACGAAATTAACAGTTACCGCGTAGTGGAGCATTTGGCCAACTATGGGGAAGGGCTGAATTTAACCTTTGCCGTAAAGGACGGGATTATCTGCCATTGCGGCGAGGACTTTACCAATAACCAACTCCGCCCCGCCGCCGTACCGAACGATTTGGAAAAAATCACCGGGCGCGACCATATGCCTTCCACCTATGAGGGGTGCATTGTGCGGCTGTCCGACAAAATCGCCTATTTGGGGCGAGACATTGAGGACGCCGTAAAGGCGGACCTTATCACCACGAACGATATTCCCAAAGACGTACGCGAAGAAATCGGCACTTCCAACGGGGAAATTATCAACACGCTGACCCTGGACCTGATTAACCACTCCAAGGACCAGGACTGCATCGGCTTTTCGGACGATAAATTCGGGCTTATTTCCCAGTTGCGGGAGTTCAACTATACCCGCATTTACCACAACGAGCAAATGCGCCAGCGCAAGGAAACCATAGACAAATGTATCCGCGATTTGTTTGATTATTTCCGCACGATTTTTAAGCGCTACGGCTTTGACTACGGGGCTTACGACCAAGAGGGCAAAACCACCGCTAAAAACTTCGCCAAATATATGCGCTCTATGACAAACGTCTATAAAGAGGACCCTGCGCAAATTGATACGATTATCGCCGACTATATCGCCGGGATGACCGATTCGTTTGCGTTAAGCGTAATGGAGGACGTTATTCTGCCCAACTCCATTAAGTTTTTCAGTTAAAGCCTTTGCCAAACGGATAGAAGAGCGCCCGGTTTTAGCCGGGCGTTTTTCATTGTATTGTATAAAAAAGGAACACCCCCGGTGGGGGAACCGGAGGTGCAGGGGATAAGAAATCTTTTACAGGTAGGCAGCGTTTTCGTTAAAGAAAGCGACTACTTTATCCATACCCGGTACGGAGGCGTTATCGCGCGCGGCTTGGGCAATCGTGCGGCCGCTGTTGTCCTTGCTCATTTTTACCACTTCGGCGGCTTCGGTCTGTGCCACATCGGCCACAATGCCACCGGCGGAAAGTTTGCTCTTAATGTTCATAATACTCTTGTACAAATCGGTATAAGGGATTTCCGCAAAGAACATATCCGCCCGGCCGTAATTGATTTGCGTTTGCACCGGGAGTTCCCCCGCTTCGTTGCGCTGGTTCATCAACACGTGCAAATGTTTTTGGTATTCACGCGGATAGAAATAGCGGATACCATAGGCCAAGGCCAAAAAGGAATCTTTGTTGCGGGCAATGTGGAAGACGTTATTGCCGTTTTTGCCCGTTTTAAGCAAGAACGCGCCGTTCTTGGCAGATTTAATATAAGCGGCAATCGCTTTGGCATCCCCTTTTTGCGCCGCGGCGAAAACCGGCGTATTGCCAAAATCGTCTTCTTTTTCCAAATCCACCACGGCTTGGCGTCTTTGCGCCGCCGCTTTCACGGCCGCCTGCAATTTTTCGTTCAACTGCGGGCGCTGTTGGGCCGCGGGGGCCGCATTAACCAGCGAAACCATCAAACAAGCCGCTAAAATAAAAAGTATGTTTTTCATATATTATCCCCTTGTACATCCTTCTTATTTAAGTATCTATTTTTAAGTGAAAATTTACGAGGGCCTTTGGACCCATTTTTAGGGCTTTTTGGACCTATCTTTTTTATAGGCCCCATAAAAAGCCCCGCCGTAAGCGGGGTAATCTTTCATAAAACATAGGGAGCGGTGCTTTTGCCTGTAATAGTTTTACAAGCCTCTATCCCCGCGGGAGAATCCGAATTGGGGAAGCAGGTTAATTGTAAATCGGAGATAGTGTACGCCAATGCATATGCCGGGGAACCTGTGCTAGGCACTTTACGGCGACAAACAGCAATATTAGATAAAATAGGTCCATTATTTCCGGCCCCAACGGCCCGGCATTGAAAGTTTTTGGTTTCTACACTATGAACTCCATTTACATTTACGCTTTGCCCCGGCAAAGAAACATCCAACTCGTCCAAATCCTCGGCGTAACGTCCGTTTGCCATATAGTACGCCTGCTGTGCCTGAAAAAGGGTGCGGCAAATCGTAACGGCCTCGGCGGCGCGGCTTTTTTCCACCGCTTTGGTGTATTGTGGCAAAGCCACCCCCGCCAAAATGCCAATTATGAGAACAACGACTAATAGTTCTATGAGGGTGAAACCTGCTGTGGCCGTGCGGCCACCCCAAACAAACGTCATTCCGTAAGGTTTCTGTACGGAATCTCGCCGTTTCGCAACAACAGATTCTGGACTACAACTTTCCAGAATGACGCCACTAACACAAGTGGCCGCACGGCTAACATTACTAAATCCTTTCATTTTTTCTCCTTTTTAAGGCCTTTATATTTGAGCAAAACGGCCTTTTATACGCGTTTTTATACAGC
>CAVKWQ010000029.1:0-20493 GCA_963660385.1 Muribaculaceae bacterium
CTTGCAGGCGGCAGATTGTCCGCGCTCTTTTGATTAATGGAGCCACACTGTTTTTACAATGATGCAAATAAACGAAACGACAATGCAAACAACAAAAAACCCCGCCGGGGATGCACCCAGCGGGGTTTTTACTTAGGTTTTAGAATTACATTACATATTGGAATACGGGCGGATAACATTTAACAAGTTATTTTCCCGCGTTTTCGCCCAATGCAAAATAGGGAACAAGCACTCTGCATTATTTTTAAGATACACCAAATAATACAGCACGCTCAGCCCTTTATCGTTAATGGGCATAATTACACGTCCGTAATCTTCCTGATAATAGCGGCGGGCCAAGCGGCTAAGCACAAGGGCCTGATGAGGGTTTTCCAAAGCCGCTTTCTTAAACGCTTCGTAATCCTTGTAAATGGTGATTTTATGGCGTTTGGAAAACTTCTCCCAAAACGGCACTAAATACTGCGCATATGCGCCGTCTTCCGCCAGCACGGCCAAGTCCAAATTCTTTTCTTTATCCAAGCGGATATATTTCCGTTTGGCCAAGTAGTGGTCTTTCGGCACCGCCAAATATAAGCCTTCTTTGGCTACGGAAGTTTTTTCAAAATATTTTTTGTTTTTACGCGGGCCCGCTAAACACACGACGCCATCGGCCTTCTTTTCCTCCAAGGTTTGCCCCACCTCGCTATCCGAGTGCAGTTGTAAGGAAGAAATCTTAGTCTGGGTACAAAACTTCTGAAAGAAAGGCACCACCAAGCGCATCGGCCCCGGGTCCGTAAACGCCAGCGTCGCCGCCGTGTTGCGTTCCCCGTAAGCGCGGTAGAATTGCCGCATTTCGTTTACTTGGTTCAAAATATTGTCCGCAAATACCACGGCTCTCTTGCCGGCCGCATTTAACATAATGGTGTTATTGGCACGGACGAAGAGCGGCATATCCAAATCCCGCTCCAATTTTCTGATAGCCACGCTCAACGCGGGCTGAGATACTTTTAATTTAGCGGCCGCACGGGACATATTCCCCGTGTGCGCAATCGTTGTAAAATATACCAGTTCTGTCAATTCCATAAGCCACTCTATGTATTTATTTAATTTTTATAAATAAATGGTATCAAACTGCACGATTTACTATAACTAAATTATATCACATCTAACGGAAAACGCAATCCTTTTTCCGCTAAAATTTACCGGTTAGCCCAACGCCAAAAGGCATCCTCAAACGCTGAGGTGGTGGCGTAGCGGTACGAACGGCCCAAGGCCTTTTCCACCGAGTAGGGCTGGTAAACGGTTTTGCCGCGGGAATCCTTTTGCAAAAATCCCGTTGCCGGGTCGCGCACGGCTTCCCCTTGCGCCAAAAGGCGCGTAAACTGTTCAAACTGCATACGGTTAGAGGGTGATGTTCCCCCCGCCGGATTCAACAAAAAGCGCACCATCGCATAGGCCTGGAAATACCAATCCTGCGTTTTGTTGCGGCTTTCCGCCATTTCCAAGGAGCCCTCTTCCATAAACTGGTCAAACGGCACTAAATATTGCGGCGGGCCTTGGCGTTTGGCGGTTAAGGTCTTGCCAAAGGAACTGGACGAGGAAAAACTGCCGAAGCCCGGCTTATTGGCGGGGTCGCGCTGGAAATTAAGCGTTTTAAAATCGTTATTCCACGGCCCGTTCCCGCCCGCATAGGATTGGTCTTCCAACAAAACGGCCAGGCCCTCGTCCAGCCAAGTGGGCGTCATAATGCGGCCCGTTTTGTGGCTGTCAAAAAATTGCTGGGTAAAAATATGGGTCAGTTCGTGGGTAAAACTTTCCTTTAAATTTTGGCCCTGCTTGTTGCCGGGAGTATCATAGACGACAATTTCCCCGCGCGTCGGGTACGCAAGCGCGCCGGACCACGCCTTGGCGTTGGGTTCGTAGCGCAAGTAGGATTGGTGGTCCTGATACACAAACACGCGCACCTTGCCGGACATCATCCACGGGATAAAGCGGCGCAAGGTTTGGTAGGCGTTTTCAAACGTCATAGACATATTGGACGAACTAATCCCGCTGCCCGTGCGTTTTTGGGTGTAAATTTCAAAGTGCGTACTTTGCGAAGGCACCCACGTTACGCCGGGGCGGAAGGCGTTGGGGTTAAACTTTTTATTGGGTGCGGGAACCTTGTTCGGGCGGTTTTGCGAGGCGGGCGCCGGGATTTTCCGTCCGGCGGATTCGGCGGCCTCTTTGGATTTTTCCAGCATACGCACCGCGTATTCCAGTTCCGCGTCGGCGGCGGCTTCTTCGCTGGATTCTGCTTCCGTGTTTTCCACTTCGGCCGCATTTTCGGCCTGTTCACCGGGCGGCAAAAGAGCGTTATTTTTTTCAATATCTTTTTCTAACTGGGTGGGCTTGGCCGTTTGTTGCGCGGGAGCAGTTTTTTTAGCCGTGTTGGTTCGGGCCGAGGTGCGGCGTTTGGATTTAGCGGCTTGCACGCGTTTAGCCGCGGACGGAGAAAGCGTTTTTTTAGCCGGAGCCACCGAGGTTTGCACCGACGTTACCGTACCGCCCATAGAAAGCGGCATATCCAAGGTATTGGCGGAATTGGCCGGAGCCGTTGCGGCCGGGGTATTTGTGGCTACTGCCGGAGCGGGCGTTTTGGCCGCAGGAGCCGCCGTTTTAGGGGCCGCAACCGCCGGCTGGGAAGCCTCAATAGATTGCTTTAATAAATCTATATTGGAGTCCGGCTCGTCCACCACCACAGGGGCAGGCTGGTTCTGCACCGAAACCCGCTGGGCATACGCCGGGGCCGCCAGAAAGCAAGCCGCCAGTAAAATAAAAATCGCTCTCATACCCCGCCACCGCTTACATTACGTCCACGCTGGAATCAATCGTATAGGTCAGTTTGCACTTGTTATCCGCATTGATAACGGCATCGGTACCCGTAGAGTCAAACGCCGCGGTAACGGTATAGGTTTGCCCGTTGAGCGAAATATTGCATTTGTACGTTTTTTCTACCTGGGCAGTAGGGCAAGTGCCCGTGGAAGCGTCCTTGCAGTACATAATGCACTGGTTCATATCGCGCGCGAACATTTCGGGGCTTTTGGCGGCCCACATACTGTTTATTTGCGCCATACAAGAGTTTACCAGCATCTGCGCAGAAACCGTGCGGCGCGTTTTGCGCGCGGCGGTCGTACGGGACAAACTGGCGCGCAGGAGCATCGTCGCCATACCCGCCAAAATAACGGTAACCAACAAAACTTGCAATAAAGCCGCACCTTTTTTGTTCTTAAAAATCATATAAGACCCCTTATGCCTTTACTCTGTAACCGTTAGGCAACATAAAAATTTGTTCTACGGCGTCGTTTACCACCGGGGTACTGTCCAACTCGGTAATCAAACGCACCTGTAAAATACTGCCCAAATCCTTGCGGCGCACGGAAACCGCCGACGCGCTGGTATCCTTTACGCTATATGTTTCCGGCCCGAAGAACGGCACCGGGTAATAGTTGTCATCGCCGGATGAACCAATCGGCGGGATAAATTTTACGTTATAAAGGAACACATCCGTATTGGTATTATAACTGCAAGACGGTGCGCTTCCGCTCCAAGATACCGTTCCTTCGTGGCGGTAAATCGTTCCGCCCGAGAGGGCTTTTTTATCCGGCGCGGCCGTTTTACTGCCCGGCACAAAACAATAGGTAACATAAGCATTACCCGCGCCAATGGCGTTGCCGTCAATATCCTCGTTTTTAGCCAAGGATAAAAGCGGGATTGCCGTTCCGGCCGTAGCGCTGTCAATTTTTCCGCGGACATAAAGCACACGCGTGGAATCCTGCACATCTTGGCGCAGTTGGCGCAAGGCAATGGACAAGTTGTTGCGCAGCATTACTTTACTGCGGCCTACGCCCGATTCGCGCGAGGCGGCCGTCGTCAAAGAAGCAAGCGCCACACCGATGATGCCCACAATCATCACCGCTAACAAAATTTCAGTTAAGGTAAAACCCTTTTTATTCGTCATAACGTAAACCCGTTGCAAGTAATATTAAAGGTAATTTGGCGGCCCTTGGTCGGAAAGGCAGAGGCGTAATCCGTTACCATATTGGCCGTGCCGTAAGTATGCGTGGTAAAACTGGACTCCACCACCGTATAAGTAAAACTGGAATTGCTGTAATCGCACAAGGGCGGCAACATACACTTGATGTTATGAGGCGAACTAGACGACATAGGGGAACTGTCCGTAACACGCACATCCGACGGAATCAAACTTCCCCCGCACATACCGTTAGCGTATTGTTCATAAAGTTTACTGTCGCTCATACCCGTTACCATACCCGATGCGTACATTTGCAACTGGTCATTGGCGCGTTCCACCGCAAGCACCATTTCCTCGCGGATGTCCGGCGCACCCGATTTGCGCGCCACAGAAAGCAATACGCCAAAGGTTCCCGCCGCTACCAGCGCCAGGAGCCCCAAGGCAATCAGCCCTTCCAAAATGGTTACACCTTTCTTTTTAGTTAAAACACGTTTTAAAAATTGCGCCATAATATACTCCTACTTGGAGGAATCCTTTACCTTCATAGACTGGTCCACATAAATATGGTAATCCGCATTTTTGCTTACATCATATTTATCGCCGGAACCGTCCGCCCCGTGCACCACCACAATAGGCGTATTGGTGCCAGTGGCCTCGGTCAATTTACAAGTGTCATTGGGCACCTGACCGGGACGCGGGTCGCAGACCGTAAAGGTATAAGGTAAACTAATAAAATCTTTAAACGACAAATACCCGCACGCAAACAACTGCTTGATTTCCACCGTGCCCGTGGTTTTTTGAAGCGGAATACCCGTTTCGGACGGGGACGCACACGCGGAAGCCGTCGCCAAAACCACATTTGTTTTATCGGCAGACTCCGTAGGCGTAAAGGATTGGCCTTTGGGTACGCCCCCGCGGCTAACCTGATAATAAGCGCGCACGGCTTGGGCCAGTTTATGGGCGGCAGTCTTGGCTTGGCTGTTCTTCACCTCGTAGCGAACAGAGCGCAACACCGGCACCGCCATAGACACCACCACGGCAATAACCAATAGCACCGCCAAAATTTCCATTAACGTAAAACCTTTTTTATTCGTCATAAAGGCTCCTAAAAACTTTCCACGCCTACCCCGGCGTCGGACACACAGTAAGAATACTTTTTATAGCGGTCCGAAAGTTTGCCTAAATAAGCGGATTTGGGGGTCATTTTTACAAAGCAAGAGGAATCGGATGTATTCAACGCATAGGCAAAATATTCCGAGTTATCGCCCGAGCGGTCCGTTTCCAACAGGCCGCATTGCACCAAGGCTCCTACCGTTGGGGTAGAGGTAATAGCGACGTTGGACGAATAGCAGGCCGAAGGGTCCAGCAAATACCGCTGGGCCGCCTGGGCGAGGGCGTTGGCATAGGCCTTGGCACTGGCCGCACGCGCATCCGAGGCGCTGTTGCGGTAAGCCACCGTAGCAAACACCGCCAAAATGCCGATAATCGTAGCCGCAATTAAAAGTTCAATTAAGGTAAAACCATTTCTCTTCATAAAATTCCCCATTAATACAGTATTGCGCAGTTTTGTACCTTTGTCAAGTTTAGTTTTTGGGAATACGCGTGATGGTGCCGCTGCGCAAGAAAGTGGCCCGGTAATATTGGCCCGCCGTCGGGCTGGCCGCCACGGTGGAAAAGGTGCTGTCTTCCATACAGGCCACTACGCCCGCGTTGCTGTTGCAACAAGCGGTAGAGGAAGCCGTATTCACCGGGCAGGCATAAAACTTATAGCCCTTGTAAACGCTAGTAGAGGTGTTATCAAACGGGATAGGCGACATATATTTACGCACCGCCAAGGCCTTTTGATAGTTGGAATTGGTTACCGCCACATCCGTACCCAGCGTACCGCTCATATTAGAGGAAGTTACCTGTTGGGCCGAGGTCGGAAAGGCATACCCTTCCGCCTGCAAGGTGCGCAGGCCGTTGCCCAAGTCCATAAGCACGCCTTGGGCCGCCAAGTAGCGGTTTTTATCTTGCGTTTTTTTATAGGCCGGCACGGCAAACACCGCAACGGACACCGCAATCACCACTACAATGAGCACTTCAAGCAATGTAAAACCTTTCTTCATTTTCTCCCCCCTTAGTTGCCGCCGATTTGGGACAATTTAAAGATAGGCAAGAAAATAGAAGCCACAATGATACCAATCAGCGCACCGACGCCGCAGATTAAGATAGGGTCAATAACCGCGGAGAAACGGGCAATAAACTGGTCCACGTTATCGGCGTAGAATTTGGAAAGCGTGCCGATAATGCTGGGCAGTTTACCGGATTCTTCACCCATCAGCATCATTTCCGTCATTAAGCCCGGGAAAACGCCCGTCGCGCGGAACGATTCGGAAATGGCCTTACCGGCCGCCACTTCTGTGCGGACGTGCTTCAAGGCGTTTTGGATGATGACGTTGCCGTCAAAGGATTCTTCCAATACCAAAATAGCGTTCAAAATGGTTACACCGCTTTTAAGCAAGGTGCACAGCGTAGAAAGCATCCGGTCGTAGTAAATGTTTTTTAAGAAGTTGCCGAACAGCGGCATAGAAATCAAAAACGCGTGCCAGCGTTTTTTGCCGTCCACGGTTTTGATATAGAAGCGGAACGCCACAAACAGGGCAATCGCGGACACGATAATCAAAATACCGTTGTTAATCAGCAAACTGGACACATTTAAGACGACGACCGTAATCATCGGCAAGTCAATGTTAAAATCCTTAAAGATTTGCGCGAACGTCGGCACGATACCCAAAATAAAGTAAATAAGTACGCCGACAGAGGCCAACATCAAGATAGCCGGATACGTTACAGCCGTAATGATTTTGCTCTTCATACCTTCCTGCGTTTTGGTATAGAGCGAAATCTGCATCAAGGTATCGGCCAACTGGCCGCCTACTTCGCCCGCCTGCACCAAGGACAGCCAAATATGGCTGAACGTTTTGGGGTGCTGGGCAAGGGCCGAGTGCAAGGACTGACCGCCCGCAATATCCTTGGCTACCTGCGTAAGCACATAGCCCAAGGTGGGGTTGGAAGCGTATTCACCGAGCAGCGATACCGCGCGCACCAGCGGCACACCGCCGGCAATCAGCGTGGATAACTGTTCCGCAAAGAACGCGAGCACGTGGCCGGGAACTTTGCCGCCCTTCTTTTTGGAAGAACCGCCGCCGCCAAACAGGCCGCCGTTCCCTCCCTGTACGTCCAAAACCAAATACCCTTTGTTTTGCAGGGCAAGAATTACTTTTTCGCGGTTGTCCGCCGATACGGAACCCTTAATGGTTTTGCCGTTGCCATCTCTGACTGTATAAGTATATTTTTGCATAAACCCTCTGTTATTCGTCTGATGTGGTAATACTCAAAATTTCATCTACTGTCGTCTGCCCGCGGATAACTTTATGCCACCCGTTTGCACGCAGGTTGAGCGAGCCGGAGCGTTCCGCCGCCCGTTTTAATTCCACGAGGTCCTGCGTTTTGTAAATAATGTTACGCATTTCCTCCGTCATACGATATACTTCGTAAATTGCACGGCGGCCCATAAACCCGGTGCCGAAGCACTTGGGGCAGCCGACCGCTTTAAAGAACGTCCAAGAGTTTTGGTCGCGCGGATTCAAATGGCCTTCCTTGATAATGCGCTGTAAGGTGGCCGGATCCGGGATGTGAGGTACTTTGCAGTACGGGCACAGGATACGCACCAAGCGCTGCGCCGCCACCAACGCCAAAGAAGACGCGAGCAAGAACGGTTCCATCCCCATATCAATCAAACGGGGCACGGCGCCCAAGGCTTCGTTGGTGTGTAGCGTGGAAAGCACCAAGTGGCCGGTTAAGGCCGCTTTCAAGCAGGCTTCGGCTGTTTCGTTATCGCGGACTTCCCCCACCAGAATTACGTCCGGGTCCTGACGCAAGAACGAACGCAAACCCGCCGCAAACGTAAGGCCAATGGCCGGCTTAACCTGCACCTGGCTGATACCAGCCAGTTTGTATTCCACAGGGTCTTCCAGCGTCATAAAGTTTAACTCGGGCGTGCGGATGGTGGTAAGTACCGCGTTTAACGTGGTAGATTTACCGGAACCCGTAGGACCCGTCAAGAAAATCAGCCCGTGGGGCAAGTTGGCCGCGTCCAAGAACGCCTTTTTCTGGTCCGGTTCAAACCCCAGTTTATCCACGTTCATTTCGCTCGTACCTTTATCCAAAATACGAAGCACCAGTTTTTCGCCATATACCGTCGGACAGACTGATACACGGACTTCAATGGAGCGGTTTTGGTAGCGGATAGTAAAACTGCCGTCCTGCGGCAAGCGTTTTTCCGCGATGTCCAATTTAGACAAAATTTTAATACGGGAAATAATCGCGTTTACAGATTCTTTGGCCGGGGCCGTGCGTTCGTACAAAGAACCGTCAATACGGAAGCGCAAACTCACGCGCGCATCAAACAGTTCCAAGTGAATATCAGACGTACGTTCCGTAATGGCCTGGCGCAAAATAGCGTTTACCTGCTTTACGTACTGCGAAGCATTTGGCGAAACCTTATCCAAGTCCAAGAAGCCGGACACATCCACATCGTCGTCGCTGTCTTCGCCGGAAACTTCTACCTGCGGTTTGGCGGCTTCGTTCATAACTTCTTCCAACAGGTTTTTGTTGGAGTAGAAATTATCAATTACGTTTAAAAGTTGGCTTTTGCTGGCTAAAAAGGGTTGCACTTGCTTGCCGGACATCATTTTGATGTTTTCCAGCAAGAACACGTTCGTCGGGTCCAGCACCGCTACGGCGAGGGAGTCGTCCTCCACGAACAGCGGGATAACCATATTTTCGCGGGCAAATTTTTCAGGGATGATTTCCTGCAAATTCTGCTCTTTTTCCGGCACCAAAATGCCGTTTTCCTTAGAAGCGTAGGGAACCGCAAAATGTTTGGAGAGCGCCGCCGTTACTTTTTCTTCGGACGCAAAGCCGAATTTAATCACGGCCTCCGCGAACGTTACGTTGTTTTGTTTGGAGAACAACATCGCACGCTTGACTTGTTCTTCGTTTAACGTGCCCTGTTCTACCAAAATCTCACTTAACTGTTTTGCCATTTCCTAATCCTCTGTATTGGTTGCCTTTGATACTGCCCGCCCCCGGCGCAAACCGGGGGCAGGTTAAAGATATTAACTATTCCGCCAAAATGGTCGGGGTAATGAAGATGACCAAGTCGGTGGTGCTTTTAGATTTGGTCTTGCTCGTAAACAGCCAGCCCAACAACGGGATATCGCCCAAGAGCGGTACTTTGCGGGTCTGGTCCGTTTCACGCGAGGTGAGCAGACCGCCGATAACGACCGTTTGGCCGTTCTTCACGCGGACCAAGGTAGAGGCCGCGCGGGTGGTGGTATCTTTGGAGAAGTCAAAGCCGGAACTCACCAAGTCGGAATACGAGGGCTGAACGTAGAGCGTTACATAGCCTTCGCGGTTTACCTGCGGGGTAACCTGCAAGGTAAGACCGACGCGTTTTCTTTCCGCCGAGGTGGTGGTCATCCCTTCACCGGAACTGCTGCCGGATTGGCTCATCGTCTGGCCGACGGTGGCGTCCGTAGAGGTGGTGATGGTGGCCGTTTTGTTGTTCAAGGTTACCACTTTCGGTTTACCCAAATATTTGGCTTCACCGCGGGTCAACAAACTTTTCAGCACAATGTTAAAGGCCGAGAAGTCCAACAAACCGCCTTCATCTTCGCCTTCGTCGCTGGAAGAAGAGGACGAAGAACTGGAACCGGAGGAACCGCTGTCCAACTGGTCCTTGCTCGGGAAGATATAGTTCCAACCCTTCACGCCCTGGCCTTTGACATATTCCAAGTCCACTTTGCGTTTGGGGCCGGTCATAGAAATCATCGCGCCGTCGGTGCCGCCGTATTCAAAGCCGAGGCTCAAACCGCTCGTCTTGCTGACTTCCACGATTTGCGCTTCAATCAAAATCTGCGGGGGTTTAATATCCAACTCGGCCAAGATGTTTTCCACTTGCGGGAAGACTTCGGCCACGTCGGTAATAATCAACTTATTCGTGCGGGGATCCACGGCAATTTTACCCACGGGGGAGAGCATACTCTTTACAATCGCCGTAATTTCAGCGCCGCCGCTGTAAGAGTCGGAACCCGTACCGGAGGAGGAGCCGCCCAAGTTCAACCCGGTAGAATCGGACGAACTGGAAGAACTGCTGGAAGATACGTCCTGCGGCATAATGCTGTTGAGTTCGCTTTGCGCGGAGCCAACGCCTTGCAGGGAAATGTAACTAAGGGTATAAATCTTAGTAATCGTATCCGGGGCATCATTGGAGCGTTTGGTTACAACGTAACTGTCGCTCTTGCCGATGCGCTGATAAGCCAACCCTTGCACGCGCAAAAGCGTATCCAATGCTTCACGCACCGTTACGCGCGTCAGCGAAGCCGTTACTTTTTTATTGGCGAATTCCTCGCTCATAATAAAGTTGATTTTGGCTTGCGTCGTGATACTGTTCAAGAACGCCGCTATCGGTACGTTAGAAACGCGAATAGACACTTTGCGGTCCAAAGGCGAGGACTCTTCGGTTTCTTTGTACAGATCGCTTTCGCCATTCAACTTTACCGTCGTATCTTCTGTTACAGCGATAGTGTTGTCGCTAGGCAGGGATTGCCGGGATTTCTGGGCAAAAGCATTGCCGCCCAAACTCACAGCCGCCACACACGCCAGCGCAACTGCTAAACGATTTGTCATCTATCCTCCTATAATTTTTCCTAAATGATTTGATTATTACAACTGCATTTTACGAACAAATTTATGACCCTTGTAAGAAAACACTACGGAATCGGGGCGGACTTCCACAATCCGCGCGCCGTAAATGCTCTTACCTACGGTGTAAATCTTACTGCCGATAAACACTTCCTGGCCGATAATACCGCCGATTTTAATGCGGTTTCTCACCTCGCGGGTCGGGTCTTTAATGCGGGCGAGTTCCAACTGGCGCAAGCGTTCTTCTTCTTCGCGTTTGCGTCTTTCTTCGGCCAATTTGCGCTGGCGTTCCGCTTCCAAAGCGGCCAAGCGCTGCTGCTCGCGGTATTGCAAGAGCAAAAAGTCGTCGGGCGACAAGGTCGGGTCGCGGCGGGATTTGGGGTTATACACCACGCGCGGGGCCGCGGCTTCCTCGGGTTGTTCGGCCACTTCTTCACGCGGAGCCACAAAGCCTTCCCCTTCTTGTGCCGGAGCCGCCGGGGCTTCACCCACAGCAGGCGGCACAGGTTGTGCGCCTTCCTGCGCAGCATCAGGCATTGCCGTAGGCACGGCAGGAGCCTCCTCTGGCAAGGCTTCCACGGACACGTCCGCCTGCGCGGCCAAGGCCTTTTGCGCTTGCGGGGCTACCGTACCCGTCATATCTTTTTTGGCGGCACGGCGGCCTTTGCGGGCGTTTTTTTGCGCCTGTGCAAACGGCACACAGACAAAGGCAAAAAGCGTAAATAAACAAATGAGTTTCTTCATTATTTTTTACCCCCCTTTCTCTTGGAGGCTTTTTGGGCCTGTTGCTCTTTGATTATTTTATCATAATCTTTAAAGAGACCCTTAGCAATTTTTTCCTTCGGGAAAATGGTGTTAAAGCGCATAGACACTTTATTTACACCCAATTTGCTGGATTCCTGCTGTTTGGCAATGGAAAACTCGGTAACTTTAATATATTCGTCCAAGTTTTCAATGCCCGCCAAGAACTCGGCAAACGGCGTAAAGCCCATTTCGCTGTTCACCCGCAAAGAAGCGGCCACAAAGGTAGAGTTGCTGGTATCTTCGGTCTGCTGGCCCTCAATTTGGGGCGTTACGTTAGCGGCCTTAAAAATACCCAAAATCTGGCTGAGCAACCACTCATTTTTAGACTCAATGTCCGGGAATTTCGGCTCCAAGGACAAAAGTTTTGTCTTGTTGGCCTGGTATTCCTGTTCGCTGGTCTGCTGGACGCGGATAGCATCCACCTGTCCGTTATAATTGCGGATTTTGTCGTCAAATTTACCGTTGGCATAACGCAACAGCAAAAATACCACGAGCACCGCTACAAACTGTTTGACGAAGAGTTTTACGTTCCCTTCCTGCGCCACCGTTTGGATGTCTTGGAACCCCTTTTTCAGGTTTTCCTGCATTTTAGCCGCTTTTTCCTTCATATCTGCTGCCATAATTAGCGACCTCCTTCCTGCTGCTGACGTCCGCAGGTGAATACGAAACTGGTTTCCGTGCCGGTAGCGGCGGAAGAATCGCCGCTTCTGGACGAGTTACCGCCCGCCGTACCCGCTACGTTCGGATAGCGGATGTTGGCTTTTTCGCCGCAGATTTTTTTGAAATTGGGCTGTTGTACGAGGTTATCTCTAAACTGGTTGCCCAAGGCCAAATCGGCGCGGCCGTCTTTACCGGTTTTAATAGCGCCTTCCAGCACAATATTGCGGGCTTCGCCGCCCTTGGCCGGGAACGGGTCCGTATAGGAAAATTTGGTAATCCACATTTCCTGGGGAATCGTGTCCACCACTTCCATAATTACAGGCGTAATGGTATGGTCAAACTGCAACATTTGCTGCAAGTTGGAGTTTTGGCTCTTCATTTTGCCCAAATTACTTTGGATTTGGCTGGCCGTTAAACCGTCAAAATCGGCAATCGTCTGTGTGGCGGAAGCCTTGGTTTGGCGGAGATTTTTCTCGGCGCTCTTTACACCCAAATAGCCTTTGCCGATAAGGAGCAATAAAATAACAATCAGCACCGCGGCCACTTTCCAAGCGGTCAGGCTGGCGTTAAATTCGTAATCGCTCAAACGGTTGCCTTTGGTAAAGTCCAAATCCGGGGTTTTATGGTCGTGGAATTTGATACTTGCGCCAATGGCGGCAATTTCCCCCGCCGAGCGCGTTTCAATGCCGTAAACCTCGCTTAAATTCCATTTGCGCACCGGCTTTTTGGAGTCGGCTTCCAGCGCGGGAATCCACGGGTCCACGTCCGTACCCACAATGACGGCTTCTTCAAACGGGTCCTTTTCCAACTGTTTGGCCACAAATTCCGTGCAGTTGGTAATTTCAAAGCGGCGGCGTTCCGCCGGCAGAGAACCCGAAATTTCCACCTCGCGCAAGAGGACCGGGGCGTTTTCGTTTAAGAAAACGAAACTCGCCAAGTCTTTGCCGAAGAAGGAATAAATGCGTCCGCCGTTGCCCACGGCTTCTTTGTCGCTGTCGTTAAACGCGCGGCCCAAAGAAAGGCTGGACGGTTCCACAGACACGAGTTCCAACCCCACCGATTTCAACCCCTTGCGCAGGCGTTCAATAATCAGTTTGGTGGTCATCGCAAACACCACGCCCAGGCGTTTTTGCTTGGTCGCGGCGGTTTCAAATTCATAGACGTGATACGCATATTCCGCTTTTTCAAACGGGAAATGAATATACTTGCGCGCTTGGAGCGGGATGGAACTCTTCCACATTTTGCGCTCAATAGCGGCCGGGATAACAAAGTGGCGCAGTAAGCAGAAAGACGAAGCCAAACTGACCACCACACGGTTGGTTTTCCATTTCTTTTTAGACGTTACTTTTTTAAGGGATTCCAACCAATTATCCATAGAAAAGAACGTTTCGTTCAAATCTAACGGTTTTAACAAAGTTTTATCTACGGAATTAATCGGCACGCGCACCAAAGATTCCAGCACGGTTCCGCTGTCTTTTTTGGTGGTTTGCGCCACATACATTTCGTCAATGCCAATATAGATACCCAAACAATCCGGGTGGGCATTCATATTTTGGCCGATTAACGCTTCCGTAATACTAGCAAGACTGCTGCTCATACTCACCTCGGGGATTAGTTAGCGCTTCCGGTGCCGTAATCTTCGTACGGCATATCGTACGGATTATTTACCGGAGCGGTGGACGGCTGCGCGCCATAGGCTTGCGCATCCGCCGGGGTATCATACGGAGAATAGGACTGCTGGGCAGACGGATAAGCGGTGCCGAGCGTATCGGGCGTATCCACCGGGGCGGGCGCGGTTACATCCGCGGCGGGGGCCGCCGTTTGGGCTTGCGTTTCTACCGGCTGTTCCGCCGTCGCGTGGGAAGCACCCATCGTGCGGGTCGGTTTGGTCCACAAGCGTTCCGTTTTATAATTGCAAGAGGGGCAAAGTTCATCACCCGTTACCGCCGTCTGGCAGGCAGAGGTGCCGCAAGAGGCGGAAGCGGTTTTCTTTTGCGCCGAGCATTTCACAATCACGCGGCGGCGCAAGGTTTGTTTTTGGCCCTTCAAATCCGCGGCGGTCAATACCAAGGTATATTTACCGCAGGGGAGTTCCGGCCCGATAATACCTTTGCGTCCGTTCCACAAAATCTGGTGATAAACAGGCGTAAAGCCTTCCAACTGGCGGACGACGTAATAGTTGCCGTCGCGGCCGTGCTGGACGACCTGCAAGAGCCAGTTATCAATCGGGTTTACCGTTTCCAACACAGAAAAATCTACCGCATACGCTTCACCCAACGCGCGGTCAATAGCGTGGCATTGGGGCACAATCGCCATACTGAGAAGCGGGGCTTTTTCGTTGCCTTCGTTCTTTTCCATACGGGTCGGCAATTTGGCGGTGTAGTCAAACACGATAGCAAGCCCGTTCAAATTGGCAAAGCGGGCCGGCGGTTCCTGGTCGGCAAGGCCCAAATTGTAATGCAATTTACCTTGGGAAATACCGCGGTTTACAAAATAAGAGTTAAGCGCCATCGCCTGGCGGATACCGGAAAGGGTTACGTCGTCGGTGTAAGAGCCGGGCGGCAAAATGACGTAGCCCGCGCCCTGCACCAAGGCCAACATTTCGTAAATGCTGTTTAAGAGCGGCAAGGCTTCGGGGCGGAATTTGTTTCCGTCAAAAAGTACGTCGGCGTCAATATCCAAGGCATCGGGCATATTGTCGCGGAAATAGAGGTGCACACCCTTAGCGGCATTGATTTTTTCAATGGCGGCGGCGGTCATAGAATCCAACTTTTGGTTGGTGTATAAATCGCGCGCTTCCACCGCTTCGGGGGACGTTAAATCGGTAAACGTGGAATCAGCCGACGAGGTCAACGTGCCTTCTTGGCGGGCGGCATCCGTTACCGCCTGGGTTTGGTTGGCAATCGCCTGTTCGTCCGCATTTTGAACAGCCGTTCCGGCGGCAGTTGCGGCCCCGGCCACGGTAGTGGCTTCCACAGCGGCTTCGTTCACGTCCGCGGCGGCCTGCAAAGCATTTTGGCGCGCCGTGTCGGCGGCTTCTTGGGCGGCTAAGCGCTGTGCTTCAATGCGGTCCGTCAACGCCTGTTGTTGGGCGTTCACGTCATTTACTAATCCTTCTTTGGCAGCGGCGGCCTGGGCCTGCACTTCTTGGGCTTTGGCTTGTGCTTCGGCCGCGGCAACTTGCGCCTGCTGTTGGGCTTCGGCCACAGCGTCGGTGGCTACGTCGTCCAGCGTTTTTACTTCGCCTTCTTTAAAATTAACATCCACTTCCACCGGGGTTTGAATACCGCCGATACGGTTATGGATTAATTCCACATATTTATTGGCTTCGGCCACTTGGTCTTTATCGCCGTGAACCATCACGTCAATAAAATAGTCCATTGCTTCGCTGTCTTTATTTTTTTCGTACAGCGAGATACCTTTTGCCAACTGCTTGGCGGGCGAGGCCGCATAAACCAGCGTTCCCCCCGTCAATAAAAAGCATAAGAAAGAAACGGTCAAATAACTGAATATTTTATTTGTTTTCATTATTGATTTTCCTGTCCCTTGCGATAATAATGGGTTCACCCTGCAACACACAGATAATAGAATTATAGCAATTTAGCGCGGTTTGTAAAGCGCATTTTTTATAAACGCGGAAAATTGCCCTTATTCAAGCGCTTTTAAACGCGCCGTAGCCACCGCATTTTGCGGATAATAAAACAGCGCATCCAACAAACAGCGTTTGGCGTTTTTCACATCCTCCGCCTTGCGGTAGAGGGTGGAAAGCGCAATATTAGCCCACAAATCGTCCGGGTGTTCGGCGAGCAACTGGTCCAAAACCTCTTTAGATTTGATATCGTTGCCGGAGAGCGACAAAATGCGCGCCAGTAAAATCGGCCCGTTGGTGTCTTCGGGGTATTCCTTGATATACGCCTCTACATCACTGCGCAAGCGGTGCTGGTAAAATTCGGACATTTTTTCAAACTTGTCCGCCTTTTCCTGGTAGCGTTGCAACTGACGCGCCTGCGCCAAAATAGCGGGTTTATCCTTGGTTTTGCCGTACAGCGCGTCCAAGCGCGAAAGGAGTTCCTTATCCAAAGTATCCACAGTAAGGCCGCGCTTATAGACGTTTTTGGCGTATTCGGTATCGCCCAATTTTTGATGGATTTCCCCCGCCATACGCCACAGCACGGGCTCATACGGGAAGAGTTTTAAACCTCGTTCCACCAACGCCAAGGCAGTTTCGTCCGCGTAGATAACATCTTCATCCAACAGTTGCGAAAGCATTTGATACGCCTGCAAATTGTATGGGTGCAATTTTAAATTATCCATTAAGTAATGCACGGCCTTTTTGTTGTCGTGCGTGCCCAAAGCGGCCAAGGCGGCGTGGAAATAGACCTCTTCGTAATACGAAGCCGCGGCAATCGTCTTTTCAAAGGCGGCCAAGGAATCTTTATATTTGCCTTGCGCCAAAAGAACATTGCCCAAGCGGAAGCCCGCCTCGGTATTTGCCGGGTACAACTTTAACGCACGGGAAAGATTCTCCACGGCGGCGGGATAATTTTTAGCCACTACTTCCTTTTGGCCTAAAAATGCGCGATGTTCGCTTGCCAACCACAACCCCTGCCACGCAATAACAGCCACGCAAAAGGCCAAAACGGCCAACGCAACGGTTTTGGTAACCGGGTTGACGGTAATCACCACACTGCGCTCTTCCTTGCCTACGCCGCTGACTTCGGCCCCGACTATCCACCAAAAGATAAACGCCGGCACCACCGCGTGCAAGGAAATATTAAACATATTGTCCGCCAGCATCCCCAAAATACCGCAAAATAACGCCTGCAAAAGTTGCTTTTTATCGCCCTCTTTTTTATGGGCGGCAAAGTCGCGCACTTCCAAAAAAAGCACCATAAACATAAAGAGGAACAACCCTAAACCGACAATTCCCCCCTGCGCCAGTTGGAAGAACAGTTCATTGTGTGGCGCGTGGGTAATGGTTTTAAGTTCGCGCAAATTGGGATAATGGAGCAAGGTTTTGGGCTGGTTTTGCTCAAAAGCCATTTGAAAGTTTCCAAGCCCGCTACCCATTACAGGGCGGTCCAAAAAGATTTCCTTGGAAACATCCCACATAAACAAACGCTGGTGGAGCGACTGGAAGATATGGTCCTTATCAATGTTAAGCGTAATGTTAGAGGGCGTAACGAGGGCGAGTTCCTTGGCGCGCGTGGCCACCGGGCGGGTAGCCGAAGCGCCGTCTATATACACGGAACCCCAGCCTACGCCTACGGCGAGCAGGGCGAGCAAAAATACGCGGCCTTTGCGCTGCCAAATAAGCGAGCGCAACGTGCCGAACATCCACATCATAATAAGCCCGCACAAGGCCCCCAGCCAGCACGAACGCGCCACACCGAAGGACAAGAACAAAATATATACGAGGACTAACAGGCCATAGACGATAAAATCCTTTTTGCTGTCCGTGCGCATATAGTACACGAGCAGCGACGGCAACAGCATTACCACCGCCGAGGACAAAAAGTTCGGGTTGCCAAAGGTGGAAAAGGCCTTGGTGGCAAATTGGTTGATTTCAAACGGCCATAAAAATTCCAGCCCAAGCGCCTGCAACACGCCGTAACAGCAAGCCAAAAACACCGCAACAAACATCAGTACCAAAATATTTTCCTGCGTAAGTTTTTTGAGCACCCGCACGCCCAAATAAACGCCTAAACCCCACAACACGAGCGCGTACCAGTCAAACATTTGCGCAAAAAGGCCGTCGGCAGTGATGTGCGTTTTGAGCATCGGCAAGAAGTACCACAATGCCCCCCACGCAAGAAAGAGCAAAATATAATTGGTTTTGCTTTCAATCACGCCCGAAAAAACCACATTTTTGCTGATTACATACGCCCCCAAGGCCACAATGCCAAGCAATGTGCCGTAATTGAGTAGGCCGTAAAACATTGTTTGGCGCAGGGATTGCGGGGCGGACGAAACGGCGGACAGCCACCCCACCACGCACGCAATCACATAGACAAAAAAGGCCAAATCAAAAAAGGTTTTAGTAAAATCAATATCCTTTAAGCGCAGAAAGCGGAACGCTAAGGTGCCGTAAATAAGGGACAATAGCACATATAACAGCGTATTTTGCACAAAAAACGGATTGGCGGTAAGGTCAGTAAAAAACACGAGCGGCACGACGAGGAAGCACATCGCCAGCAGCACGCGGATAATTTTCATATAGATAGTTTCTTTTTCGGGTTTGATTAAATTTAGCATAAAAAGTCCATAAAAAGGTTTATTATATTGTAGTTTTTTACCGAGTGCAAGGTAAAGGGGCCAAATTGGATTAGAAAAGAAGGGCGGCGTCCTGAACTGGCGGCCTGCAAGGTGCGGCCCGCAGGGCTTTCAGAATCTACCGCTTGGGTAGTTTGCCGTTAAGTACGCCAGTAACAGACAACAACCCAATAGGTAGATCCTGAACTAAATTCAGGATGACCCCAATTTTTATAACAGCAGATCCCGTATAAAAACACTACGGGATGACGGCAACGGCCACGGCCTAAGCAGTAGGTCCTGAAACAAGTTCAGGACGACGGCTTTATTTTAACCCTATCGTGCTAACAAACGCTGCGGGATGACGGCAAAAGAAAACAACGCCGCAAAAGAGATATCATCCCGGGCGTGGACCCGGGATCCAGTTTGTTTATATGCAGGCCCTATGGTATAAAAGGGCAAAAAAATACCGGGGACTATTAAAACTCCCCCGGTATTTTTTAAAACTATATTTCTTGACAAGTATAAGTCGGGCAATAGGCAGAACCATTTATGTTAATTCTCCCCGTCTTACACACTTGTCCCTTCGTGGAACTACTGCATTTTATGGTAAATGCAGTTGTTGTAGAAACCAACGCTCCACCAGACACAAAAGCACTCCCCGTTGCTGAGTTGTTATTGGCAGTACAGCTAGAAACGCATTGATTATCCCCAATATTAGGATTATGGCCATTATCTGTCAGCGTCCAAGCATAGGTCTTTTCTACTGGCGTTATTTTGCAGTCTAACTTATTCCAATCGTTCCATTGGCAGGTGGAATAGTTCCAAGTTCTTGTTTGGGTGCCTGTTCCATAATCGCAAGCCTTTTCCGTCGGTTCGCCAGCCGGAGGTTCGCAGGAACCCTTTTCCGCGTCGCCACAGACCAAGTAAACTTCGTCTTTATTTTTAAGTTTGAGTTTCTGCCAACTCATCGTTTCGCCGCTGCAAGCCGGGAATTTGTAACCGAACAAATTCAGTTCGCTCAAATACATATTGTCCGCCTGCATTGTATAGCCCTGCTTATAGTTGGCTACGCGCAAGTTGGTGTCAAAATCAAAATCGGCCACGCCGTTGCCGTTGCCAATGAGGGCCGTCGCCCCGGCAATAGCGGGAGCGTCGTTTAAATCCAATTTGCCCCCGGCGATGTTCAGCGCGCTGTTCACGCGTAAGGATTTGCCCGTGCTAAACCCTTCGTCCGCCGTACAGCCCAAGTTCATTTGGCAGGCGCTCGTCAGGCCGATATCCATTTGCTTGGTTACGTCCACCTGGCTGTATGCGACATAAGGCACAGGGAAATAGGTTACCATCGTCATTTTGTTTGCGCTGGCGGCAGAAACGGCCAACGGCGCCAACAAAAGGGTAAATAAAAATAAGGTTTTCTTCATAAAAATACTCCCGTTAAAAACAGAGATACACTTATATTATAATTTATTTTTTACCAAAAACAAGAGGAAAAACGATAGTGCTCCACACTGACGGACTTTCTAGGATGACGGCCACGACCAACAACCCAAGAAGTAGATCCTGAAACAAGTTCAGGATGACCCCAATTTTTATAACAACAGATCCCGTATAGAAACACTACGGGATGACGACAAGACCGCACAATAAAACAAGGGCGTCATTCTGAACTGGCGGCCCTCAGGGTTTTCAGAATCTACCACTCGGGTAGTTTGCCGTTATATAAAAAGTCATTCTGGAAGGTTTCTGTCCAGAATCTACTCCTTATTTAATAACAACAGATCCCGTATAAAAACACTACGGGATGACGGCAAACTGCTGGCCAGTAATCTTCCTGTATGCTCTCTACTTAATAAGTTGTCATTCCCGAGTGTCGTAGTCGGGAATCTGTCGTTATTTAAAAAAGAAAACGACAACAACAGATCCTGGACTACAACTTTCCAGGATGACGGCAACAACAATAACGGCATATCACCCGTATGAAACTCCCCGGGCTCACGCCCGGGGTTTCTTTTGCTCCAAAATTTCAGCGT
>CAVKWQ010000030.1:0-20414 GCA_963660385.1 Muribaculaceae bacterium
CGGGATCTGTCGTTGCCTTTTCGTTTGTTTGGAACATTACAAAAGCAGTGTGGCTCCATTAATCAAAGGGGCGCGACAAATCTGCCGCCCGCTAGGGCGCGGCCTGCAAGGTGCCGCCCGCAGGGCTTTTATTCACCTTGCACAGGGCCATACGGTACTTGTAGTGGGTCAAATTGGTGTCAAATACCTGGCAGTAGTGCGTCTTGGTGTCTAAACCGTAATCCTTCCAAAAGTCCTCTCCCCATACCCAATACAAAAAGGGTACCAGCAGGTAAATGGGCCCTTGGTGGTCTTTTATTTTCTCCCGTATGGGAAAATTGTGGCGGTAGTAATCCTTGGGGTGGAAGAACTGTACGGAAAGCACATCGCCGTGCGAGGCGTGCAACTTTTCGGCAACGAATTGAATCCCGCCCATATACTGCGCTTTGGGGTTTAAAAACGGAACCAAGGCGGAATAATGCCCGGCCACAATCACTAGCGCGTCGTCTGGCACGACCACCTCTTGCGAGAACGTAATATTCCTTTTGGCAAACGATTGCCTTTGCACCTTAAAGATGGCTTCCTGCACAAAAAAAGCGGAATAAACAGAAAAAAGAAGCAGTAAAACGGCCACCAATGTTTTACAGGCGCGTTTTATAAGCAAAATCCGCGTAAATAAAAAGCAGGATAAAATTTCCAGCAAAATGGAATAGCGCGTATTGCCAAAGAGGATTATCCACGGAATATAAGTACCGATAAACAGCCCCATTAGCAGGATGTAATTTTTGGAAAGAGCGCGGCGCTTTTTGATATAAAATACCAGCCCGCTGACGGCTAAAATAACAAAGGAAATAAGCCCCAATAACAGACGGAAATCCAAGCGGTATTCGCCAAAATCGGGGTAGTTGAGCCTTAATAGTGGTAAAAATAAATATTCCTGCCAAGTATGCGGCGTAAGCGTGCTGTTGGGCAGGGAAATGGCCGGGAAAAAGGGGGATTTAAAAATATGGTTAAAAAACGGGAACAGCGGGTTGCCGAAGAGGTGCCATTTTTGCCATAAAAAATAGCCGTTTGTCAGCAGAAAGCCGCCCAGGGCGGTCCCCATTACGGCGAGATACGCTTTAAAAGAGGATTTGTTTTTTATCAGCAGGAACAAACAGCACAGCCCCACTCCGCAGGCAGCAGGCGCGGCGGTGTATTTTAGGCCGGTTGCAAAGGAGACCAAAAAGGTTGCCAGCAAGATATATTTTAGGCGGAAACGCAACTGTTCGTCCGTCCCGCGAAAGAGCAAATAAGCGCCGATAACGGCGAAGCAGGTCATTAATTCTTCGTTACTGGCAAAGCCGACTTGCGGCAGGGCCCCCAGCCCGGTAAGTGCAAAACAGATGAGGGCAATTTTTAAAACCTTGGTTTGCCAAGTTTTCCCTTTAAAAAGTAGAGGCACCCATTTACAAAGCGTAAACAAAATAATGCCGGAATAGACGGCCTTTAAAAAAGCCGTCAACTTGGGCCAATCGTTCAGGTAATAAAACAGGAGAAAATAGGGAATATCCGGCAGGGGATTAAAAAAGGTATGCACGGGCCCGGCGGCTATCAAGTCCGTGCCCAGCCTGTGATGCAAAAAAGCATACGGGATATATAGGTGATAGTTGAGCAAATCAATACCCACATCCTGCCCCATTATCAGGCTGACAATTCCGCTGATACAAATACAAACAACAAAAAGGAGTAAATTTTTCATATTTTGGCCTATCGTTTATCCGACGGTAAAATTTAAAAATATTATAGAAAACTTACCCTATTAGCCGCAATAAAACGGTACGGCGGAAATGATTTTAAACCGCGCGAGCAAAAAACTGCAAGACAAAGGCATTAAAAAAGAACTGGCCGACAAAATGGTCTTGAATATGGCAAAAGCAACTGCTACGCCGGAAAATAACGCGCAAGTGCACAAGATTTTATCCAACGCCACGAGCCCGCTTGTTTACCCCAATGGAGATGTGGAACAAGGGGCCCAGGCGTTTAAGGCATCCGTTGATAAAGCACGCAGCCCGGACCGGGAAACCACCCGCAAAATGTATGAGGTGGCGGAACGCACGGAACAAAAAGCCTTGGCTGCTGGGTACGATACGGACAGCGCGGCGCTGCTGGGCAACCTGGAACAAAGCCGCGCCAACAGCGTGCTGAACGTGGCGGGCCTTAAACCGGGCGAGTTTGAAATGACGGAAGTGGACTTTGAAAACGCCCCCGTGCAAGACAATACCGAAGCCGTACAGGCCGCCGTGGCCGCCCAGCGCGAACAATGGAAGCGCGAATATGAGGAACAACAAGCGCGCAAAGCGCAGGAGCAAGCGACCGCCAATGAGGAATTTGACCGCAAACTGGCGGAAGCCAACTTGCAACCGGAAGATATTTTGTTTCAATCTGCCGCTATGTATAAGAACAAGGCTAATTCTTTGGCCGAGTTCAAAGATTTTGCCGTAAACAACAAAGGAAACGAACAAGAAGATAATAAAAGTTTCTATCGTTTTACAAACAAAGACGGTGTACAAATTGATGTACCGTTTGAGCGTGCTTTACACATTAAAGAAAAGCACCATTTAACTGACCAACAACTGGATGTAGCGGAAAAGGAACTGAACAAAGCAGAGTATGCCGTTCTTATGCCGGATGTCGGGGAATATCAAGGCAAGCAGGTAAAAATAAAAGTAAATACTTCTTTGGGCAAAATGGGTGCAGTTTTAGAAATTTTGCCCAACGGGCGCGTTTTCTTGGATACTGCTTTTTTTGACAGCGATGCCAATATAGATAATTGGGCAAAAGAAAACCACCCCAATGCGCCTAGCAAAAAGCCGGTGTTCATTGGCGGTGGTACTATTAGTATAGCGGATATTATGCGAGAAATCAAGGGGAATAAGAGCGGAACCTTTGACAGCGCTAACCCAAATATCTATCTGCAAGAGGATATTACCGAAGTAGATTTAACGGCTCCTTTTGCTGACATTGCCAAATTGCCGGCAGACCAGCGCGCCCAACAAGTGGAATCTTCCTTGAACGCCCTTATCGGCCAGGCTATGGATACGGCTACCCCGCCCTTGCAAATACAAATTACGGCAGATAACAAGGTCCATATTAAAAACTCTAACGTAAAACTAAAAAATGGAAAATTAAAACGCCACCAAACCGCCCTGACCACATTGGAAAAAATTGTTAATGCGGCCCAAAAAACGGATAGAAAGGGTGAGGTGGATGCGTCCCATAATACCAGTAAAAAAACATTGGCCCATAAGGCTAATGTAGAAGAATATGTGTATTTCCAAGCCCCGGTAAAAATTGGGGAAGATACTTTTTTGGTGGAACTGGCTACGGAACGCGTAAAAGGGCAGGATAAAAATTTGTTAGACCTGTATAACGTACGTGTAAAAAGGAACCCCACAGCCGCGCATTTAAGCACTTTGCCGCAGGGTTCCAGTACAGATAGGATAACTAATAACGAAGCATTTGTCAAGGCCCAAGAAAGCGCTAACCCAAACATCTATCTGAAAGAGAATATAGAAAACGTACGCCCGAGCATTGCGGATATCTTCGGAGCGGATGCCCAAACGACCGTACAGTTTAAGGAAAATGTTAAAACTGTATTGTCTGATGAAAACATATCCAATAAGCAACAGGTGGAAATGGGACAACTTCCGCCACTATATACAGAACTTGGCCTACCACAACAGGACTTGAAAACCAATAAACTTGCCCTGCGTAAAGCCCTCGGGCTTTTAACTCCGCAGGAATTAGCAGAACATAAGGATTGGCATAATCATAATGTGCCACAAGAAACGATAGATAATTTACCCGCGCTACTTTCTGATCCGGTGGCCGTGTTACGTTCCAACACTAAAAACGGAAGTTTTGTGGCGGTATTAGATAGTGAAGTGCAGGGAAAGCCTGTGGTGGCTATTGTGTCGCCCAACCCTAGAAAAGGAGGATATACTTTTATCCCTTCCGTTTATGAAAGAAATAATTACGAAACTTTTTTGAAAACGACAGCGGAAAAAGGAAATTTATTGTATTGGGATAAAAACAGAATGTCATTACCAGGGGCGCTTACGCAAGCCGCCATCATAGGTAACGACATTCCTATTGATAATATAACAACAAAAGAGGATGTTGTCAAGGCCCAAGAAGGTGTAAACCCGGAAGAAATCACCGAAATACACGACCAGCAAACCGGCGAGACTATCCCGCTGGAAATGAATTTGAACATTAAACCATTTAAACCCGTGGAATTAAAGAGTGAGGTTTTGCCCCGGGTGGAAAATGCAAGGGAAGCCAAACGGCAGATAGTAAATTCTATTTTTGGCGAAAAGCAACAAATCATTATATCCAATGACGGAAAAAACTTTACGGTAAGCCGCTCTGCTGTAAAAAAAATGTTCAACACCGCGATGAAAGACGCTATGGATATTGCCGCCCACAATCATTTAACCCTTGAACAACGCCGTGAACTATATCACGAAGCGAGCGAACAGGTGTTGCAGGCTTTACGAGTGTTTGAAACAGCGCAACTCATTCTTTCGCACAAAGATGTAAAAAATGTTCCTGGGCGCGTAATTCATCGGTATGGAAACGTGTTTAACTATAAAGGAAAGCCTTACCTAGCAATGTTTGTAAATAAAGAGGACGGCTCTTTTAGCACCATACATCTGTATGATTTGCAGACGGAAGAAAATAAATATACCGCTGGTATCTCTGGCGTTATCAATAACCCCAGCCAACAGCGGTACACAAATAGTATAGACGAAATGGTTCGGTTTGTCAAGCGCAAAATTGCTAAATATAATAACAATGTTTCGGGTAAGCAAAAAGTATTTAACCAAGGGGAAGCACGTGGCAGCGTAACGCTAAACGAAAGGGCGCACGAGGCTATTATCCGCGTGTTTAACCAGGCCGACCCTTCCACCGTAGTGCACGAACTGGCGCATATTTACCTGACTATGATTAACCAGGCTGCCCGCGTGAGTGCGGACCCGGAATTTGCCATATTTCTAAAAGACTTAACCGCCTGGCTGGGAGAACCGGGCGAAAACGGTGAATACAGCCGCGCACAGCAGGAAACCTTTGCGCGCGGTTTTGAGGGATATTTGGCGGAAGGAAAGGCGCCAAATAAGGAACTGGAAGGCGTATTTGCCAAGTTTGCCCGCTGGCTGGCCGAGGTGTATGAGGGGGTAAAGGATTATCTGCAAATTTCCCCCGAAGTGCGCCGCGTGTTTGACCGGCTACTGGCGCCCGAGGAAACTATAAGCCGCTCCCGCGTGGGAGACAAAATTGAAGCCGCCAAGCAACTGGTGGAAAAAATTAAAAGAGGCCAAGGGCCTGAAATAGACGGCTTGACGGTGGCAGATATGAAAGCGCTGCTCAAAACCATTTCCACCCGCAAGCCCAAACGGCCCGCGAACCATTTGCTAAAAGACCTGCGCAAATATGGGGCCGAATATGGCAATGCCGGACAAATTGACAAAGAAGCCTATAAAAACGCCCGTGTGTATGACAAAAAGGGTGGTATTGACGACCGCCCCGATGTGTGGCTGCAAAAAATGGGGTATATGGATTTTGAGGATACAACCCCTGAAACCTTGCAGGCGGCTTATGATTTGGTACAAAAAGCCTTGGACGGCGAAGAAGTTTACCGTTTGGAGGACCAGGCACAGGCTGAAAATGCACAGGCCTATGAGGAAAATTTAAACACGGTTTTGCAGGTTTTCCCGGATATTAAGACGGCCAAGGAAACCCTTAGCGCGATTGCCACCCTGGAACAAAACGGCTACCGCGCGGTAGATAAAAAGGACTTAACAGACCTTACCCAACTGGTAAATGTATTGGGGCGTATGGCGGCAAAATTGGAAAGCGAGGAAATAAAGGCCAAAGAGGGGGCCCTCGGCGAAAAGGCAAACAAAATTGAGGAGGACGCCAAACGCTTAAAAAAACGTTTAATGGACGAACTGGATAAGCGCCAACTGGAAAACAAGGAACCAATGAAGAACCTGTTGCGCGCGGCCAAAAGTACCGAGGATATCCATTTGGCGGCTACGGCCCTACTGGACCAACTGGAAAAGGCCTGGGAAAACACAAACGAGGGAAAGGCAGAAAAAGCCCTATTAGCCGCCCCTAACACAAATTGGGATAAGGTACGCGTGGACCTGTTAAAGCGGTTTAATGAGATAATCGGCCAAACCGGGGAAGAAGTAAAAGCGGCGCAAAAAGTCTTAAACGACTTGAACGGCCGTATTTTAAGCGAGCAGCAGGCCCAAGCCAAGGAAAAAGCCGAAGCCGTACTGAAAAAGGCCAATTTAGAGGGGCGGTATGTGCGCGCTATGGAAGATGCGGTGCGCGGGCTGCCGCATATTTACCCCGCAGATGTGCGTAAGAAAATTGCTGTTTTGGCCCGTAGCCAACGGCGTTTTAGATTACTTAACGATAAAAGTATTACGGACTTTATAGGCGACGTTAAAAAAATCCAAGAAGCAAACTACAAAAAATATATGTCCGGCAAACTTGGCCAACTTTTTAGCCGTAAGGTATATGAAAAAGTGGGGTCTGCCAAAAGGAGTAAATATTCTCTGCTGGCTAAACAATTTATAGAGGACGGCGCCCAGATTTGGCATTTAAGCGAAGCCGACTTGCAGACGCGCTATAAAGAAGTTATAGAGCATTTGGACCCGAACAACGCACCTGACCCGTGGACGGCCCTTTTAAACAGCGTACTGGCTTTAAGGGCGGCGCCCTCGTTAGTGCCGATGAAGCGGTTTGAGGAAATATATGAAACGGCCTTATCCGCCGTGCGGGGGGATGCGCAGGCCAAGCGTTTGGAAATATTGATAGCCAATACGCGGGAAAGCCAGTTGCGCCAGGCGGTTTTGAGAGCGCTTGAAAAACGGCAAATTCCTCTTGGTACGGTGGCGTATTTACTGCGCGGCGGAACGGACTTTCAGACGATGCTTTCTGTTTTGTTTGGCAAAGGCAAGTTTGATAAGTATGAAAATTCCGCTAAAAATAACAGCAAATTGAAAAATAATTTGTCTCAAAATGCCAAAAGTGTATCTAGCATAAGGACAACATTTGTAGGAAATATGCCAGACATAAAAGAACAAATGTTTGCTTGGTATCAGAAAAATCTTCAAGGGAGAAAAGTTACCAATCCTACGCTAGGAGAAGTGCTTTTTAGCAGAAAGGGGATAAGCGAAGTTGAAGGAAAAGCCTTAAATGAAACAAAGGCCCAATTTGTAATGGCTTTGTGGAATATTATTGAAAAAGGTGAAGTTGTTGGCGAAAGCGCAGCAACCCATACGCCAAATATCAAAAAATTTTATTTTATCCAGGCAAAAATAGAATTGGACGGGAACCCTAAAATAGTTCAGGCGGATATAGCAGAGGACAGATACGGTAAGAAATTTTATTATTTGAGCGATATAAAAGAAAACCTTAGAGAGGAAACTAGGAGCCATAATCCTAGCGTCTCTAAGGCTACTAATAGTATAGCCAATACGGAGCCTGTTTTCAAGGGGGCCCCAACCTTGGAGGATTATAAAAACCCAAGCAGGGATTTTGTACTTCCGGCCGTTCCGGCGGAGATTACCGCACAACTGGGAGTAGAAAATAAGCCTGTTTTGCTCAAAAAAAATATTATTGAAAAAAACAAACTGCACCATAAGGAATTGCCGTTAGAGGATTACAACGGTATCTTAGAACGTGGGCTCTATACTCCCAATTTGGTGCTACAAACAAATCCACAGGAACGCCCGAATTATTTCAATTTTATTTTTGAAGGAAAGGATAAAAGTGATAATGTGGTGGTGGAAATTGCCACTGGAAAAGATAATGCCGAAGTGGTAAGTTTTTACCGTTTGGATAAAGACAAACTGGATAAAAAAATAAAACGAACCAACCGAAACGGGGGGCAAGCCGTTAAAACGCATATGCGTGGTCCAAGCCCAATTAGGACTCCTTCGGTTGATTCTACCAATAGTATAGCCAATACGGAGCCTGTTTTCAAGGGGGGACGTGAGCAATACGAGATTGATTTTAGAAAGGAACTCTCGCCGGAAGGGGAACAAATGCAGGCGGCGGTGTTTGACTTTAACGCTAAAAAAGCCATTTTTAAGGCGGCGCTGGATGCGTACGGTTTGGAAACGGCCGACCAAGTGCTTGCCAAAATGTACGAATTGCAAAATGACAAAATGCAAATTACCAACTACGGTTGGGTAAAGGACGAGCAGGAGGGCGACCTGGTGGATGGCGTTTGGGATAACGGCGTTTACTATACCAGTAACCGCCCGCGCGTGCAAACCATTACCCGCGAGGAATTAATAACCTTTTGGCTTTGGAGCCAAGACCACGAAATTGTGGAGGGGAAAGACGGAAAAGCACAGGATTTGGGGCTCTGCGGGCGCTTACTGCGGGCCTACGGAAAGGACCAATTAAATGCAATGCTTGATAAACTATCCCCGCAGGATAAACAGTATGGCCGTAATTTGCAGAAAATACTGGCTGACGTACACGCAATGGAAAGCGAAGCGCACCAACGCATTTACGGGTTTCCGCTGCCGCAGAAGGAAAATTATTTCCCCAGCGTAACGGAACGCATTACGGACGCGATAGACTACAAACAACAGTTTATTGACAATGCCAAGGCGCCCAGTTTTATTAAAAGCCGGACCCTTAGCAAAATGCCCGTTCAGGCCATTTGCAGCCCTACGCAACTGGTGCTTACGCATATGAAGCGGGCGAGTGAGTTTATCTTTGAGGCCGAAAAATACACCCGGCTTAGAAGAATATTTTTGCAAAGCGATGTGGAAAGCGCGTTCTGGGCCAAATTCGGCCAAAGCGACGGAAAGAAATTATTTGATAAACTCAAAGACTTAATTGCCCAACAGGGGCCTGCCGCCCCCAAGCCGCACGGCGAACTGTGGGCAATGAGCAGTAAACTGTTAAACGGGTGGGTAAAATCCGCCCTGGGGCTTAAAGTAATGACGGGGGTAAAGCAGTTTGCCTCGTGCGTGAGTTTTGCCGAAGTAATGCCCGCAGACAAGTGGCTTAAATACTTTGCTTACGGCCTGGCGCACCCAATGGAAACCGCCCAATATATGAAAGCCCAAAGCCCCTATATTGAGGTACGCTACGAAACGGGCGGATTAAACGAATCCGTCGCCCGCGCAATGGCGCAGGACGAACTGGCACCCATTAAAACGAAATGGAATAACCTAACCAATTTGCTTTTGCTTAATACCCGTATGGGGGATAAGGCCAGTTTGATTTTTGGCGGATATCCCTATATGCGTTATTTACAGGAGCAAGGAATAAGCGCGCAGGAAGCCGCACGGCTGTTTGAACTGCAAGCCGTACGCACCCTGCAAAGCAGTTTAAAGGCGAACCTTTCTGTGGGGCAGGCCAACGGGGACGATATGGGCGCACGTTTGTTTATGCTGTTTAAAAACCAGCAGTTACAGTATGTGCGCCGCTTGGCCGATGTGTATGTTCAGTACAAAAACGGCGAGGTTCCCTTGCGGCAACTGGGTAAAACCGCCCTGTTGTATTTGGCAGTAAATCCGTTAGTGTATGTAATGCTGGGGATTGGGTGGCCTTCTGCCGATGACGACGACCGGGAAAAGGATTACTTCCGCCTGGCTTCCGCCCCGGTTACGCAGTTCTTTGATGCGTGGCCTTTTGGCGGCGGAGTATCGGAATTTTTGCTGGAAAATACCTGCAATGTAATACGTGGGAAAAAACTGGCTTCGGCCTCCCAGTTGGGGCTGCCTATGCTGGAAGACTTTGTACGGGACATTAACCGGGCCATAAAAACCGTAAACCAAGACGATATCCCCGCCACGGAGGCCGTAGCGGCGTGGCTGGAATTTGCCAAGTATTTTGGAGTACCGTTTGGAACACTAACCAATATGGCCACAGGCGCCAAGGATTTGGTTACCGGACACCCAGTGCGCGGGGCTTTGAAGGAACTGGGATTTAGCAAAAACCGTGCCGGAAAAATAACCGGGGAAAAGGAGTAAAGGCAAAAGGACGACCTAGTTTAATAACGACAGATTCTGGACTACGACTTTCCAGAATGACGGCTAATTGATAACGGCAGATTCCCGACTACGACACTCGGGAATGACGGCGGGGCGACACTCGGGAATGACGGCGGGGCGACACTCGGGAATGACGGCGGGGCGACGCTCGGGAATGACAAAAGAGGGGGAACGCTCGGGAATGACGGCTAAAAACAAGGGCCACGGCAAACGGCCCAAGAGGAAAACAACAGATTCTGGACTACGACTTTCCAGAATGACGGCTAATTGATAACGGCAGATTCCCGACTATGACACTCGGGAATGACGGCCTTAACGGATTCCCGCACCCTATGGGGTGCCACCAAGCGGTAAAGGTGGCAGTTCAGAATGACGGCTAATTGATAACGACGGATTCCCGACTAAGACGCTCGGGAATGACAAAAGAGGGGAAAACCCCGGGAAGGACAACAAAAAAGGAGCAAGGAAATGAGTATCTCTACCACTGTAACAAAAGTAACTTACCAAGGCGACGGACAAAACCGCCGCTTTGAAATCCCGTTCCCGTTTTTAAACGAAACGGATGTGCGCGTTCTGCTGACAGCCGAAAGCGGGGCGGAAACGGACCTGACGGACCGAGTGCAGGTGGACCCGTCCGGCGCGTTTTTGACCTATCCCAAGGACGCAGGGGAGCCCCTATCCAAGGGAGCACGGCTGACGGTTTTCCGCCAAACGGCCCCTACGCAGGAAAATGACCTTATTCAACAGGCGGTACTTCATAAAGAGAGTTTGGAAAAATCCTTAGACAAACTGACAATGATTGCGCAGGAAATACGGGAGCGTTTAACGCGTACCGTGTCCGTAGGGGTGGCGGACGAGGGCACTCCGTCCGTGGATAGTTTGGTTAGCGATATGCGCGCGCTCTATGGCGACATTATGGAACAGGCCGATAAGGCATCAGAAGAAGCGCAGAAGGCCATTAAGGCTGCTGTGGAAGCCTACGAACAGGCCGAAAAGTTATATGCCACCGTGGAGTATTACGACGCCGGCACGCCCGCTTTAAACTATAACGGCAGTTTGACAAGCGTAAAACTGCACGAATCCTACAAGGCGGACGGAAATACGCTTAAAGTGTTTGTAAACGGCAAACTGGTACGCCGCGGGGCGGACAAAGACTATGTGGAAGTGGTGGACCCGGAACTTGCCAAGGGTGGGGACGACTATGGCGACACCGTAACCTTTAACACGCCGCTTACGGCCGGCGACCAACTGGTTTTTATGTTTTCCGACACGCTGACAATGCCGGGAGGCGAAGTTGCACAGGCCGCCGCGCTGGCTGCCGAAACCGCCCAAACGGCGGCTTCCTCTGCCGAGGCCAGCGCCAAAGAAGCCAAGGAAAGTGCGCAGACCTTTATCCCCAAACAAATCGGCGAAGTTTACCAAAGCCAAAGCGCTCTGTCTGCTGATAACGTGGGGGCCTTGCCCGCCTGGACGGGGCAACTGGTATCGGACGCCAAAAGCATTTGGCCTGCCCTATACAACTTTGTGTCCGCACACACGGAGTTGCAAAAATTAAAGACCGAGTACAACGCGCTTTTGGCGCAAAACGGTACGGTTCTGTTTTATGTATTGGACGACGAGGGAGAGGGAAACCTGCGGTTGCCCGTTTATAAGCGCAACGCCGCCAGCAGCGGGGCGCTGGTTTCCGCTACCGCGCCCGATTATACAAAGGCTGAAACGGTGCCCAACAGCGGTTCAGCCAAACAGGACGGCTACTTAGTGGTGTTTACCCGCAACTATGGGGAAAACGGTTATACCAATGTGGTATTGGACGAAAAAGCCATAAAAATAAACGCAAGCGATTGGAGTAAACACAACAACGGTTCCGGCAACGCTACCACCCTGCGCGTAAAGAAAGGGCAGAACTACCGTGTGGAGGGAAACTTTGTAGAAAGTGCCGTTACGTTTGTGCCCTGTATGGGCCTGCACGATGAGGACGCCCAGTATGACTACCCGTGGATTGTGGCCGCCAACGCCATTGAGGGCCTGATTAAACACAATGGCGGGTTTATTTCCGTGCGGGAATACTCCCGCGCAGAGTGGGATGCGCTGAGCGTAAAGCCCAATAGGGAATTATCGCTTATTGAGGAAGAGTTGGTGTGAGGCTTTATTGATAACGGCAACGACAGATTCCCGACTACGACACTCGGGAATGACGGCAAAAAGCAAAGGGCCACGGCGAACGGCCCAAGAGGAAAACAACAGATTCTGGACTACAACCTTCCAGAATGACGCTAGTGTTTTTAACGGCAACAGAAAACAACCCAAGGGGTGCCGCCAAGCGGTAAGGGCGGCAGTTCAGAATGACGGCCTAGTTTTATAACAACGGATTCCCGACTACGACACTCGGGAATGACGGCAGGGCGACCCTTGGGAATGACGGCAAAAAGCAAAGGGCCACGGCGAACGGCCCAAGAGGAAAACGACAGATTCTGGAACGCTCCGCGTCGGCTACCTTCCAGAATGACGCTAGTGTTTTTAACGGCAACAGAAAACTACCTAAAAGGTAGGTCCTGAAAACCTATTGATAGACCCCGTACAAAAACACTACGGGGTGCCGCCAAGCGGTAAGGGCGGCAGTTCAGGACGACGGCCGAGTTTTATAACAACGGATTCCCGACTAAGGCACTCGGGAATGACGGCATTTAAAAAGGTAAAGAATTATGACAATAGCATTGAACGGTAAAAGATATGTAAAAGTATATTTAAACGGTAAGGAATACGGTACCGCCTATTTCAATAGGAAACTGGTACTCTTTGCCCCGGATTATAACCAGTATCTGCTGGCTAAGCCCGAAGTGTATCTAACGGCCGGGCGTAATTACTTTCTGGGGTACAATACCACCCCACAAGTGATAAGCGACCAGGTAAGCGGCGAGACTTTGGGCACAAGCCCTTTTGAAATACAGTTTGCCGTAAGCCGCGATTACTTTGCCAGCGGTACGCGCTACCTGTTTGAAGTGCCCGGTATGGTGCGTGTAAAGAGTGAGGGGGAAAAACTGGGGCTTTATTTCCCCTGGGAAGAGTTGCCCAAATGGAAATATCTGCCTGCCTCGGCCCTGACGGACGGGTGGAACAATGTGCTTTTAAAACAGGACGGCGTAAAACTGACGGTAAGCATAAACGGCAAAACCTTCACGCTATTGGATTCTACGGGTGCAGAGAAGCATATTTGCTATGCGTGCGTGGATTCCTCGTCCTACATTCAACTGGCCAAGGTGGCCCCGCTGGCAACGGCCCAACATTGGGAAATCAAAACCACTTACCAATACAAAACAGGCGGTGGGGCTTTCCCGGTGGTATTCGGCTACTCCGGCGGGACGGATTATCAGGCCCCGTGCCTGGCTACGGAAGGCGGATATTTCCGGCTGTTTCTATCCTCTTCGGGCGGCTCCTGGAACCTAAATACGGCCCTGTCATCGTTAAAGCCTGTGGACGGCGAAATATACGATTTTAAGGCCGGATTTACGGGCAGTACGTATTATTTGGATTACCGCCTTAATGGCTCGGGCACGGATTATACGCGCGTGTTTGAACTGAACTCCACCGACAAGGTGGCCTGTACCGTACCGTTTTGGTTTGATAACCTCTCGCTAAACAGCAATTATTGGAGCAAGGGGTTTGTGGATTTGACGGCTACCCAAATTACCTATGGCCTAAAAACCGGCCAAGGCACAAGCACGGTTACCTTTTTTGACGGGAAAACAGCCAAGGCTGGGGTGGACTATACAGCCCGTAAAATGGCTGCAAGCAGCCGCATTTTCGGCCAAATGCTGCCGGAATTGGACTGCGGTGCCCTGAACGTGTTTACGGGCTGGGAAGAACTTAAAAATTTGAAACTGACGAAAGGAGCATAATATGGCAACTACTAAACAAATTAACGAATTGGACCGGGCCGTTACAATCAACGACAACGACATTTTGGCCGTGGCGCAGGCCGACAAAACCGAAGCGCAGGGCGTGCCCGTGTCCGCCCTGACCGAAAAGGTGGCGCAGGACTTAACCAACGGGGCATTAAGCGAACTGGCCTTTGATGTGAGTTTGGGCAAAAAAATGTTGGCCAAAACCTTAACCGCTAAGGGAGCGCAAAATATTTCTGCCAAAAGTACCCTGTTGCAAATGAACGACGCCCTAAACAATTTGCCCGTAGCGGGCGAGCGCAACCTGGTGGTAGGTACGCTCACGCGCGATGTGGAGCAGGTGGATTTTTCCGGGTTTGGCTATTGGGCGCAAAACTTTTTGGTAGGCGGGGACCGGATTGTATTTACCCAAGGCACGTTATATTATGTGCCGTATGGGGAGTATGATTCCCTGGGCGATATGCTGGCCGCCGCCACCCACACCGAAGCACTGACCGTAGGAACCTCCTACATTCAAACCGTCAGTTTGCGTACCAACCCGCAGGAAACGCTTTTAGCCGTTAGCCCCGACGCAAACACCTTTAAAATCTATTCCGTAAATGTGGCCGCTAAAACCTTTGCCTTTGTAAAGGATGTGGATATTTCCGCCGTGCCCAGATACGACGCGGGAACCGGCGCCAGATATGGCTCGGTACATTGTATTTCTGACGACGGGAAATTTATTCTCTATCAAAAGGAACCCGGGATTGTGGCGGTGGTAAATACCGAAACGGGAACGGTTAAAACTATATCTGTGGACGGCACCTATTATGGCTGGGTGGCCTCTATGTTTATTGACGGGTCGTGCCGCCAAGCGCTGATTATGAAGCAGAATTATACCCTCAAAGTTACCATTACCGAAACGGACGACGATTTTGCGCTATCGTATTTGAATATGGCTTATTTGAACACTACCAATATGGTGCCTTGCCTGCCCTTAAAGCGGCTTGTCTGCGTGTCGTTTGATACGTTTAACGAGCGCACAAGCAACGCCCCGCTGAGCATTACAGTCAAATTATACAACCCAGTAAAACAAGCCTTTGAGGGAGAGTTCTCTTTCCAGTATGTGCGCAATATCAATTATAACAGAGGTTCTTCTGTGGATATACGAGTACCCGGATTGCAAACGCCTATCTTAAAGGCCTTGGGCGAAAATACCTACCAGTATATTACGCCGTGGGATACTAGCAACCAAATTGAAGTGGATAGCCAGACGGGTATGTTTACCGTTAAAAAATTATCCCCTTTTGGCTCGGTAACAGAAGCATACAGTTATTACTGGTGGCGCGACGAATACCTGTACCATAAAGGGCAGAAGGTGGCCTGCTTGAACCGGTACGCGGACAATTACCAGTATGGCGTAGGATTGGCGGCGGCGCCTTGTACGGGCTTGTCTTACGGGTGCGTATTTGACTTTGTAGCCGATAAAGTGCTTTGCCTAAACCGCAACGTGGGCGGGAAAACGGTTTGTATGGGCAACGAACACGCCTTTGCCAAGGACGATATTGACGCGGGCGTCTATGATGTATCCGTACCCGCCGTACAACTGCAAGCGGACGGCGAGGAGGCTTAAATGACACCAGAACTGCTGGGGATTTCTTGGCAAGAGTTGCTAACCTTGGCCGGAGCGGTGGGCGTGATTTGTGCCGAATTGCGTGCTATCCGCCGCGACATTGCCCGCTTGGACGCCAAGCAGGACAAATATAACAACCTGCAAGGCCGCGTGGCCAGTGTGGAAGCCAAAATGCCTATTCTATCCGGGCTGCCCGAACGGGTGGCCCGCGTGGAAGATTCCTGCGCGAGCGCACACCACAGAATTACGGAGGTGCAAAATGAACATCGTTATTAAACGCATTTTTTGCGGGGAAAATTATTCTATCGGGCGGCTATTCTTGGACGGGAAATACTTTTGCGATACGCTGGAAGATACCGTCCGCCCGGCAGGCGTAAAGGTGCCCGGGCAAACAGCTGTGCCAGCGGGAACATACGGCTTGGAATTAAATAAGTCGCCTAGGTTTGGGCGTGTACTGCCCTTGCTTTTGGAAGTGCCCGGTTTTACGGGAGTGCGGATTCACGCAGGGAACTGTGCCGCGGATACAGAGGGGTGTATTCTGGTGGGATTTAACCAAATTAAGGGGCGGCTGGTAGGCAGCCGGGCCACCGAAAAACGTTTGTGCGAAAAGTTGCAAGAGGCGGTGGATAAGGGGGAAGAACTGGAAATAACCATAGAGGGATAGGAGAACGTGGGGAACTATTAAAAAGGCCCCCAGACGGGGGCCAAAGAAAGATTATTTCCAAACCAAGGTAGGTTTTATCCCCTTGGCGGCGCAATCGGATAGGTACATATTTATCAATTTTTGATACGGTACGCCAACATCTTGCGCGGTCTTTTTAAAGTATTCAATCGTATCCACATTTAGGCGGATAGAGATTTGCCGGCGCAAACGGGCGGCATACGGGTTTGGTTTTGCATTGGTGAAATTATATTCTTTTTTCATAAGTTGCCCCCATAGGATTTACTTTCGTTTTTGGTCGCTTTGCGGGCGGAAATAATACGGATAATTTCATCCTGTGCCCGGTAGCAATGGCAAACTACTAATAGTTTAAGCGACTGGCTAAGACCCAAAATGATAAACCTGTCTTCGGTTTCGGAGTGGTCCGGGTCCGCAATAATACGGGCGTTATCATCGTAAAAGACGGTCTTGGCTTCCTCAAACGATACTTTATGTTTGCGGATATTAATGGCGTCTTTTTTAGGGTCCCATTCAAAGCGTATATGTTTCATAATTATATTGTATATACAAAATGGGAAAAAATCAAGTAGTTAAATAAACACAAGGAGAAAAGAAAATGATGGAAATACTACCCAACGTAGTGCAATATGTAGCCGTGCTGGCCGAAAAAGTGCCCGCACTAATGACGGTGCTTGTAGTGATTGGCGGGGCGTACTTGACGCTGATGGTGCTTCAACCCGTGGTATTGGCTTTGGCCAAACTGACCAAAACCGAAAAGGACGACGCCTTTTTGGCTAAGTTCTACGATGTGCTGACCGACTGGGGGCCGTGCTTTGCGCCGGCGGCCGCACTCTTTAAAAAGAAAACGGGCTACGAAACGGCGGATAAAGAGCCTTCCGCGACGGAACCCAAGGAGGAATAATGCTCTACGCTACGATTTTGGTATGTGTAGCGGCTTTGACGGGGCTCGGGGCGGTACTATACCGCTCCGGGCGCCGCGTGGCAGAGAACGAGGCTTTGAAATCAAAGGAGCGTGAAAATGCAAGGGTGGATGAAACATTGCGCCGTGTGGCTGGCCTTAACCGGGTGGATTTGCTTGCTAGGCTGCGCGAGCATAAAAAGTAATGCGGCGGTGTGCCGTGTGCGGTTTGATTACCAGGACGCGGGCATTGAAGCCTTAAATGAGCAAAACCTGCGGGCCTTGGTAGCCTTTAAGGAGATTTGTGAGTGAGGGGGAGGGAGAGAGTAGGGGCCTGGGGGCCCAACGTAGCGGCCCACAGTGCAAGTTTGCCGCGTATGCCGCCCATATGCAGCGGGGGAAAAACCTGCGCCGACGGTGCCGTTTTGCCGAATACGACCGCTATTTTGCGGAGTGCATCTGCCAACGGACAGGCATCCCCTGCCGGGTAGCGTGCGGGAAATTGCCAAATAAGGTCGTAAAATAGTGGACATTTATGCTGACATTTTGCTGACAACGCTACTGCTTTACAGGTCCGTTATTTCCGCTTGTTTCAATTATGATTTTACGACGATAAAAATGGCCTTTTAACAAGTTTATATTGCTAAAAGGCCATACAGAAGAAATCAGCCAAGACGGGGGATCGAACCCCGGACCTATCGCTTACGAAGCGATTGCTCTACCAGCTGAGCTATCTTGGCGTTGCAAATTGTTTATTTCTAACGTATATATTCTACAAAAAAACGGGAAACTTTGCACATACTCTCTTATTTCCCGACGGAAAAGCGCATTTTTTGCACTTGCGCTTCCAGCGCGTTCATCCGCGGATTATGGCGGTTCTTTTCCAAAAATTCTTCTTCTGTTACACCTTTGGGCCCACGCTTGTAAACATCTATCCACGCTTGGGCCTGCGCTGGGTTGCGCTCCATTAGGGCGATACTCGTCAAAAAGAGGTATGTTTCCGCATTGACCGGGTCCAGCACCAGTGAACGCTGAAAGGCGCGCTTGGCCTGCTCCATATTATCACGCGCATTTTGGCTGTACAGTTGAAATTCGTCCGCGCTTTTGGCCTGTGCCGCGCCTTGCGAGGCCCGCAACGCCATTGCATAATACAACTGCCCCGTACTTTGATGCAATGCCGTGTGGTTGGGTGCGTATTTAAGCACATACGCAAAATCTTTTAACGCGCGTGCGTAATCGTTGGACGGCGTGTCCGTATCGCCCCGGGCGGGGGAAAACTGCGTGGTCAAATCCAATGTGGTGGCAAAGGTATTGGCGCGGTATTGGCGGTATTCCGTCAAAAGCGGGTTTAATTTAACCGCCCGCGTAAAATATGGCAGAGCCCCTTCGGCATTACCTATTTGCACCAAACGCACGCCTAAACTGTAATAATGGTTCGCCTGAAAAAGCCCATAAAACCACACCAGCCCCGGCACCGTGGCCGCCAGTAACAGACTCGTTCGCGCCGCCCGGCTCGTCCACGCACTGCGCAAATACACATAGCACACGCCCAGCACGCAAAATACAAGCACGCCCCACGCACAGCAAATTAGAAATCCGTCCCCCAGTTTGCGGGCGGACATTGCGCCGGAAATCTCTTTAAATTCGCCTAACACTTGCCACGCTCCGTAGGCCAAGGCTACTGCTAACACCACCCGGGCCGCCCACAAAAGCCAAGGCGCAGAGAAGCAAATTTTTTCGTCCGCGTTGTCTTCCTGCGGCGGGTTAGATAAGGCGATAATCACCCCGATAAACACCGCAAAAAAGAGTCCGCTGGAAGCAAAGCGCAAACTGATATCCACAAACGCGTGCGCCATTAGGCCCGCCAAGGCCGTCGCGTAGCCCAGCAGGTAAAAAATCCGCTCGCGCTCTTCGGCGGATAATTGGCTCACTGGGTGCAAGTTTTTCCACGCACTGGTAAAAACAAAAATTAACATCCACAAAAAGATTGCCAGCCCGACAGTTCCCGCCGTGGCCCATTGCTCCAAATATTCATTTTCGGCGTGTTGGGTTTCGGTGTTGTGGGAGTTTTCAATATAAAAAATTTGCGGGCGCTTATAGGCCGGATAAATAATTTTAAAACTGCCCGGCCCCGTGCCCATAAGGGGGGAATCTTGCACCATTTCAAAGGTGGAAAGCCACGTAAACGAGCGGAAACTGACCGATTGGAAACGCTTGGCCGTATAGACCCCGGCCAGCGCAAGCGCGCAGAGGAGAACCCCAGTTGCTACGAGGTTTAATTTTTTAATGTGTTTAGTGGGAAAAAGGCGGTTTGTAAATAAAAAAGTACCCACCGCGGCGGCCACCCCGTACGCCAGCCACGCGCCCTTGCTCTCCGTGAAAAATAGTTCCACTAATCCCAACCCCAAAAGCACCAGCAGGGATTTTTTGCGCGTAGCCAGATATTGCGCGCAGGTTACGCACGAGGCAAACACTACAAACGCGCCAAAGAAGTTCGGGTTTGCGTGCGTGGAGAAAATCCGGCGCGTAAAAAAGCCCCGCCACGGCAGGAAATCTGCTCCCGGCAAGAATCCGTCCACTATTTGCAAGGCCCCATAGGCGAACGAAATCCACGCGGCAATAACAATAAATTTAGTAAGCGTGCGGATATCTTTTTGGGTAAATTCGGTGGCGATTAACAACATTATCCCGCCGTACATCAGCAGGCGGATAAATTCCTCGGCACTTTCCAAATGAAAGGGCCCGCATATAAAAGAAAGAATATTCCACCCTAGGTACGCCAGTATTGGGAGCAAAAACGGGAAATTTTGACGTGTGAACGGGCTCTTCCACTCGGCCACTTTAAGCGCGGCCCATAAGCCTAACAAAACGATTGCCCCCGTGTGGAGCAGGGTTAATTTTACTTGGGCGGTGTCGTACGTGCCGGTAAAAAAGGAAATGCTGACAAGCAGGCTCATCCAGCCGGCCACGACGGGCAAGCATTTACGGATAAACGCCCCGAACGGGTTAATGGGGGCTTTTTTTATAGGAGTGGAAATCTTTTTTGCGGACATAATTTTATTATAGCAATTAAACCGTGCCGGGCCCTAGCCGGGGTGGGGGGAAAAAATAAATTAGAGGGCATCCTGAATTGCCGCCCTTACCGCTAGGCGGCATCCCGTAGTGTTTCTGTACGGGGTCCATTAATTGGGTCGTTTGCTGTGCTGTTATCTAAAAGGTCATACTGGAAGGTTTCTGTCCAGTATCTACTCCTTATTTTAATAACGAC